>JBOGOE010000173.1:0-21861 GCA_050747445.1 Candidatus Polarisedimenticolia bacterium | reverse complement strand
GTGGCCGCGGTCCAGACCCCCGCCGCCAGGAAGGCCGCGCGGCGCCTCAGCGGACGAACTTGAGACACGACTGGTCGACCATCCAGCGGGCGTCCCAATAGGCCTTGCCGTAGTCGTCCCGCGGGTTGGAGAACATGGAGGAAACGCCGGTCAGCTTGAACCCGGCCTCCAGCACCTCGTTGATCACCAGATCCTCGCCGATGCGGCAGACGCTCTCGTCCCGCTTGCCGCTGTACGTGCGGGAATCGACGATCCCCAGGATGCCGCCCGGCTTGAGGACCCGCTTCAGCTCCGCCAGGACCGGCTTCGGATTCTTCAGGTCGTGATAGTTGCGGATCGTGAGGATGGCGTCGAACGACGCGGCGGGCAGCTTCGCCAGGTGTGTGTCGAGCTCCTCGAACCCCTTGGGATACTCCAGCACCATCTCCTCGACGTTCTTGAGCGCCCCCTTCTTGACCCGCTCGTCGAACTTGTCGTGGCTGTAGGAGGCGTAGCCGAGGACCTTCCCCCTGGGGCCGACCGCCTGGCCGAGGAGCTGGGTGAGATAGCCGCCGCCGGGGAAGAGGTCCATCACCGCCATCCCCTCGCGGATGCCCCAGAACTCCAGGAGCTCCTTCGGCTTGTTGTAGGTGTCGCGGTCCTTGTCGGTCTCGGTCCGTCCCGGAGCGTCGAGGTCCAGGGTGACCGCCGCCGCGGGAGCGGCGCCGAGGAGCAGGGCCAGTGCGAGCGTCGTGCGGGTGCGCATGGGGCGTGTCCTCCGAAAGGAAGGCGCGATCGTCTACTTCACCATCCCGTCATTCCTGGCCTGCCGGTACGCCTGCCAACCGGGGATGCCGTTGACCCCCCCGCCGGCGTGGGTGGCGCAGGAGCCGTGGTACAGCCCGCGGATCGGCGTGCGGTAGTCGGCGTAGCCCGGGGCCGGGCGCATGTGGAACAGCTGCTCCGCCGACAGCTCGCCGTGGAAGATGTTCCCGCCGATCAGCCCCAGGTCCTGCTCCATGTCGTACGGGCCGATCACCTGGCGGTCGATCACCGCCCGCTTGAAGTTGGGGGCCAGCTCCGTGTACAGGTCGATGCAGCGGTCGGCGTACGCCTCCAGCTCCTCCCGGTGCGGCGCCTTGTTCCAGTCGTCCGGCACCCACTGCGAGAACATCGAGAAGACGTGGATCCCTTTCGGGGCCAGGGTCGGGTCGAGGGAGGTCGGAATGGTGCCGTCCACGAACGGCGCGACCGCCGCCTTGCGCTCCATGTGGGCGTCCTGGAAGGCCCGCTCGGCGTATTGCGGCGAGAAGCACATCTCGACCGACCCGGTGTGGTGCTCCTGGAGGTTGGTGCCGGGGTCGGCCTTGAACGACGGCAGCTCCGACAGCGCCACGTTGATCTTGACCACGCCCGATCGGGTCTTCCAGCGCTCGATGTCGCGCACGAAGTCGCCCGGCAGGTCCTTCCGTTCGAGCAGCTTCAGGAAGGCGATCTGGGGATGGATGGTGCTGACCACGACCGGCGCGTGGATCTCCTCGCCGTTCTGGAGCGCCACGCCGGTCGTCCGGCCGTCGCGCACCAGGATCTTCGCCACCCGCGCGCCGGTGCGGACCTTGCACCCGAAATGCTCGGCGGCGCGCTGCATGGCGGCGCTGACGGCGCCCATGCCCCCCTCCTGGAACCCCCACGATCCCAGGTGGCCGTCCCCGACGTCGCCGATCGAATGGTGCAGCATGACGTAGGCGGTCCCCGGCTCGTCCGGTCCGGCCCAGGTGCCGATGACGCCGTTGACCGCCAGCATCCCCTTGATGGCGTCCGACTCGAACCAGTCGTTCAGGAGATCGGTGACGCTCATGGTGAACAGGCGGGTCACGTCGGCCACGCCGCGCACCCCGAGCTTGCGGACCTTCCAGCCGGTGCGGGCCTGCCCCAGCAGATCGCCGAACGCCATCGACCCCAGCTTCGGGGGCACCTGCAGGAGGAGCGGCCCCAGGACGTCGGCGACCCCCTTCAGCCACGCCTCCCATTCCGGCAGGGTGTCGGCGTCCTTTTTCGAGAACTTCGCGATCGAGGGGTAGGAGCGCTTGTAGTCGGAGGCGTAGACCTTGATGGCGCGGCCGTCGGGATAGGCCTGGTAATAGGGGCCGAACGGGGTGACCTTGTAACCGAAGTCCTTCAGCTTCAGCTCGCGGATGATGGTCGGGGGGACCAGCGACACGACGTACGAGTAGGTCGTGACCTTGATCTCCGGATGGTCCTTGAAGGGGGCGCTGGTGTCGGCCGCGCCGCCGCACTTATGCCGCCCCTCGAGCACCACGGTCCGGGCGCCCGCCTTCGCGAAGAACCCCCCGCTGACCAGTCCGTTGTGCCCCCCGCCGATGACGATCGCATCATATTTATTATTGCCGGTCATGCTCCCCCCCACCCGGGCCGTCCCCGGGCTTACCCGCGGTCTGCAACGCTTTCGGGTTACGGGCGGCGTTATACCACGCGTGGCCCTTCGCGCGCCCCTTCCGGCGTATCCTCTCCGGCCGTGACCCCGCCGTCCGCTCCGTTGCGTGTGCTGTTCCTCGAGCCGTTCTACGGCGGCTCGCACCGGGACTTCGCCGACGGGTGGGTGGCGCACTCGCGGCACCGGCTGGAGCTCCTGACGCTGCCGGGCCGGTTCTGGAGGTGGCGGATGCGCGGGGCGGCGCTGCAGTTCGTGAAGCGGGTGCCCGATCCGGGGGCCTACGACGCCGTCGTGGCGACGACTTTGATGAGCCTCTCCGACCTGAAAGCGCTCTGGGGGGCGGCCGCGCCGCCGGCGCTCGCCTATTTCCACGAGAACCAGCTGTCGTATCCGATGCCGCCCGGCGAGGCGATCGACTATCAGTTCGGCTTCACCGACCTCACCACGGCGCTGGCGGCCGAACGGGTCCTGTTCAATTCGCGCTTCCAGATGGAGAGCTTCTTCGCGCGCCTGCCGGCCTTTCTGAAGATGATGCCCGACTGCCGGCCGAGCTGGGTGCCGGGGGCCATCGAGCGGCGCGCCTCCGTGCTGCACCCTGGTTGCGGTTTCCCCGCCGGTCCGCCGCGGCTCCGGCCGCCCGAGCCGGGGGCTCCCCCGCTGATCGTCTGGAACCACCGCTGGGAGTTCGACAAGCAGCCGGAGGTGTTCTTGGCGGCGCTCGACGCGGTCCTGGCGCGGGGGCGGGAGTTCCGGCTGGCTCTCCTGGGGGAGACTTTCCAGGCGATGCCGAAGGAGTTCCTCCTGGCGCGCGAGCGCTACGGGACGCGGCTGGTCCGCTGGGGGTTCGTCGAGGACCGCCGCAGGTATCTCGACTGGCTCGAGCGCGGCGCCATCGTCGTCAGCACCGCCCTCCAGGAGAACTTCGGCATGGCGGTGGTCGAGGCGGTCCGCCACGGCTGCGTCCCCCTTCTCCCCGATCGCCTGGCCTATCCCGAGATCCTCGACCCCCGGGACCACGCCGCCTGCCTGTATCGCGATACGGAGGACCTGATCGCGCGGCTCGACGCCCTGCTCGCGGAGCCGGGAGCGATCGGGGACCGGCGCGAGCCGCTGGCCGCCTCGATGGAGCGGTACTCCTGGGAACGGGTCGGCGGCGCGTTCGACGCGGAGCTCGATCGGCTGGCCGGGGCCCGCGCATGACCCCGCCGCTCACCGGTCTGCGCCGCGGTCTCGGAGTCGTCACGCTCGCCGGGACGATCTTCATCTTCGTCTCCTCGGGACCGTTCGGTCTGGAGTCGGCGGTGCGCGACTCGGGCCCCGGCGCGGTCCTGCTGATGCTCGCCGTGGGGCTCCTCTTCTGGGGGCTGTCGCACGCCCTGGTGGCGACCGAGCTGTCGGGAGCCCTCCCCGAGCAGGGGGGGTTCGTGCGCTGGACCGAGGCGGCGTTCGGGGACTTCTGGGCATTCCAGTCGGCCTGGTGGTACTGGATCAAGATGCTGGCCGACACCAGCATCTACCCGATCCTGTTCAGCGAGTACCTGCGCTACTGGTGGCCGGCGATCGGGCCGGTGGAGCAGCGGTGCGTGCGGCTGGCGCTGATCTGGGTGTTCGTGGGGATCAACCTGCGCGGCATCCGGACCGGCGGCCGGCTCGCGGTGCTGATGTCGCTGTTCATCCTGGCCCCCTTCGTCCTGTTCGTGGCGCTCGGGGCGCCGCGTCTCGCGGCGGCGCCCTGGCCGCCGCCTCTCGTAGCGGAGGGGCGCACGCTCCTCGCCGGTCTGGGGGGCGCGCTGATGTTCGGGATGTGGTGCTACAACACCCTCGATTCGGTGTCGGTCGTCGCCGGCGAGGTGCGCGACCCGGCGCGGGCCTACGGCCGGGCCTACGCCCTGGCGATCCCCTGTCTCTTCCTGGTCTACGTGCTTCCGGTCCTGACGGCCTACGCCGCCGACCCGGCCACCGGCGCATGGCGGGACCACCAGTTCGCGTCGCTCGGCGGTCTTCTCGGGGGCGCGTGGCTCGGCGCCTGGATTGGCGTGGCGGCGCTCCTCAGCAACGTCTCGCTGTTCCACGGCGCGCTCATGGTCAATACCCGCGTGCCGGCCGTCCTCGCGGCGCGCGGACGCTTCCCCGCCGCCTTCGGCCGGCTGGGCCCCCGCTCCGGCGCCCCGTGGGTGGCGCTCCTGTTCGAGGGGGCGGTTTACAGCGGCATCGCGCTCGTGGTCGATCGGTTCGCCAGCATCGTGGTCTGGAACCAGTGGCTCAACATGGGGATCTACACGCTGCTCTATCTGTCGTTCCTGACGCTTCGCCGCCGGCGTCCCGACCTGCCGCGTCCGTTCCGCGTGCCAGGCGGCTGGCCGGGCGCCGTGGCCATCTGCACCGGACCGTTCCTGATCTGCTGGCTCGGGGTGCCGATCGGCGGCGCGGAGATGGCGTGGCTGGGGATCGCGGGGCTGTTGAGCGGACCGCTCGCCTACGCCGCCGTGCGGGCGCTGGTCAGGATTCCAGACGCTCCAGCACCCAGCGGTTGAACTCGACCAGCGGTTCCTCCTGGGGCATGTAGACGCCGCGCGTGAAGGATCGGGAGCCGATCCCCTTCTGCACCGACTCGCAGACGCGCCAGTCCTGCTCGCTGATCAGCATGGTGAAGTCCATCACCTCGGACGGATCGAAATCGGGTCGCGCCAGGGTGGCGGCCTCGTACAGCCACTCGGTGACGATGCGGGTGCGCCCGGGGCCCGCCGGCCACAGGACCCGGGTCTGGATCCAGTGGGGCATGAAGTTGATCCACATGTTGGGCCGGATCGCCTCGCCGTTGAACTGGCGCCGCTCCACTTCGTTCAATCCCGACAGCGCCGGCAGGCGCGTCGCGCCGCTGCGGGTGAGCGCCGTGACCCCGTCGCGGAACAGCGCCGCCACCCCGCCGCCGTTGACGTCCACGTCGCCGGTGCCGTAGAGCGGCACCAGGTCGCAGAGCTCGGGGTGGACTCCGGGGCAGTGATAGCACTCGTGATAGTTCTCGAACAGGATCTTCCAGTTGGCCCCGACCTCCTGCACGGTGCGCCGCTCGACCTTGAGCCCCTCCAGCGGGTAGCGGGTGACGCGGCCGGGCATGCTGCCGAGCTGCGCCGCCAGCGGCTCCCCCTCCGCCTGCAGCCGGATGAACACGAACCCGCGCCAGACCTCCAGGGGGACCGGGACCAGCCCGAAGTCCTCCTTCCGGAATCCTTCGACCCCCTTGAGACCGGGCGCCCCGGCCAGCCGGCCGTCGAGACCGTAGGTCCAGGCGTGGTAGGAGCACTGGAACGAGGAGGCGCCCCGTCCCGCCTCGACACCGCACAGACGCGACCCCCGGTGCCGGCAGACGTTGTAGAAGGCGCGCAGGCGCCGGTCGCGGTCGCGCACCATGAGGACGCTCTCGTCGCCGACCTCCAGCGTCAGGTGGTCCCCCGGCTCCGGCAGCCGATCCTCCCGTCCCACGTACTGCCAGGAGCGCTTGAAGATCCGCTCCCATTCGCGGGCGAGGATCGACGGGTCGGTGTAGTAGGTCGCGGGGAGCGCCGGCTGGAGCCGGGTCGCGGAAGTCGACGGGCGGTCGGGCATGCGCACCTCGGGCACCAGGCGGGGGGACGCCGTGCGAGGCGTCTAGTCTACCGCCGATTCCGCTATCATGGCGCGGTGACCCTCCTGAAGCGTCTCGGGTTCGTCAAGGACGAAGACGGCCCCCGCGACTCGTCCGAGACGGAGACCGTCCGGAAGATCGTCCGCGCGCTGGAGCGCCTGGAGCCGGAGCGGGCGCGCTCGATCGCCGCCTTCGCCTACATCCTCGGGCGCGTCGCCCACGCCGATCGGAGCATCAGCCCCCGGGAGAGCCGGGAGATGGAACGGTTCGTCATGGAACTCGGCCACCTGCCCCAGGAGCAGGCGGTCCTGGTGGTGCAGATGGCGAAGAGCCAGAACGAGCTGTTCGGTGGGAGCGAGAACTACCTGGTCACGCGCGAATACAACCGTCTGGCGTCGCGCGAGGAGAAGCTGGCCCTGCTCGAATGCCTGTTCGCCGTCTCGGCCGCCGACGACGCGGTCTCCTCGCTGGAGGACGGCGAGATCCGCACGATCTCGAAGGAGCTGCGTCTGGGACACGGCGATTTCATCGCCGCCCGCGTCGCGTGGCGCGATCACCTGGCCGTCCTGCGCCCGGCGGCGAAGCCGGCGCCGCGGTCGCGCCGCGAATAGATGGCCCGCCGCCGCGCGGCGTCCATGAGGGGAGCGCGGCGCCCGGCGGCGGGCCGTTGCCCTGACGCCGGCTATCCGCCGATCGCGAGCAGGATCTCCTTGCCGCGGAACAGGTCGGAATCGAGGATGGTCACGGTCGCCGTCCCCGAGTCCTCCTGCATCTCGACCTTGAAGTCGCGTCCCTCCTGGTAGATCGGCGGGAGCAGGCGGACTTCGTCGATCTTCGTCACGCCGAAGCGGCCCGGGTAGAGGGTGATCCGCGTCGCCTCCCGCAGGTCGAGCGCGGCGTCGAAGTTCACCCCCTTCACGTCGCGCACCCGCTTCAGGACCGGCGACAGGACCTTCTGGTCCTTCAGCTCGCGCATGTGCGCCACGTGGTAGAAGACGCTGTTCTGCTGCGACGCCAGGGCCCCGGAGACCATGGCCAGATCGGTCTGGAGACGCGCCGTCTGCGTCTCGAGCGCGTCGCGCCGTTCCTGGAGCGTGGTGATGTCCCCCTCCAGACCCGTCTTGACCTGCTCGAGCTCCGTGACCGTCGCCAGCGCCCTGTCGCGTTCCCCCATGAGCTCGCGGGCCTTGGCGCGCCGCAACGCCAGGGGGATGGTCGGGGCGTCGCCACGGGTCACATAGGTGCGGAACGCCTCCTGTTTCGCGTCGTAGGAGAACCACACCTTGTTGCCGGGGACCAGCTCGTCGCTCCGATCGGACTGGGCCAGCACCTCCTTCGCCTTCGCCTCGTCGAGCCCGGCGGTCGTGCGCAGGAACTGCATCGCCAGGTCGTTGTGCGTGTCGCCCGCCTGCGCCACGACGTTGGAGTCCGGCAGGGTCTGCTCGAGCTGCGTGACCCTGTCCTGGAGGACGCGGATGCGCTCGACATCGGCGGCAATCTGACCCAGGAGGGCCTTGTAGGAAACGTCCTTCTCCTCCGCCATGAGCTGGTTGAGGAGGTTGCGCTGCGTTTCGTCGAGGTCCTCGGAGAAGATCTCCGAGAACTGGATGGTCCGATCGCCCGGCTGCCGCGAGGCGTTGAACAGCTCGACCCGCTGCATCATGTCCTGGGTCGCCTGATCCACCTTCTCCTTGTGGGCCCGGAGCTCCGTAAGGAGCGCGTCCGGATCCGCCGGGACGGGACCGGTCAGCCGGCCCGGCCCCTGCGATCCGGCGCAGGCCGGGAGCGCGAGACCGGTGGCCGCCAGCACGGCCGCGAGCAACAGGGCCGCCGTCCCGCTCCAGCGGGGGGGGCGCGTGGTTTCACGGGATGGTGCCGTCGAATGGTTCGGCATACGACCTCCCTTCGGTCAGGGTTGCAGTGAGGCAGCGATGCTATCCCGGAATATCCGGGGCGACCACTTTCCGCGGCCCCGCACCATCCACCCCGCCCCGGTGTAGACTCGGCCGGAGGGTTCGATGAGCGAAACCTGCGAGACCCCCCTGAAGAACGCCTCTCCCGGGGAGATTCGCGCAATCCTGATGAATGCGAAGCGGATCGCCGTGGTGGGTCACTCGAACGACCCGTCCCGCGACAGCTATCAGGTGGGCCGGTACCTGGCGGCGCACGGCTACGAGGTCTTCCCGGTCAATCCGAACGCCGCCTCGACGGCCGCCCTCCGCTTCTATCCCGACCTCGATGCGATCCCCGGGCCGATCGACGTCGTCGACGTCTTCCGGCGGCCCGAGGCGATCCCGGAGATCGTCGACGCCGCCATCCGCAAGGGGGCCGGGGTGGTGTGGATGCAGCTGGGACTGGCGCACAACGCCGCGGCGGCGAAGGCGCGCGCCGCCGGGCTCATCGTGGTGATGAACCGCTGCATGATGCGCGACCATCGGGACGTGCTCGGATAGGACCGGGAGGCCGCCGGCACCGACTCCGGTTCAGTCGTGCTTGAATTTCAGCGGCGTGCGGGCGTGGACCTCGCTCGCGATCCCCGCGGCGTAGTCGAAGGGCTTGTGGGTCGGGCTGGTCTCGTTGTGGCACAGGGTCTGGCAGTTCGCCGCGCTCTGGAGCAGCAGACCCGCAGCCACGAGGTCGGACCTCCTGTAATCGCGACTGCTGAGGGTCATCCGGCCTGCCTTCAGGTATTCGCTCCCGGCTCCGTGACAGGCCTCGCAACCGGCCCCCGCCATCTCCGGCGTTCCGGCGAAGTCCACGAACCCCCCCGGTCTGCCGTAACCGGTCGTGTGGCACGGCAGGCAGGCGGGGTCGGCGGTGTAGTCCTTCGCGGGGTCGAGACCCGCCTTCCGCTTCGCCTCGGCGCGCTCCCCCGGCTTGAGCAGTTCGAACGCCTTCGCCATCCGTCCCGCGCTCCACGAGCGGTGCTCGGGGAAGTGGCAGTTGCGGCACTTCGCCGGACCGACGAAGCGCGTCTCCGCGGGCGCGCCGGCCGCTGGCGCCCCGGGCGACGGCGCCGGGACCGCGGCCAGGAGCAGGCCGAGCCAGGCGGTCCGCGCGTCGATCATCGGCCGCCGATTCCGGCCGCGTGCCGGCGGCGCAGCCGCAGCGCCAGGGGATAGAGGACGACGCCGCTCAGGAGCGCCGGGCCGCCCCAGAGGATGTACTCGGCGCCGCTGAAGAACATCGCCGCGAGGATCAGGAGCATGGGGGGGGCGATGACCAGCCAGATCCCGAGCCGCCCGCCGGGGATGGTGAAGCGGAACGCCCCCGCCGCCGGGACGTCGAGCTCGGGACGGCAGCGGATGCGCCACAGGGCGAGATAGATCAGGATGTAGATGAGCGAGAACAGCCACATCTCGACCACCAGCAGGGTCTGGAGATCGAGCCGGGTCAGCGCGCCGTAGATCACCGCCCCCGCCAGGATCGACACCCACGGCGTGCCGAAACGGGCGTGGGTGCGGGCCAGCACCTTCGGCATGAACCCGTCCTGGGCCATGGCGAAGGGGATGCGCGAGTAGGCGAGGGTATAGGCGTTGAACAGGTTGATGTTGCACAACATGCCGGAGGCGGCGACCCAGGTCCCAAGCCCGGCGCCGCCGATCGCCCAGGCGATCTGCGTGTAGAACCCTGCCTCGACCTTGGTCCAGTCGGGGGTGGTCGCCAGACCCACCATGAGGGGCAGGAGGTAGATCGGCACGGTGATCAGGATGCTGATCAGGATCGCCCTGACGTAGTTGCGGCGCGGGTCCTCCAGCTCCTCGGCGGCGGTCGACAGCGACTCGTACCCCGAGTAGCACCACATGGCCACCAGCGCCCCCACACCGAGCGAGCCCATCCACCCCTGCCCTTCGGGCCGGGCCCAGACGAAGGGAGTGTAGCTCCACTGGAAGACGCCGAGCACGCTCATCAGGAGAAACGGGCTCAGGGCGAAGAGGTTGAACATCACCGAGGTCCAGCCGACCAGGTGGATGCCGCGCAGGTTGGCGAGGGTGCAGGTGGCGATGATGACGAACACAAACAGGTGCCGCGCCAAGTGCGCCCAGCCTTCCGGGAGCACCGATTTCAGAAGCGCCTCGAAATACTCCGCGGCGAACACCGCGTAGACCGCCCCGTCGCAGAACGCCCCCAGCCACGCCGCCCACCCCGCCTGGAATCCCCAGAAATCGCCGAAGATGCGCCGGATCCAGCGGTAGTAGCCCCCCTCCACCGGGAAGCGGCTCGCCATCTCCCCCGCCGCCAGCCCCAGAGGCAGGCCGTAGAAGATCGGCATGACGAGGATCAGCAGGATGGCGAGCGCGGGGCCGGAGGCGGCGACGATCTCCTCGGGGCCGAAGGTGCCGCCGGCGGACAGGGTGTAGACCAGACCCACGAGGGGCAGGAACCGCAGACCGCGCCGGACCCGGATCGAGGCGCCGCCACCCGGTGAGGCCGGCGCGGCGCCGGTCGATGGCGGGTCGTCGGGCGGCGGCATCGTCGGCGCGGGGCTCCCGGTTCTCAGGCGGCCGACTCGGCGCAGGCTTTGTCGGCCGCGTCGAGGATCCGCCGGAGCTCGCGGTCCATCTCGGGGGGCAGGGGGTCGGGGTCGGGGAGCGCCAGGAGGCGATCGACCTCGGCGCGCGCCGCTCCCAGCTCGTCGTGGCCTTCGGAGAAATAGCGCTCGTAGGTGCTGCGGTAGGAGAACTTCGGGAAGAAAACGGCGCCCGACCTGAGACCGCTCAGGGTCTCCTTGAAGCCGAGGAAGTGCTGACCCGGTCCCGCCTTCTCGATGAGGTGCACCATCAGCGTCTCGTCGGTGACCTCCACCCCCCCGCGGATCCGCTGCACCATCCGGGCGATCTCCGATTCGACGATCATCTGCGTCAGCGACAGGGTGTTGTTGTCGTCGAGGACGCCGATGCCCACCAGCAGGTCGGCCCCCGACAGCGCCGCCGCCAGCCCGGTCTGCATCGACTCGTAGGCGGCCTGGATGCCGGGGATCTTGGCGTCGGAGTTCAGCCCCACCCCGAGGGCCGGGACATTGTAATGCCGGGCCATCTGTCCCAGGACCAGGTTGAACAGGGGAATCTCCGGGCTGCCGCAGACCGCCATCCCGGACCGCATGTCGAGGACCTCGGGGCCCAGCGGGTAGATGATGGGACACCCGGGGGCGGCGAGCTGGAACAGCACGACGCCCGAGAGGAACTCGACCAGGCTCATGAGGCAGGTCCCCGGCACCGTGACCGGGGCGGTCGCGCCGGTCAGCGGCATCGGCCAGACGACGATCGGGACGCCGGCGCGCGCCAGGTCGATGCACAGGTCGGCCATCTTCGGCTCGTGCTGCAGCGGCGACACGGTGCAGGCGACGACCGAGTAGGGGGGGCGGCGGCGCAGCTCCTCCTTGCTGCCGGAGATGATCTCCAGCATCTCCAGCGCGAACGGCACGTGCTCGGGCAGCTGGATCTCGTGCTGGACGTGCTTGCTGGTCATCGCGAACGAGTGGTACATCTCGTGCAGCACGCGGCTGGGCCCGGGGACGTCGAAAGGGACCACCATCGGCCAGATGTAGTCCACGACGTCGATGTGGTGACCGACCTTGGTCGAATCGCGGAGATCCCGCACCAGTCCCTGGCGGCGCTCGCCGGTGCGATCGTCCTGGATGAAGGTCGCCTGCCCGTTGGTGGTGATGCGGAGACGCGAGCCGTCGAGCACCATGTCGTGCCGTGGGTCGCGCCCGCCCAGGGTGATGACGCGCGGCACGGTCTTGAGGCAGCGCTCCACCACGTCGGGGGACAGCCAGGCGATGCCGGAGTCGTGGTCGACCTTCTGGCCATGCTCCTCGAGGAGCCGCAACGCCCGCGGGCTCTCGTATTTGATGCCGACGCGCCGCAGGACGTCGAGGGCGCGGGTGTGGAGGAGCTGCACCTCCTCGGGGCTGAGGATGGACACGTAAGGTTTCATGATTCCCCTCCACGCGGCGGATGATGTCGGAGTGACATCGGGATTATCCCCGGCCACCGGCCACCGTGGCAAGAGAAATCCCCCGGCCCGGTCCACCGCCGATGCCGTAACGGCTTGAGACCGGCGGTTTTCGCCACGAGACCGAAGCCGTAACGGCATCCCCCCGGGAACCGCGGGACCGGCGCGCCCCACGCCGTGCTAGATTTGCGATCTCAGCATAGAGGCATGGTCCCCGGCGTGAAACGCCGGGCGTCTTCATACCGCGGCCGCCCCGGACGGGGCGATCGCCCATCGGCAGGAACGCAGGAGGGGGACATCATGACGTCCGCGCGATACGACGCCATCATCGTGGGGGGTGGGCACAACGGCCTGGTTGCCGCCGGCTACCTGGCGAAGGAACGGCTCAAGGTCCTGGTGCTCGAGCGCCGCCCGATCGTCGGCGGCGCCTGCGTCACCGAGGAGCTGATCCCCGGCTACCGCGTCACCCGGACCTCATACGTCTGCAGCCTCCTGCTGCCCGAGGTGATCCGCGACTTCAAGCTGACGTCGTACGGCTTCGAGGTCCTGGTCCCCGAGCCGCACTCCCTCTACCCCTACCCGGACGGCAGCTACATGCTCTGGTCGGCGGAGCCGGGGGGCACCGAGCGGGAGATCGCGAAGTTCAGCCGGCACGACGCCGAGGCGTTTCCCCGGTTCCAGGAAGAGATGACCGGGCTGCAGCCGTTCGTGGACGAGATCCTGCGCACCACGCCCCCAAACTTCCCGCCGCACGGGATCCGGGAGATGTTCGAGCTGGGCAAGCTGGGCCGCCGGATGCTGAAGCTGGGGGACCGGCGGCTGAAGCATTTCCTCGAGCTGATGACGGCATCGTGCTCCGATTATCTGTCGAAGCGGTTCGAGAGCGACCGGGTGATGGCGGCGCTGGCCCTCAACGGGCTGATCGGCACCTGCGTCGGCCCGATGACGCCGGGGTCGGCGGCGGTCATGCTGCACCACTCGATCGGCGGCACCATCGAAGGGCAGACCGGCGCCTGGGGGTACGTGCGCGGCGGCATGGGGGGGCTGGCGAACGCCCTCCTGCGATCGGTCAAGGACCTCGGGGTCGAGGTGCGGACCGGCGCCGAGGTCGGCGGGTTCATCGTCGAGGGCGGCGTCTGCCGCGGCGTCCATCTGAAGCAGGGCGAAGAGATTCGCGCGCGGCTGGTGGCGAGCGGTCTCGACCCGAAGCGGACCTTCCTGCAGCTGACACCGGCGAAGGAGCTGCCGGAGGACTTCGTCCAGGACATCAGGAATTTCCGCATCGAGGGTTCGTCGATCAAGGTCAACTGCGCCCTGTCCGAGCTCCCCGACTGGACGTGCCTGCCGGGGCGGGACCCGAAGGCGCCCCACCAGGCGGCGATGTTCGAGATCGCGCCGTCGATCGAGTACCTGGAGCGGGCCTACGACGACCTCAAGTACGGGCGGCCGTCGCAGCGCCCGATGATCGACGGGAACGTGGCCTCGGTCCTCGACGACGGTCTCGCCCCGAAAGGGCACCACGTCATGTCGCTGTTCGTGCAGTACGGCCCCTACACCCTGAAGGAGGGGACCTGGCCCGAGATCCGCGAGAAGGTGGGGGACACGATCATCGACACCCTGGCGGAATACGCCCCGAACATCAGGAAGGCGATCATCGCCCGCGAAGTGCTGAGCCCGTGGGACCTGGAGCAGGTGTTCGGTCTGACCGGCGGCAACATCTTCCACGGCGAGATGACGCCGGACCAGCTGTTCCTGTTCCGACCCGCGCCGCGCTGGGCGCAGTACCGGACCCCCGTCCGCGGGCTCTATCTGTGCGGGTCGGGCGCCCACCCCGGCGGCGGCGTCATGGGCGCCCCGGGGAAGAACGCCGCCCGGGAGATCCTGCGCGACCTGCGGCGCTGAGAAGCGGGCACGGCTCCCGCGCCGGGGGTGCGGCGGCCTTTACGGTTCGATCCCCAGGAGCTCCACCTCGAAGACCAGGGTGGCCCCGGGCTTGATGGTCGGCGGGGCGCCGCGGTCGCCGTAGGCCAGAGCCGGCGGGCAGACGAGCCTGGCCTTGCCGCCGACCTTCATCTTCTGGACCCCCTGCGACCAGCAGGGGATCACGCCGTTCAGCGAAAAGGTCGCCGGTTCGTTGCGCTTGTAGGAGGAATCGAACTCGGTCCCGTCGATCAGGGTGCCGCGGTAATGGACGCGGACCTTGTCGGTCGGCTGCGGGGCGGGACCCGCTCCCGGCTGGGTCTCCTGGTAGACCAGCCCCTCCGGCGTGCGGACCGCACCCGTCTCGCCCGCGGCCTTCTCGAGGAACGCGTCGCCGGTGCTCTTCTCGGCCACCGCCCCGGCGGCGGCGCGTGACTGGGCCAGGCCCTGGATCTTCGGCCCGAACTCCTGCAGCTCCACCTTGCGCTCGCGCTTGAGCACCCCGTCCTTGACCCCCGCCAGAACGACGTCGAGATCCGGTTCGCTCAGGTTGAACCCGGTCAGGTTGTCGCTGATCACCAGACCCAGCGCGTAGAGGGTCTTCTGCTCATCGGTCTCCGGATTGACCGCTCCCCCGCCCTTCCCGGCGCACCCCGCGGTCCCGACCGCCACGATCGCCGCCAGAGCCACGAGCGCCTTCACCGCCGCGTTCCGCATCGATCTCTCCTTGGTCACCGGCCGGACCTCCGTCCGGCTCTCCCGCACCCGTATCGGGCCCCCATGGCCACCTGCAGGCGGGCGCATCTTAGCCGCAAAGGGATGCGACTCCTAGTGGAATCTCAGCCCCGCCCGAGGTCGCGCAGGATCCGGTGGGCGGCGTTCCAGCCGGCGGCGCCCCAGACCCCGCCGCCCGGATGGGTGCCGGAGCCGCAGAGATAGAGGTTGCGGACGGGAGTGCGGTAGTCGGCGAAACCGGCGGCCGGCCGGAAGGCGAACAGCTGATCCGGAGTCATGGCGCCATGATAAATGCTGCCACCGGTCAGGCCGAAGACGGTCTCGAGATCCTCGGGCGTGTAGACGTGCCGGGCGATCACCGCCCCGGGCAGGTTCGGGGCGTAGCGCGCGATCTCCGCGATCACCCGGTCGGCCACCGTCTCCTTGAGCGCCTCCCAGGTGCCGCTCGCGAGATGGCGGGGGCCGTACTGCACGAAGCAGCTCATGATGTGCCTCCCGGGCGGGGCGCACGATGGATCGAGCACCGAGTGGATGCAGG
Source organism: Candidatus Polarisedimenticolia bacterium (assembly GCA_050747445.1). Taxonomy (GTDB): domain Bacteria; phylum Acidobacteriota; class Polarisedimenticolia; order Gp22-AA2; family Gp22-AA2; genus JBOGOE01. Next base: position 6,651 of record JBOGOE010000173.1, on the reverse strand, counting down.
CCTCGACCGTCGGCCGCCGCGACAAGGCCCCCCGCTTGCAGTCGTCCCACGCCTGTTCGATGAAATCGACCGTGGGACAGAAGTTGAGCAGCCCCCGGTGCTGCGGCCCCGGCTCCTTTCCCGGCATGGCGGTGAAATCCGGCAGCTCCGACAGCGCGAGGTGGACCTTGAGGGAGGCCCCCAGGTCGTTGAACCGGCGCATGCCGTCGACGAAGTCCTCCGGGAGCGCCCCCGCGGGGAGGAGCTCCAGGAAGGTCCGGCGCGGCGTGGCGTTGCTGACCACGACGTCGGCCGTCACGACCTCGCCGCTGAGGAGGCGGATCGCCTCGACCCGCCCGCCGGCGTCGAGCTCGATGGCGCGCACGGGCGCTTCGAGCCTCACGGTCACGCCGCGCTCCCGCGCCGCCGCCGCGAGGGACGTGGTGATCATCCCCATGCCGCCGACGACCACCCCCCAGACCCCCGCGGTCCCGTCGACGCCGCCCAGGACGTCGTGCAGCAGCAGGAACGCGGTCCCGGGGTGGTGCACTCCGCCGCAGGCGCCGATGATCGCCTGCGAGCAGAGGAACGCCTTGAACTCCTCCGACTCGAACCAGGCGTCGACCACGTCGGCGATCCCGAGGGTCGACAGCTGCACGAACATCTGCAGATCGGCCGGCCGGAGACGCCGCGCCGCGAGGCCCATCGTCAGGAGATCGTAGAGGTCCCGGGGTGCGCGGCCGTCGATCCGGGGCGGCGGCTTCATCAGGAGCGGCCGGATGAACGTCCCGATCCGCTCCAGCATCGCGTGGAAGCGGGGCCAGGTGTCGGCGTCCTTCCGGCTGAACGTCGCGATGGCGGCGAGGTCACGGTCGTCGCCGTGCAGCGTCAGGGTGCGGCCGTCCGGGTAGGGGACGAAGAACGCCGGGTCCTGCCGGATGACCCGGTAGCCGTGCCGCGGCAGATCGAACCGCCCCACCGCCTCGGGCAGGAGCAGGGTGCTGACGTACGAGGTCGTGGAGACCTGATAGCCGGGGAAGATCTGCTCGGAGACACAGGCGCCGCCGACGATGCCGCGCGCTTCCAGCACGGTCACGGCGTGTCCCGCCTCCGCCAGCAGGTTGGCGGCGATCAGGCCGTTGTGCCCGGCGCCGATGATGGCGATCCGCTTCCCCATCCTTCACCCCTCCCCTTCGGGCGGCTCCCGGCACCCTGCCGGGTCGTGGCGGACGAGCCACGCGGCCCGGCCTCAGCCGACCGCCATCAGCCAGCGCCGCCCGCCGGCATCGTCGATCCCGCCGAATTCCATCAGGTGCAGACCGCGTGCGTGGCACCAGGCGGCCGCCGCGCGCAGCGCCCCCCGCGCCTGCTCTCCGTCCAGCCCGGCCGCCGCCGCGACCTCGGCCTCCGAAGGCGCCCGGTCGATCCCCAGCCGCAGCCGCGGACCTTCGAGGAAGACGCGGGCCAGCACCCGGGCCCACGCCTCGCCCCGCCGTTCCGCCTCCGCGAGATCACGCCGCTCGCGCGGTGAAAGCATGTCGAGCATGCGTCGATCGCCTTTCCTGGGGGCGCCCATTTTACGGGGGCGGTGTCGGGACGATCAAGCCGCGGGCGCCGCGGGGCGCGACGCGGCGACCGCATCCGGCACCGGCGTTTTGCGAAGTGGCAAGACAAGCCGTTACGGCATGGTCTCCGATCGATGATTGTCGTTACGACATCATCCGGGAGATTTTCATGTTGCAAAAGGATTGACGCTCAAAGCCGCGCCGTGCTTAGATTGGCGCGTCATCGCTCTGCACGCTGTGCGGGGAGAAGCGTCATGATCTGCCGGCCCAAGGTGTCCCTCCTGACCGAAAAGGAGGTCCGGATCATCCACGATGCGTCTCTGGAGATCCTCCAGAAGACCGGTTGTCTTTACGAGAGCAAGGACGCGATCGACGTCCTGGAGGCGCACGGGGAGAAGGTCGATCGGAACGAAGGGGTCGCCTGGATCCGCCCGGAGACCGTGGAGAAGGCGATCAAGAGCTCTCCGCGGCGCTTCGTCCTGGCGAGCCGCGACGGCAGGAACGACGCGGTCATCGACGGCGAGAAGATGCACCACATGACCGACGGCCAGGGGTCGTTCACCCTGGACGAGAAGACCGGGGAGCGGCGCTCCTCGACGCTGCACGACCTGTGCCTCAGCACGCTCCTCGCCGACGCCCTCGAGCCGATCAAGGTCGTGTGGTCGACGGTCTTCCCGACCGACGCCTCGACCGATTACCGGGCGCTGTTCGAGATGGCGGTCTCCTTCATGTGGTCCCCCAAGCACTTCCAGATGGTCGGCGGCGTGCAGGATCCCGAGGACGTGCCCTACCTGATGGCGATGCTCGACGCGGTCTATGGCGATCGGCGCAAGCAGCGGGACCGGCCGATCTATTCGATGGTGACCTGCCCGGTGTCGCCGCTCAAGCACGACAGCAGCATGACCGAGGCCTGCATCGCCTTGGCGAAGGATTGGGTGCCGATCGTGTTCTGGCCGATGCCGCTGCAGGGGGCGACGGCGCCGATCACCATGGCGGGGACGCTGTTGCAGACGAACGTCGAGTTCCTCTCCGGTCTCGTCCTGTACCAGCTGGTGCAGCCGGGGCTGCCGATGATCTACCCGGCGGGGCCGGAAACGCTCGACATGAAGACCAGCCTCGCCTCGACCGCGTCGCCGGAGGGGATGGTGCTCAACCTGGCCTTCGCCCAGATGTGCGACTTCTACCAGGTCCCCTACATGGCGGGCGGCATCTGCTCCGACGCCAAGATCCCGGGGATCCAGGCCGCCTACGAGAACATGGCGACCGGGCTCTCCGCGGCCCTCTCCGGCTGCGACCTCCTGGTCGGCATCGGTCTTTTGGAGGACGGCAACACGCTGTCGTTCCCGGAAATGGTGATCGACGAGGAGATCTGCAACATCCTCACCTTCACCCGCAACGGCATGGACGTGTCGCGCGAATCGCTGCTGGTGGAGGAGATCCACAAGGTCGGCTTCTCACCCAACCATCACCTGGCCGAGCCGGCGACCATGGCCTATCTGAAATCGCCGCAGTCCTACTGGCCCCGCATCTCCTTCCGCGGCACCTTCGGCGACTGGAAGCGGCGGGGCAAGGACGAGGTCCAGCTGGCCCGCGATCGGATGAAGACCCTGCTCGACGCCCACGAGGTCGCCCCGCCGCCGAAGGAGGTCCAGAAGGAGCTGCGCCGCCTGCTCTGCAAGCGGACCGGCTTCGCGGAGAACGACTGGCGGATCGAGACGGTGTTCCGCCACCCCTGGAAGGAAGGACCCGCCCCGAAGAATTGAGCACCCGGAGGCCCGGGGCGCGGCGGCGGGGTCGGACGCCAACCGGAGCCGCCCGGCGTCTGCCCCGCCGGGCGGCTCCCCGGCCTCCCCGCCACCGCCCTGCCGCGGACCGCAGGGCGATGCGCACGGTGTTCCCCGAGGCCCGCCTGTCATGTACGGCGAAACGCCCCACCCGTCAATCACAAAGCGGATGGCGCGTCCGTATCGTGGAACGGAGGAACCCCGGGGAACACGCGCGGCCGTCGCCGCCCTTCAGCGCGCCGCGCCGCGACCGGCGGCGTGCGCGATCGCGTCCTCGAGGATGTCGAGACCCTGGTCGAACAGATCGCGCGGGATGTTCAGGGGCGGCTGGATGCGCGCGAACCAGGAGATGCTGTCGTGGATGTAGTAGAGACCGTGCCGCAGGCAATGACGGTTGACCTCGGCGGCCGCCTCGTAGTTCCGCTCCCTCGACCCGCGGTCCTTCACGAACTCGACCGCGAGCCACAACCCCTTGCCGCGGACCTCCCCGATGATCGGGTACTTCTCCTTCATCCGTTCCAGTCGCTCCAGCCCGTGGGCGCCCAGGGAGGTCGCCGCCTCGAGCAGCCGATCGCGCTGGATGATCTCGATGGCCTTGATTCCGGCGGCGCAGCCCGCCGGGTGACCGGCATAGGTCCCGGCGACGAACGCCTCGGCCTTGTCCAGGATGTCGGCACGGCCGGCGACCGCCGCGATCGGCATCGACCCCCCCGACAGCCCCTTGCCGATCACGATCAGGTCCGGCTCCACGTTCCAGTGCTCGTAGGCCCACCACTTGCCGCAGCGACCGAAGCCGCTCTGCACCTCGTCGATGCACAGGTACCAGCCGTAGCGGTCGCACATCGTGCGGAGACCGGGGAGGAAATCGTCCGGCGGGATCCAGACCCCCGCCTCCCCCACGACCGGCTCGACCAGGACCCCCGCGATGCGATGCGGCGGCACGGCGTAGCGGAGGATCATGTCTTCGATGTATTCGAGGGTCGCCGGACCGGGCCCCGCAGGCGAGCGCAGGATCGGCCGGTAGGAGTACGGATAGGGCACGTGGACGAAGCCCGAGACCAGGGGGGCCACGTCCTCCCGCAGATTCGCCTCCAGCGGACCGGCCGCCATGGCGCCGTACGACAACCCGTGGTACTGCCCGAAGAACGACAGCACGAAGGGCCTGCCGGAGGCGCGCCGCATGACCCGCAGCGCCCCTTCGACCGCCTCGGTGCCGGTGGTCAGGAAGAACACCTTGTCGGTGCGCTTCGGGCAGATCGCCAGCAGCTTCTCCGCCAGATCGAGCCTCTGGCTGCTGTTGCCCGCGCTCGTCCAGCAGACCACCCCCTGGCGGCGCATCATGGCGTTGACCGCCTCCACCACCTCGGGATTGCAGTTGCCGACGTTGTTGGTCGCCCAGCCGGCCCCGAAATCGATGAACCGATTGCCGTCGACGTCCTCGATCAACGAACCTTCGGCACGCTCGGCGATGAAGAACCGCTCCGCGAGATCGCCGTAAGTGCCGTTCGGGAAGAGTTTTGCCTCGCGCTGCACCAGGCGCCTGGTCACCGGTCCCGGCGGCGGCGTTTTGATGAGTGAAACCTTCTCCCGTGCGGGCATGGACGGACTATAAGCCAGCGGCGCCCGGCGCTGTCAAGGACCGGCGGGCGGGACGCTTGAGCCACTCTTCGACCAGACCGGCCAGCTCGCGCAGGCGGTCCGGCTCGGTGGCGGCGAGATCGCGGGTCTCGCCGGGATCCGCAACGACGTCGTACAGGGCGTGGCGGCCGTCGGAGCCCCAGTGGATCTTCCGGTCCCCCTGCCGCAGGGCGACCAGCGTGCGGTCGAAGCGCGACAGGTCGTGGCCGGGGAACAGCCCTTCCAGGATCCGCAGGAACTCCACCGGCGGGCCGACGAACTCCCCGACGATCGGCGTCCCGGGCGGCCGTCCCGGCGCGCCGGCACCCGCCATGGGCAGCGGGACCGCCTCCACCGTCACCCCGCCGGGCAGCGGCACTCCCGCCAGCGCCAGGACGGTCGGGAACAGGTCGTGCATCTGCACCGGGTCGGCGACTACCCCGCCCGCAGGGACCTCCGGCGGGTAGCGCAGCAGGAGCGGCACGTGGAGCAGGGTGTCGTGGACGCTGAGCTTGTGATCGAGCATCCGGTGCTCGCCGAGGTTCTCGCCGTGGTCCCCCGTCACCGCGACGACGGTGCGGTCGAGGACCCCCATCTGCCGCAGCGCGGCCACTACCTCCCCGGCCTTCCGGTCGGCATAGGCGATCTCCCCGTCGTAGAGATTGCCGAGGATTTCCAGATCGTCCGCGGTGAGGTCGGAGATCCCCATGATGAAGCGCATTTCCTCCGGGTGACCGAGGCGCGCCAGCCGCTCGACGCGGGCCGGATCGCTCCGGTCGCGGAGCAGCGCGGAGCGCTCCGGCTCCGGGGGGTGGTACGGCAGGTGCGGCTCGAAGTAGTTGATGAAGAGGAAGAAGGGCCGGTCGCGCACTTCCGGGGTCTCCTGCCACCAGTGAAGGAAGCGGATCGCCTTCTCGTTGGTCAGGGCGGCGCCGGTGTCGGCGCTGCCGTCCCGGACCTCCCTCCAGGTCTCGCCGTAGGTGTCGAACCCCTGGTTGAAGCCGTAGCCGGAGCCGATCCAGGGGTTCGCCGTATAGCCGGCGGTGCGGTACCCCGCGTCGCGCAGGATCTCGGCGAGCGTCCGCGCGGCGTCGGGGAGACGCAGGGAGCCGCAATCGGTGCGATGCAGCGACGGATACTGCCCGGTGAACAGGCTGGCGTGCGCCGGGACTGTCCAGGGGGCCGGCGAGAAGGCCCGGGTGTACACGACCGCCTCGCGGGCCAGGGCCTCGAGCCGCGGCGCCGTCGGCCGATCGTAGCCGGCCCACGGGAAGCGATCGCCGCGCGCCGTGTCCAGGACGATCAGGAGGACGTTCGGGCGGTCTCCGCCGCCGCACCCCGCTGCCGGGCCGGCGAGCAGGAGCGCCGGCAGGAGCGCGATCGGGAATCGGGCGGGCGCGCGGTTCCGGAGAAAAACGCGGCGCATCCTACGAGCCTGTCCGGGTAGTGCGTCGGGCCGCGTTCGGAGCGCCGTGGCGCCGGACGCGAGACGCCGCCACGACGCGATGCCGGGTCCCTCGCGGAGGAGCGGCAACGACGCAGCCGGCGTCACGCCGCCCGAACCTGCAGGGCACCGGGGGGTGGCGCGGCCGCGGCGGCGTCGCTCGTCGTCGACGATGGCACCCCATCGACTCCTCCTCGCTCCTTGCATCCGCCGCGCAAGCCCCCGGCGCCCCGTCCTTGACACGCCCCCGGCCCCCCGGCAC
>JBOGOE010000172.1:0-9703 GCA_050747445.1 Candidatus Polarisedimenticolia bacterium | reverse complement strand
GGGTGGTGCGGCGGGAGCGGCCGCGGCGGCGCTCCTGACCGTCTCCGCGATCGTCCTCATGAGAGGCAAGGGTGCCGTCCGGGAGGCCGCGGAGCGCGTGCTATAATCGCGGCCCCGCGATCCTCCGGAGGCTCGAAGCGATGCCGACCCCGCGTCACGCCGTTCCGTTCGCCCTGATCGTGTGGCTCGCCGCCGCCGGAGCCGCGCCGGCGGAGGACGGACCGCTGTTCAGCGTCTATCCGTCCTATAGCGCCAAGTTCGATCTCGACAGCGAGAAGTTCTCCCTGATCACCAGCCTGGTGGTCTACAACATCAGCGGGCAGACGTTCAGCGACGTCGGCTTCCGTCAGGCCTACCCGGAAGGGGTCACGGTGAAGGAGACCTACCAGCGCGAGGTGGGCACCGAGGCGACCGGGATGCAATCCTCGGAGCGGAGCCTCGAGGGGAACGTCCTGACCGGACGGATCGCGACCTTCAAGCCGCGCATGTACGTGGTGTTGCCGAACGAGCTGCTCCTGGCGCGCCGGCTCGATCAGATCACCTTCCCGGGGCTCGAGATCGCCTTCAAGGACGGGGACGGACAGCCGCGCACGTCGCGGCTTCAGGAGCAGACCTACGATCTCTTCATCTACTCCAACGTCGTCGGCGGTCTGGAGCGGTTCATCAAGAAGTACAACAACATCACCTTCGATTTCGCCAAGGCGGCGCCGGCCCGCAAGGAATGGGAGTTCGCCCCGATCGCCGCGAGCGCCAAAGGGCGGTTCCCGACCGGGGTCATCGGCACGTCCCCGGGCGAGAACCAGTACAACGGCCACTTCCGCGTGCGCAGCGGACCGCCGGGAGACAACGTCCAGATCGTGACGGTCTACCGGGCGACCGACAAGAAGGACCGGGTGGCGGACCGGGAGACGCTGCTCAAACGGCTGCGCGAGTACCTGCGCTGGTGCGGGGAGTTCGAGTTCGCCGCGGACAGCCTTCAGGTCGACCAATCGACCTGGAAGAAGTACGACGGCGCCTGGTCGGTCGACGGTCGCTGGGTCGACACCATCAAGGACCGCCTCGGGGAAGGGGTGCTGAAGGCCCGGGTGTTCTGGGGGCCGCGCGAGGACGTCGAGTACTTCGTCCTGATGCTGGGGCATGGCCGGGGTTTCGGCACCGACAGCACCGTGCCGAAGCCGGAGAAGGAGACGGAGCTCCTCGGCGAGATCGACCGGCTCATGGAGAGCTTCCGCTCCCAGATCATCCCCCTGTCCCACGAACGCCGGCGCTGAAGTCACTCCGCCGGCGTCGCCGCCGCGGGTGGATCGCCACCCGGTGGCGCGGGTCCGGCGGGCGCCGCCGGGGCCGGCCGCGCCGCCTCGAAGATCTCGGCGGCGAACGATTCGATCCGCGCTCCGGACTGCCAGGCTCCTTCCGGCAGGGAGGCGTTCCGGCAGAGCTCGTCGAGCGTCCGGCGCGCGCTCCAGCCCTGCGAGGCCCCCACACCCGGCAGGAACATCGCCCGGCGGCCCCACTTCTCGATCAGCACGCCCTGATGCGCCGGGTCGAGCGACTCCGGTCCGTCGACCCGTTCCCGCCGGCCGATCACCGCGATCTCGACACGGAGGGAGTCCAGATCGAGATCGGTCAGAGGGATGAAGCGGGGATCGCGGGTGGCGGCGCGCCGGACGTAGACGATGACCTGCTGGAAGAGCGGCCTTCCCGCCTCGATCTCTCCCTGGCTGCCGCGCACCGACCCGTCCTTCCGAATCGTGATCCAGACGCCGCGCGGCGCCATCAGCCGCGGTGTCAGTTCGTAGGCGAGGAGGTCGGCGTCGGTGATCGGCCGCCGCGTCAGATGTCCGGTGAGGGTCTGCCACGCGAGCCGCATCAGGGTGTCCCGCTCCGTCGGTTCCAGCGGGGCCATCGGATCGATCGGGGGAGGGGCGGCCGGTTCGCCGGGCGGGAGGACGTCCGGATCCACGGGAACGCCCGCCGGCGGAGGCGCCGCGGGGGGACCGGCGGCGGGCGGCGGTTCGGCGGCCGGCCCCGCCAGTGGAGCGCCCAGGAGCGCCACGAGGAAGCCACCGCACAGGACGCGCCGCACCGGCGGAATCTAGCACGCGGATGGCGCGCCAGCAAGCCGGCCGCGGGCGCGGCGGTCGTCGCCGACGCCGGGGATTGACGCCGCGACCCTATGCTATACTCGGCCTCCACTTCAGCGAGTGAACCCCAAGCGAGAGGAGCGATCGACCGACATGAAGAAGCCGGCGGACGTGTTGAAACTGGTCAAGGACCACGACATCAAGATCGTCGATCTCCGCTTCATGGATCTTCCGGGGTTGTGGCAGCACTTCTCGGTGCCGGCGCACGAGCTGAAGGAGGGATCCTTCGAGGAGGGATTCGGATTCGACGGCTCGAGCATCCGCGGGTTCCAGGCGATCCACGAGAGCGACATGCTGGTCGTGCCGGACCCCGACACCGCGTTCCTCGATCCCTTCACCGAGGTCCCGACCCTGGATCTGATCTGCAACGTGGTCGATCCGATCACCAAGGAACGCTACGCCCGCGACCCCCGCGGCATGGCGCAGCGGGCCGAGACCTACCTCCAGTACACCAAGATTGCCGAGCTCGCCAATTTCGGGCCGGAGGCCGAGTTTTTCATCTTCGACGACGTGCGCTTCGACCAGAACGCGCACTCCGGCTTCTACTACATCGACTCGGTCGAGGGGCAGTGGACCTCCGGGCGCGACGAGAAGCCGAACCTGGGGTACAAGCCGCGTCACAAGGAAGGGTACTTCCCCGTGCCGCCCCACGATCACTTCCAGGACCTGCGTTCGGAGATGGTCCTCAATCTCGAACGGGCCGGGATCACCGTGGAGGCCCACCACCACGAGGTGGCGAGCGGCGGGCAGATGGAGATCGACATCCGCTACAGCACGCTGACCCGATCGGCCGACAACGTGACGATCTACAAATACATCGTCAAGAACACCGCCTTCAGGAAGGGTCGCACCGTGACCTTCATGCCGAAGCCGTTGTTCGGCGACAACGGCACCGGCATGCACTGCCACCAGAGCCTGTGGAAGGGAGGGCGGAACCTGTTCGCCGGGGAAGGCTACGGCGGTCTCTCGGAGCTGGCGCTGCATTACATCGCCGGCCTGCTGAAGCACTCGAAGGCGCTGGCGGCGATCATCGCCCCGACCACCAATTCCTACAAGCGGCTGACTCCCGGGTTCGAGGCGCCGGTCAACCTGGCCTACTCCCGGCGCAACCGATCGGCCGCCATCCGCATTCCCATGGTCAGCGGCAATCCGGCGGCGATCCGGCTCGAGTACCGGCCGCCCGATCCTTCCTGCAACCCCTATGTCGCCTTCGCGGCGATGCTGATGGCGGGTCTGGACGGAATCGAGAACAAGCTCGATCCGGGAAAGCCGCTCGACAAGGACATCTACGGGCTGAGCCCCCAGGAGCTCCGAAACGTCCCCTCCCTGCCGGGTTCGCTCGAGGAAGCGCTCCGGCACCTCGAGGAGGACCACGAGTTCCTCCTCAAGGGGGATGTGTTCACCGAGGACAACATCCGTCTCTGGATCGACTACAAGCGCGAGCGCGAGGTCAACGCCCTGCGCCTCCGCCCGCACCCCTACGAGTTCGCCCTGTATTACGACATCTGATCCCCCACCGCCGTAAGGTGGTGTGACCGCGCCCGGGGCCGGGGAACCGGGGCCCGGGAGGAACGCGTGACCGAGGACGAGATCCGCGCCGCGCTGGCCCCCCTGGTGCCGGCCCCGGCGGCCCGCGAGCTCGCGATCCACGCGATCCGCCTGCCGGACCCCGGGGAAGCGCTGCGCCATCTCGAGCGTCTCGTCGCCGCGGCGGGGCGGCCCGATCCGCGTCGTCTCCACGCGTTCCTGGTCCTGGCGTCCCACAGTCCCTACCTCGCCGACTGGTGCGTCCGTCATCCCGCCTTCCTGGAGGCGCTGCCGGCGCGGCTCGCGCCCGCCGCGCCCCGGACGCGGGAGGATCTCCACGAAGACCTCGCCCGGTTCCGCGCCCTCAACACGGGCGCCGGTCTGTCGGCGGCGCTCCGCCTGTTCCGTCACCGCGAATACCTCCGGATCGCCCTGGCCGATTTCACCGGGACGGCGGATCTGGCCGGCACCACGCGATCCCTGTCGATCCTCGCGGACGTGCTCCTGGAGCGCGCCGTGCGGGAGGCGCGCGCGCCGCTGGAAGCGCGCTACGGGCGTCCGACGAGCCGCGGCGAGCAGGGTGATCTGGAGGAGGCCGGGTTCGCCATCGTGGCCCTCGGAAAGCTCGGTGGCGAGGAGCTCAACTACAGCAGCGACATCGATCTCCTCTATCTGTTCTCCCGCGACGGCGAGACCACGGGTGGCGGGGCGGGCGGGGTCATCACCAACCGCGAGTTCTTCACGCATCTCGGCGCGGAGGTGACCCGGCTCATCGGAGGGCAGGGTCCCGAGGGTCAGGTGTTCCGCGTCGATCTCGGTCTGCGTCCGGGGGGCAAGGACGGGGAGCTGGTGGTCTCCGTGCGGGCGGCCATCGCGTACTACCGCTCGTGGGCCGAGCCGTGGGAGCGGCAGGCCCTGATCAAGGCGCGTCCCGCCGCGGGCGACGCGGCGATGGGAAAGCGCTTCGTCGACGAGACGCGGCCCCTGGTCTATCCGGCCGAGCCGGACCCGTACCTGACCCTCGAGATCGCCGCGATGAAGGACCGCATCGACGGGATGCTGCGGGTCTCGGGGAGGACCACCTCGGACATCAAACTGGGACGGGGCGGCATCCGCGAGCTGGAGTTCGCTGTCCAGGCGCTGCAACTGCAGCACGGCGGCCGCGACCCCTGGGTGCGGCAGCCCAACACCCTGCTGGCGCTGCATCGTCTGGCGGACAAGGGGTATCTCACGACCGCCGAGTACGCCGGCCTGCTGCAGGCCTGCGTCTTCCTGAGGCACGTCGAGCACCGGCTCCAGCTCGGGTCCACCCGGCGGACGGCCTTGCTCCCCGAACGCCCCGACGCGCTGGCGCGTCTGGCGCGGCGTCTGCCGCCCGAGGCCGCGACCGGGGGTGAGGCGCCGCCGTTCGCCGAGGTCCTGGAGCGGCATCGCGAGGCGGTGCGGCGTTTCTACGATTCGGTCCTGGGGGGAGCGTCGCAGACGCCCCTCGGCGCCGGCGGACCGGATCTCTGGTTCGACCGGGTCGACGAGCCGGAGCTCCGGCAGCGGCTGGTGGCCGCCGGGATCGCCGACCCGGACGCCGCCCTCCGTCCGCTCCGGATGATCCGCAGGGCGCTGCGGCCGGCGGCGGGGGTGGACGATCTGCGCCGGGCCCTGCGTCGATCCGGACCGGCGCTTCTGCTCGCCGCCGGGCGTGCCGCCAGCCCCCCCCGTGCCTTCGTCAATCTCGAGAAGCTCCTCTCGGTCCTGGCCGCGGACACTTCGGACCTGGTCCGCTTCCTGACGCACCGGGAGCTCCTCGAGCCGACCCTCCGCCTGCTCGGTCGAAGCGACCTGCTCGCGGCCCTGTTCATCCGCCAGCCGGAGATCCTCAAGGTGCTCGACGACCGGGCGCGGCTGGTGCGCACGCCGGCCGTCGCCGAGACGCGCGCCCGTCTTCTCGACGCGGTGCGCGGACCGGGGGAGACGCGCCTCCGGGCCGGCGCGCTCCGCCGGCGGCACCGGGAGGAGCTGGCGATCCTCGCCATCCGTGACATCAACCGGCACGCCACCCTCCGGGAGGTCCTCAAGGGGCTCTCCGATCTGGCGGATGGCACCCTCGAGGCGGCGATCGAACTGGCCGCCGCCGGCGCGGGGACGGACACGCCGGTGGCCGTCCTGGGGCTCGGGCGTCTCGGCTACCGGGAGATCGACTACGGATCGGATCTCGACCTGGTGTTCCTGCACCAGGGACGCGGGCCGGACGCCGCGGGTGCCAGGGCCGCGGCCGCGCCTCTGTGCGAGCGGGTGATCCGTCTCCTGACCACCCTGAGTCGCGACGGACAGCTCTACAACGTCGATCTCCGCCTGCGCCCCTCGGGTCGGGAGGGGGACATCACCTCCTCGCCCGAGGCGCTCAAGGGTTACCTCGCGTCGGCGGCCGAGGTCTGGGAGATGCAGTCGTTCCTGAAGGCCCGCCCGGCGGCGGGGGACGCGTCGCTGGGCGGACGGGCGGTGCGGGACATCGAGGCGGTCATCCTCGAACGCTGCCGGAGTCTCGGCCCCGGCGTGGTACGCGACGCGGTGGCGGCGATGCGGCGGCGTCTGCTCGCGGAAGCGGCCGCCGATCCCGGACGCCGGGACACCGTCAAATGGGGCCGGGGCGGCATCATCGAAATCCACTTCGTGATCGAGTTCCTGCAACTGGCGCACGGCGTGCCAAGCCCGCCCGACAAGGACGCGCCGCGGCTCCTGACCCACCTGCACGCCGCGGGGCTGCTCGACGCCTCGTCGCTCCGCGCGCTGTACGCCGCCTACCTGTTCTTCCGTGACGTGGACCATCAGATGCGGCTGATCCACGACCGTCCGCTGCGACGCCTGCCGGAGGACGACGCGCGTCTCGCCGAAGTCGCGGCGGGGTTGGAGGGGGCTCCGGGTGGCGGGGCGGAGCGGGCCGCCTGGCTCCGCCAGTCGGTCGGCGATCACGCGGGCGCGGTGCGCCGTCATTACGAGGCGATCGTGGGCGGATGAGGCGATGGGGACGCGCTTCCTGCGGGATCCTCAGCGGATCTCGAAGGCGATCTCGAGCGTCTCGCCGGTGTTGCCCGCCAGGTCGGCCGCGGTCACGCGCAGGCGATGGACACCCGGGACGAGCAGGGGCGGATCGATCACCTGCGCCTGACCGCGGTCGGGGTCGAACTCGGAGACGAGCGGTCGATCGTCGAGCACGAAGGAGACCCCGTCGAAATCGAGCCCTTCCCCGACCTCCTGGACGCGCGCGCGGATCCGGGGCCGGCGGGTCCGGATCAGCGCACCGTCCCGCGGCTCGACTTCGGTGACCGCCGGGGGCGAGGCGTCGTGCAGCAGGGCGAATCGGCCGTAGCGCCGGAAGCGGATTTCGAGGGCGGCGCCGGCGCGATCCGGCTCGCCCCCTTCGTAGGCCCAGCGCTCGCGCGCGCCGTCCCAGCGGTAGATCCCGAGCGCCAGGGGCTCCAGGAGGGCGGACCTGAGATCGAATGCGAGGGTGCCGCGTTCGTTCAGCGCCTCCCCCTCCGGCAGGATGTCGACCGCGTCGGACATGGCCGGAAGCGACGGGTCCCCGGCGATGCGCTCGGTCCGCACCGCCAGGGGGCCCGGGAAGAAGCGCCCCCGGACCGGGATGGTGATGCTGAAGCCGGGACCGCGATAGACAGTCTCCTCCTCGGGCCGGACCAGACGCACGTCGGGGATGAGTCCCGTCTCGGGCGGCCGTCCCGCCGACACACGGAGCGCCAGCGGCCCCAGTGCCGCGGCGCGCGCGTAGCTCAGAGACGCCGCGGCCAGCGCCCCGTCGCGGTAGATCGCCGGGGCGACCGGTTCGCCGGCGGGCCAGGTCACCATGGCGGCGGTCGGGGGGAGACCCGGGTCGTCGCGGACCAGCACGTCGAGAAAGCCGGGCCAGGTCTCGACACCCGCGGGAAACGAACGCCCGCCCGTCGCACCGTCGCCGCCGAGCCTCCGGAGATCCCACGGTCCCGGCACGCCGTCACGCACCTCCCGCAGGCGCGCCAGTCCCGGAGCCGGCGTCCCGGGTGGCAGGTCGCACGCCCCCTCGGCGGCGCGGCAGGGGATGGGGTGGAAGGCGCCCGATTCCGGCGACCAGATCGCCCCCTCCACCGACAGGGGCGGCGCCGCGCACGCGAACCCCTGGTGGCGCGCCGTCCCGCCCCCCGGCTCCGCCGCAGCGGCGGGGACCTCGAACCGGAGCCGCGCCGCCACGGTGCCGCCCGCCGCCGCGGGCGCCGGGACTCCGGGCCGGCCGCTCAGCACGCAGAGCCGCGCGCGGCTTTCGTTGCCGGCGCTGTCGCGGGCGATGATCTCGAGGAGATGGGGACCCGGGGAGAGATCGAGGGCGCCGGGGTGCAGCGCGTCCGGCGCCGCGGCGGCCCCGGTCGCGAGGGTGTTTCCCGGCAGCACGGCCAGACGGTAGGCGTAGCGCGCGGGACCCAGCCGGCTCCGGCGATGGTCGAAGATCAGACCCGCCTGCGGGTACTGATCGAAGCGGAAGGATCGGAGGGCCAGGGCGTAGCGGACCGCGCCGTCGACCAGCAGGCGCACCGACGAAAGACCGGCGCGTCCCCCCGTCGGACCGGCCGGGTCGTGGGCGACGAGCGACGCGAGGAACGGGCCGCTCACCCGCACCGGTGCCGCCGCGGCGTGCCACGCGCCCGTGCGGGCGAGCGGGTAGGATGTCTCGCGCAGGACGCCGTCGATGAAGGTGTCCGGGGATGCCGCGGTCACCACGACCTCTTCGAGCACCGGCCCTCTCCGATCGGGTGGATGCGGCAGCCCCGCCTGGAACGGGTCGGCGGGCGCGTCCTCTCCCCGTCGGACCTCGAAATGCAGGTGCGGCAGCCCGACCCCGGACTCGCCGGAAAAGCCGAGGAGCTGGCCGCGACGCACCCGGAGGGGGGGATCGAGGTAGAGGTCCCCCGGATAGCGGGTGCCGGCCTCGATCCGGCGGCGCGCCACGCGCCGCTCCAGACGGAGCACCTGGTCCTCGAAACGCTCCAGATGGCCGTACACCGTGATCCTGCCTCCGGGATGGCGCAGATAAAGCGCGCGTCCGTAGCCGCGCCATTCGACCTTGAGACGATAGATCTCCCCGGCGGCCGCCGCCAGGACCCGGTGTCCGGTGGCGCCCCCCGTCGAGATGTCGATCCCCGCGTGCAGGTGGTCGTACCGGTACTCGCCGAAGGTCGACAGGAGGGCCCCGTCGATCGACAGCGGCCAGCGCAGCGCGCCACCCGGTGCCGGAGCCGCACCCAGGAGAAGACCGGTCGCGATCGCCAGGGCGATGGCGCGGCGGGCGATGCGGCCGGGTGGCAGGCGGGGAGGGTGGCGCATACCGGGTCGATTCTAGTGGCAGCGGCGGGCGGGCGCCAGCGGCGGCGACCCGACCCGGTCTGCGGTGGCTCCGGCAGGGCGCGCCGCCGGTCCCGGGACGTTTGACATCCCCCGCCGGGATCATTATCATCGCCGCGGGTTTTGCCGCGTAAGTGTCTCGCAGGCAAGGGGATGGGGGATGACCCGGGATCCGTTCAAGGAGTTCACCGTCACCTTCAAGAAGGGGGAGGCGATCTACCGCGAGGGGGATCTCGGGTCCGAGATGTACGTCGTGCAGTCGGGGGCGGTGCGGATCTTCCGCGACATCGCCGCCATCAGGCAGGAGCTCGCGGTGATGGAGCGCGGCGATTTCTTCGGGGAGGTCGCGGTGCTCGAGGGGCTGCCGCGCAGCGCCTCGGCGGAGGCGCTGGACGACGTCGAGCTGATCGAGATCAACAGCACCACGTTCGACAAGATGATCCGCGGCAACATCGAGATCGCCGTCCGGATGCTGCGCAAGCTGAGCAACCGCCTCCAGGAGGCCAATCGGAAGATCGAGCTCCTGTCCCGCGCCACCGCCGCGGGCCGCGCCGCCGCACCGGCGAAGGTGGTGCCGGTCGACATGGACCGGCCGGCGGAGCCGCCGCCGCCCGCGGCCGACGCGGCGCCGGCGCGCGGGGTCCAGG
>JBOGOE010000171.1:0-5432 GCA_050747445.1 Candidatus Polarisedimenticolia bacterium | reverse complement strand
CCGCGGCGCCTCCGGCCGCGGTGGAGCCCCCCTCCGGCGAGGTCCTGCGGGAGATCGAGACACGCGGCCGGTTCATCGCGACCTGCTGGGAGGCGGTGGCGGAGGCGCGGGATCAGGTCCGGACCGTGCCCCTCGAGCTTCCCGAGCCCGACGGCAGCGTGGCCCTGCAGGAACGGGACGGGGGCTGGCGCGTCGTCCTGCTGCTCGAAGGAACGGGGGTCGACGCCCGCAAGGGGCCGCGGATCCTCGCCGAGGTGGCGTTCGATCCGACCGCGGGGGCCGCGGGGCCGGTCCGGTCGATGAACCCGCCCCGTCCCGCCCCGGCGTCGATCACCGCCCATCTCCGGGCGCAGCAGCAGGCGGCGACCGCGGTCGCCGGTCTCCCGGGAGGGCGCGGCCCGTTCGACGCGGCGGTGACGCGGGAGAAGGACGGCCGCTTCGGGGTCTATCTCAAGGGACGGGCGCCGGAGGCGGGGATGGTCCCGTTCGGCGGGGACTTCCTGGTCCGGGTCGCGGCCAGCGGACGGCGCACCGAGTCGATCGAAGCGCTCCATGCGGAAGCGGCGGTCGTGGCGCGTGGCGCCAGGGCCCCGGGCGAGCCGACCTTGCACGTGCACGCCGGCGCCGATCTCCCGCCGCCGACCGACGTCGCGGAAGTGCTGCGCAGCCCCGACCTGGCGCCGCACCTGATCCTGACCCCGCGCTGGATGTTCCGGGTCGACGACCGCGGCGGCCTCACCTGGCTCGGACCCAACCGATCCGCGCCGTCCGGCCCATGACCCGCAGGGCCCTGCCCGTCGCGGCGCTGCTCGCGGCCGTCCTGCCGGCGGGCGGCTGCGGCGCCCCGCCCGCCGACCCGGTGCGCGAGCGGCTGGCGCAGATCGCCGACCCGCGCGCTGCGGAGGTCGTGGCGATGATGTTCGCGGCCTACGGCGGGCACCCGGCCTGGACCGGGCACCGGAGCGCTTCCTACATCCAGCGTCTGGAGTTCTACGGGGGGGAGAAGACGCCGCGGAAGATCAGCCGCCAGTCGCACCGCTTCTCCCTCGACCCCCCGGTCCGGCTCCACCTCGAGGACCTGGAGGGGGAGACGCCCCAGGTGGTGAGGGAGGACGGCGATCTGCTGGAGGTCCTGCGGGGGGGCGTCCCGGTGACCGACCCGGGGCTCCTGGAATTTCCCCGGTTCTTCGGCCGTCTGGCGCGCGACGCGTTCATGCAGCCCTGGAACCTGCTCGCGCCGGGCGCCGATCTCGCCATCCGCAGCGCGCGGACCCCGCCGGCCGCCGGCCGGGTCCCCGCCGGTCCCTGCGACGTCGTCCGCCTCAGCCACGAGAACCCCGACGGCACCCCCGGCTCCGACTGGTCCGACTTCTACGTCAGCCGCCTGAGCCACCTGGTGGACCGGGTCCACACCTTCCGGGCCGAGGACGGGGCCTACCGCGTCACCCTCTGGTCCGACCACCGCATGGTGGAGGACGTCCGGATCGCCACCCGCCGCGCCACCTACTCCTCCGACGTCACCGGCGCCATCGGGCCGCTGGAGGTGGTCGTCGAGTACGCCGGCCTCGGCTTCGACGGACCGGTGTTCGACGGGACGCCCCTTGCGGCCACCCCGACCGCGCGGTAAGCTCGGCGGTACACGGGAAAGGAGGTGGTCCAGCAGATGACATGTGATGGCAGTAGATGGTGCGGGCAATACTGGACTCGTGAGGTGCCTGTAACTTAGGCGGTCCTCCGCGGTCAGCGGACCGCTGCCGGCATCCGCCTGAGGAATACCGGCAGGCCACCGAGCCCGGAAGTCCCGGAGTGGTCCCCCGGGGCGGCACTCCACCGCAGACGCTTCCGGGCCCCACCCTTCCGCCGCCCCCCCGGCCTCTGTTAGACTTTCCCGCATCAGCCGCCACATCGGGACGAAGGGGCCCGCGGTCGCTGCGCCGGGGCCGGTCCGACCGGCCCGGGGCCGCCGTACCCGGAGCGCGCGGCAGGGAGGCTTCATGTCGAACTGGGACGCGATCATCAACCGTTACATCGAGAGAACCCGCAAGTCACGCGAGCTTCACGACCAGGCCCGCAAGCTCCTGCCACGGGGCGTGTCGTCCAACTTCCGGGTCGTCGATCCGAACCCGCTGTTCATCGAATCGGCGGTCGGCACCACGATCACCGACGCCGACGGCAACAAGTACCTCGATTTCGCCATGGCGTTCGGGGCCAACCTCGTCGGCCACGCCCACCCGAAGGTGGTGCAGGCGATCGAGAACCAGGCGAAGAAGGGGACGCTCCACGCCATGCCGCACCGGGCGGAAAGCACGGTGGCGCTGGAGCTCCGGAACCGCTTCGGGCAGGACCAGTGGCGGTTCGCCAACTCCGGCACCGAGGCGACCATGCACGCCATCCGGCTGGCGCGCGGCTACACCGGTCGCAGCAAGGTGATCAAGTTCGAGGGGGCCTATCACGGCGCGCACGACACCGTCCTGGTCTCCGGCAAGCCGCCGCTCCGGCTGGTGGGGCACAAGAGCCGCCCCCGGCCGATCCCCAACAGCGAGGGGATCCCGGTCGAGTCGTACGCCCACACCCTGATCGCCACTTTCAACGATCTCGACGGCGTGCGCGCCCTGTTCGAGGACCACCTGAACCAGGTGGCCTGCCTGATCGTCGAGCCGATCATGCTCAACATGGGGGTCACCGAGCCGCTCCCCGGCTTCCTGCAGGGGCTGCGCTCGCTGTGCGACGAGTACGGGGCCCTCCTGATCTTCGACGAGGTGAAGACCGGCGTGAAAATCGCGCGCGGCGGCGCCACCGAGCACTACAAGGTGAAGCCCGACATCGCCTGTCTCGCGAAGGCGATCGGCGGCGGCATGCCGCTGGCGGCCTTCGGCGCCTCCGAGGAGATCATGGAGGAGCTCAACTCCCTGCGGGTCATCCACGTGGGCACCTACTCCAGCAACCCGATCACCCTGGCGGCCTCCGAGGCGACTCTCAAGGAGGTCCTCACCGACGAGGCCTACAAGCGGGTGTTCGCCCTCAACCAGACGCTGATCGACGGTTACACCGCGCTCATCCGCGAGCACAAGCTGCCGTGCTACGCCAACGGCGTCGGCTCGATGGGGACGATCAACTTCAAGCGCGAGACCATCCGCAACTACCGCGACTGGTACGTGCTCGATCGGAAGGCGCAACACGCCTGGTACCTGGGGATGCTCAACGAGGGCATCCTGCCGCAGCCTCCGGGGCCGGACGAGCAGTGGACCATCTCGGTGCAGCACACCGAGCCGGAGATCGAGGCGCACCTCAAGGCGTTCGCCCGGGTGGCGCCGCTTCTCAAGGCCCTCTAGGGATCGTCCGACCATGAGCCGCGGGGCCGCGCTCCTCCGCCTTTTCGAGGCGCAGGCGCCCGCGGCGGTCGGGCTCCTGCGCGACCTGGTCGCCCTCGACTCGCCCACCGCCGACAAGGCGGCGGTCGATCGGCTGGCGGCGCGGGTCGCGCGGGAGCTCCGCGACGCCTCCGCCGCGGTCACCCTCGTCCCGCAGGTCGGAGCGGGGGACGCGCTCCAGGCGGTGTTCGCCACCGCCGGTGAGGGGGCGGCCGCGCCGCCCCCCGACCCCCGCCCCGCCCTCCTCCTCGGTCATCTCGACACCGTCTGGCCCGCGGGGGAGGCCGCGCGCCGGCCATTCGCCGTCGCCGGCGGCTGCGCCACCGGCCCGGGGGTGTACGACATGAAGGCCGGGATCGTCCTGTGCGTCCTTTTGGCGCGGGCGATCCGTGACGGCGCCGTCCGTCCGTGTCTTCCCGTGGCGCTGTTCCTGTCGGGTGACGAGGAGACCGGCAGCCCCTGCTCGCGACCGCATCTCGAGAGCGCCGCCCGGCGAAGCCGTTACGTCCTGGGACTGGAGCCGTGCAATCCGGACGGCGGCGCCAAGACCGTCCGCAAGGGGGTCGGCCGGATCGTCCTCGAGGTGACGGGGGTGCCGGCGCATGCCGGGATCGATCCCGAGCGGGGGGTCAACGCCATCGAGGAGCTGGCGGCGCAGATCCTGGCGATCAAGCTCCTTCAGGATGCTGCGGCGGGGATCAGCGTGCACGCGGGGCTTTTGAGCGGCGGGGTGGCGAAAAACGTCGTCGCCCCGGCGGCGCGCGCCGAGTTCGACGTGCGGGTGCCCGACCCGGCCGCGTGGACCCGCATCGAGACGGCGGTCCTGAGCCTCCGCCCGCGCCATCCGCGGGCCCGACTCTCCGTCCGGGCGGCGCTGACGCACCCGCCGATGGTCCGCACCGACGCGGTCGCCGCCCTGCTCGAACGGGCGCGTCAGGCGGCGGCCGAGGTCGGGTTCACGCTCCACGAAGGCGGGACCGGCGGGGGCAGCGATGGTTCCTACTGCGCCGCCCTCGGGGTGCCGGTGCTCGACGGTCTCGGTGTCGAAGGGGCCGGGGCGCACGCGGCCGACGAACGGGTCCGGATCGACCGGATCGCGCCACGGGCCGCCTTCCTCGCCCGTCTGCTCGAGATCACCCCCGGACCCTGAGGCGGCGCCGGCCCGGCCCTCCCGGGCACGACCCGCCCCTCCCGCCGCGGCCGCTCGGACCGCGTGCGGAAGGGGATCGGGTGGATGGCGCGGCAGCCGTGGGCGCGGCGGCTTACTTCATGTGCTTGGAGACCAGCTTGGTCATCTCGAACATGCTGACCTGCTTCTTGCCGCCGAACACCTTCTTCAGGCTCTCGTCGGCGTTGATCATCCGGCGATTCTTGTTGTCCTGAAGCTTGTACCTCTTGATGTACTCCCAGAGCTTCTTGGTCACCTGCGTCCGCGGAAGCGGTTTGGAGCCGACGACTTCCGCCAGCAGGCTGTCCGGTGTCATCGGCTTCATGAACGCGGCGCTCGGTTTCCGTCCCTTCTTAGCGGCCATCTGGTCCTCCACCTGATGTGTTGAGGTCCGACACGAGAGAAAAGCGGCGAAACTCTACCACGGGTGGGCCCCCCGCGGTTCTCCGAGGTGGGGGAACCCTCCCCCTGGTGCTTCGGGCCGCGCCCGCGGCGCCGTCATCCGCCGGCCGCCGGCCGGTCGGCGAGCACCATCGCCAGGACGGCGCGCAGCTCCTCCATCCGGAACGGCTTCCGCACCACTCCGAGGAATCCGTGGCGGCGGTGCTCGGCCATCACCGGGTCGTTGGAGTAGCCGCTGGCGATGATGCCGCGCGCCCCGGGATCGATCTCCAGAAGCCGGCGCATCGCCTCCCTGCCTCCCAGCCCGCCGGGGACGGTGAGGTCCAGGATTACCGCGTCGAAGGGCCGCCCCGCCTGACGCGCCGCGGCGTACATTTCCACCGCCTGGGCGCCGTCCCCGGCGAGCGCCGGGTCGCAGCCGAAGTGACGCAGCAGGTCGCCGATCATCTGGCGCACCGGCGCCTCGTCGTCCATGACCAGGATGCGGCGGG
>JBOGOE010000170.1:0-4467 GCA_050747445.1 Candidatus Polarisedimenticolia bacterium | reverse complement strand
CGGTCCGGTGGCATGGCCCCCCCCGGTCCTTCGGGACCGCGAGAAAATAATGGACACAATCATGACAACGGTGCGATGCTCGGGGCGTGACGGGGCGTCAGGTGCTGCGCCGGAAGTATCGGTTTCTGAAGGAGTCGTTGAACGAGCGGTCGCGTCGTCTGTGGGCGGCGGCGGAGGCGCAAGCTCTCGGGCATGGGGGCGCGTCCCTGGTCGTCGAGGCGACCGGGATTTCTCGGAGCACGGTCGCCCGCGGTCTCAGGGAGGCGCGCGCGGGATCGAGTGCAGGCGCAGGTCGTGTTCGCCGGCGCGGGGGTGGACGGAAGCGGGCGACGGCCATCGACCCGCGTCTGCCGGCGATGCTGGAGTCGTTGCTCGAGCCGGCGAGTCGGGGGGATCCGGAGTCGCCTCTGCGGTGGACGTGCAAGAGTACGCGGGTGCTCGCTCGGGAGTTGGTCGCAGGGGGCCATCCCGCCAGTGACTGGTTGGTGCGACAATTGTTGTACAACCTGGGGTACAGCCTGCAGGCGAACAGCAAGACCAGAGAGGGCACACGGCATCCGGACCGTGACGGGCAGTTCCGGTATATCAACGCCCGTGTGGCGCGGCAGCTCCGTCGGGGTCACCCGGCGATCTCGGTGGACACCAAGAAGAAGGAACTGGTGGGGGACTTCAAGAATGGCGGGCGCGAGTGGCGTCCCCGGGGCGATCCGCAACCCGTGCGCGTGCACGATTTTCTCGACCCGAAGCAGGGCAAGGTGATCCCGTACGGGGTGTACGATCTGTCCCGGAACCAGGGCTGGGTGACGGTCGGTATCGACCATGACACGGCGAGCTTCGCCGTGAATGCCATCCGCAGTTGGTGGCAGAAGATGGGGTCGAAGGCGTATCCGCGGGCGACCTCCCTGCTCATCGTGGCCGACAGCGGGGGGAGCAACGGGAGCCGCATCCGGCTCTGGAAGTGGGAGCTGCAGCGACTGGCGGACGCGCTGCAGCGGACGGTTCACGTCTCGCATCTCCCGCCCGGGACCAGTAAGTGGAACAAGGTCGAGCATCGGCTGTTCTCGTTCATCAGCAAGAACTGGCGGGGCCAGCCCCTCGTGACGCATGCCGTCATCGTCAAGCTCATCGCCAGCACGCGAACCTCGACCGGGTTGAAGGTGCGCTGCCTTCTGGACCGGCGTCGCTACCCCAAGGAGGTCAAAGTCACGGATGCGCAGATGGCCACCATCCGCATCCGGCCCGACTCCTTTCACGGCGACTGGAACTACTCCATCCGCCCGCGCGGGTGAGCATTGCGTCAGTTATTTCCTCGCGGTCCCTTCCCGGCGCACTTCTCGTCAGTCTCGTGCTCGCGGCCGCGGCGCACGGGGATGGGCAGACCGGGTCCGGGGACGTCGGGCGGGAGGCCACCGTCCGGGTCGGCTATCCCGGGAAGGCCTGGCGGCTGGCCATCGATCTCCCCGGTCATCGGATGGCGCCGCCGCGCATCGCCGCCGACAATTCTCTCCTGGTCGCGCTGGGCGAGTTCGGCGACGCCGGCTTCGTCGTGTCCGTGACCCTCGAAACGCTGCCGGAAGCTCACAGCGCGAGGGACTGCATCGAGCACTACCGGAAACTCACGCGCGGGAGGAGCGCGGTGTCACGCGCCAGCGTGAAGAGCCTGGGGCATCCGGTGGCCACCGTCGTCCGCTATACCCTCGAAGGGTCGCAGGACGGAGGGTTTCATCAGAAGCATTTCAATGCCTATCTCCACCACGACGGATATTGCATCGACGTGCACCTTTCGAAAGATGCATGCCTCACTCACGAAGAGGCGCGTCTGCAGGACGCCGTGCGCTCGATCCGCCTGGAGCCTGCGGGTGAGGTCGACGCCGTGGCGCCGCGACCCCCGGTCGGGGCGCGTCCCGACGGCGCGACGAAACGGGATGCAGGTGGAGACTCGCCGGGGCTGCGCGCCTTCCCGATCCACGACCGGCCACTGGCGCTGGTTCTCGACGCGCGTGACGTCGTGATGGAAAACTCAAATCCCCGCTACGCCTTCGACATCCGGCGGCGAAGGTACCGGGGACAGAAGGTCACCGGCTGGTCCTGGTGGGGCCAACGCCTTGAGGGACGGGTCAGTCTCGGGGTCTGGGCCCGGATCGACAGCGATGAAGAACATGCCCGGAACTGGCGCGATCGGATCTGGCCCGAGATCGACGTGGGGCTGGCGTCGCGTCCTGAGGGGGTGACGCGGGGGGAGCGCGACGGGGTGGCGTGGGTGGACTACACGCGGCCGTGGCGGCAGCGGGCCCGGATCGACGCCCGCAGCCGGCACCTGTTCCTGGCGAAGGGGGACGTGGTCGCCGCGGCCCACCTGGAGATCGTCGATCCACGACCGGAGGATGACGTCGTTTTCGAGGAGTTCCTCGCCGCGGCCCGGTTCGAGACGAGAGAGCCGCAGGTCCTGCCGAAGTCGCAGGTCCTGCCGCGGCAGTCCGCGCCCGCGGTGCCGCCGCCGGCGCCCGGCGTGCCGCCTACTCGACGGTGACCGACTTGGCGAGGTTGCGCGGCTGGTCGACGTCGCAGCCGCGCCGCAGGGCGATGTGGTACGCGAGGAGCTGGAGCGGGACGACGGCCAGGAGCGGCGTCAGAAGATCGGTGGTGCGCGGCACGGAGACGACGGCGCCGAAGCGGCGCAGCGCCTCCTCCGAGCCCTCGTCGGTGATCGCGATGATGGCGCCGTCGCGGGCCTTCACTTCCTCGATGTTCGCCATCATCTTCTCGTGCAGGTTGTCGCCGAACACCAGCGCGACGACCGGCAGGTTCCGGTCGATGAGGGCGATCGGGCCGTGCTTCATTTCCCCGGCCGGATACCCCTCGGCGTGGATGTAGGAGACCTCCTTGAGCTTGAGCGCCCCCTCCAGGGCGATCGGGTAGTTGATCCCGCGCCCCAGGTAGAGGACGTCGGCCGACCGGAAGATGTCCTTGGCGATTTCCTCGATCTGCGCGTCCTTCGCCAGCACCTGCTCGATCTGGGTCGGCAGATGGATCAGGTGCTTGATCTGCTCCTTCGACTCGTCCGCCGTGAGGGTGCCGCGCAGGAGCCCCAGATGCAGCGCCAGCAGGTGCAGCGCGGCGATCTGGCAGGTGAACGCCTTGGTCGAGGCGACGCCGATCTCCGGACCGGCGTGGGTGTGGATGATCCCCTGCGCCTCGCGCGTCACCATCGAGCCGACGACGTTGCAAATGGCGAGCGTCTTGATTCCCCGGCGCCGCGCCTCGCGTTGCGCCGCCAGGGTGTCCGCCGTCTCGCCCGACTGGCTGATCACCAGGACCAGGTGATCGGGGTCGAGGATCGGGTTGCGGTACCGGAACTCCGAGGCGATGTCCACCTCGACCGGCAGGCGCGCCAGCCGCTCGATCAGGAACTTGCCGACCAGGGCCGCGTGCCAGGAGGTGCCGCAGGCGACGATGTGCAGCTTGCGGCAGTCGCGGAACTCCTTCCCGGTGATCTCCATCTCGTCCAGGAAGATGCCGCCGCTCTCCTGCGAGAACCGGCCCAGCAGGGTGTCGCGGATGGCGCGGGGCTGCTCGTAGATCTCCTTGAGCATGAAATGCTTGAACCCGGCCTTCTCGGCCATGATCGGGTCCCAGGTGATCCGCTGCACCTGCTTGGAGACCACCTTCCCCTGGTGGTCGGTGATCACCACGCCGTGGTCGGTCACCACGGTGATCTCGCGATCGTCCAGGAAGAACACGTCGCGCGTGTGATGCAGGATGGCGGGGACGTCGGAGGCGACGAAGTACTCGTCCTTTCCCAGCCCGATCACCAGCGGGGGGCCGTTGCGGGTGGCGACGATCTTCTTCGGGTCGTTGACGCACACCGCGGCGAAGGCATAGCTCCCCCGCAGCCGCGAGACGGCGCGTCGCACCCGCTCCTCCAGCACCATGGCGCCCGCCTTCCGGCCGGCCTCCTCGATGAGGTGCGCGATCACCTCGGTGTCGGTCTCGGTGCGGAACTGGTGCCCGGCCGCCGTCAGTTCGCGCTTCAGGTCCTTGTAGTTCTCGATGATGCCGTTGTGCACGACGACGATGGTCCCGGAGCAGTCGCGGTGCGGGTGGGCGTTCTCCTCGGTCGGGCGCCCGTGCGTGGCCCAGCGGGTGTGCCCGAGACCGAAGCTCCCCTCCAGGCTGACGAGACGCAGGTTCTCCTCCAGATCGCGCAGCTTTCCGGCGCTGCGCACCACCTGGATGTCGCCCCCGTTGATGACGGCGATCCCCGCCGAGTCGTAGCCGCGGTACTCGAGACGCCGCAGCCCGTCGATCAGGACGGTGCTCACCTTCTTGGGGCCGATGTACCCGACGATGCCGCACATGACGGACCTCAATATACGTTGTGGGGACGGCCGGGGCCAAGCGCCGGAAGCCGGGTCGCGCCGCCCGGCCGGCCGCGGAGTCCCGCCGGCGCGCGGCGCCGGCTACTTC
>JBOGOE010000169.1:0-10705 GCA_050747445.1 Candidatus Polarisedimenticolia bacterium | reverse complement strand
GCGGCCGCCCCGCGTGTCGCCATCCACCCGGGTGGCCACCATCCGTCGCAACGCTGGTCGCCGGAACAGTTCGCCGACGTGATCACCTGCCTCACCGAGCGTCACGGGGCGGCCTGCCTGGTGCTCGCCGGTCCCGGGGAGGAAGGGTTGGTCGATCGGATCTGCGCGGCGACGACCGACGCGCTGCCCGCCGGCCCGCTCGATGTGCGTTCCATGGCGGCGCTGATCGGGGCCTGCGAGCTGTTC
Organism: Candidatus Polarisedimenticolia bacterium; assembly: GCA_050747445.1. Classification (GTDB taxonomy): domain Bacteria; phylum Acidobacteriota; class Polarisedimenticolia; order Gp22-AA2; family Gp22-AA2; genus JBOGOE01. The sequence goes on along the minus strand of JBOGOE010000169.1, from coordinate 10,459 downwards.
GTCGGGTGCAATTCGGGGCCGCTCCACATCGCGGGGGCGCTCGGGGTGCCGACCGTGTCGGTGATGGGGCCGACCGATCCGGTCCGCTTCGCACCGCGCGGCCCCGCCGATCGGGTGGTGCGGCACCCGCTCCCCTGCTCCCCGTGCGACCGGGGCCGCTGCTGGCACCACACCTGTCTGCGCGGCATCGAGCCGGAGGAGGTGGCGGCGCTGGCCTCGGGCGTCCTCGGGGCTCTCCTGCCCCGGACCGAGGCACGATGAGCCGCACCGGAGCGTTGCGCCTCCCGGTGGGAGCGCGGCCCGCGCCGGGGCGTCCCCGTCCTGCGGCGCCGCCCGCGCCCCCGACCCGCCGGCTCACCATCCTGCACCTCATCACGCGTCTCGAACGGGGGGGCTCCTCCGAGTGCACCCTGCTGCAGGCGAGCGGCGCCGCGCGGCGGGGCCACCGGGTGATCGTGGCCCACGGCCGGTCGCCGGCCGACGACCCGCTGCTCGCCGCGGTCCGGCGCGAAGGACGGGTGACGTTCCGCGAGGTCCGGGGTCTGGCGCGCCCCGTCAGGCCATGGCGCGATCTCATCGCTCTCTTCGGCCTTACGCGGATCCTGCGCGCGATCCGACCCGACATCGTCCACACCCACACCTCGAAAGCGGGGGCGCTGGGCCGCCTCGCCGCCCTGCCGGCCCGCGTCCCGCGCCTGATCCACCAGCCGCACGGTCATCTTTTCTACGGTTACTACGGGCGCGCGGGCAGCCTCCTGGTGGTCCTGGCGGAGCGCCTGCTGGCGCCCGCCGCCGACGCCCAGATCGTCCTGACGCCCCGCGGCCTCGAGGAGCACGTGGGCCACGGGGTCGGCCGGCGGGGCGATTTCCACGTCATCCGATCGGGGATCGACCTGCGTCGCTTCCGGACGGCCGGCCGGCGCCGGCCGGAATGCCGCGCCCGGCTCGGGTACGGTCCGGACGATCTGGTGGCCGGCACGCTCTGCCGTCTCGAGGCGATCAAGGGAGTCGACCTCCTGCTGCGCGGTTTTCTCCAGGCCGCGCCGGCCCGGCCGCGCCTGCGGCTCCATCTCGCGGGCGACGGACCGCTCCGTCCCGTTCTGGAGGACATGCTGCGGGCGGCGCCGCCGGCGATCCGCGCCCGGGTGACCTTAGCCCCGGGCTGGGTCGCCCCGGAGGAGATCCTGCCGGCGCTCGATCTGTTTTTCCTGGTGTCGCGCAACGAAGGGATGGGTCGCGCGCTGGTGGAAGCCATGGCCTGCGGGCTTCCGGTCGTGGGCACCGCGGTGGGCGGCATCCCGGACGTCCTGGACGGAGGGGAGGCGGGGCTTTTGATCCCTCCGGAGGACCCCGGAGCCGTGGCGCGGGCGCTCCAACAGCTCGCCGACGCACCGGGGCGCCGCCGCGACCTGGGACACCGGGGGCGATCGCGCGCCCTCCTGTTCGGCGCGGGGCGGATGAACCGGACCCTTCTCCGGCTCTACCGGGAGATCGTGTCGTGAGGCGGCCGGCCCGCGGCGCCGTCCTCGTCCTGGCCGCGGCGGCTGCGGCCACCGCTCCGGTCCGCGCCGGTGAGGGCGGGACCGTTCCCGGGCGGCCGCCGGAGCTCCGGGAGCTGGTCGCGGTGGTCCACCTGCACACGGCGCTGGTCGACGGCGCCGCCTCCCCCGAAGAGCTGGCGCGCGCGGCCCGCGCCGCCGGCGTGGACGCCCTGATCCTGACCGATCACCTCCTGGAGCGGGTCGCCTGGGCCCCCTGGCCGATCGGACGGGTCATGGGGGTGGCGGTCTCCCGGCCCTCGGTGATGCGGCTGGGGGTCCGCCGTTACTTCGAGGAAGTGGAGCGGGCGGCCCGGGCGGTGCCGGGGGTCGTCCTGCTGCCGGGCGTGGAGGTCTCGCCCTTCGCGCGCTTCCGGGGTTCGCCGCTTTCCGGGAGTCTCGAGCTGCGTGACTGGCACCGGCACGCCCTGGTCGTCGGACTCGAGAATCCGGATCACCTCGCGGCCCTGCCGATCACCGGCAACCGGCGTGGCGGCGGCTGGTCCGCCTGGTCGCTCGCTTTTCTCCTGCCGCTGGCGCCGCTCGCCTGGTCGGTCCGGCGCCTGGCGCGGCCGCTCTGGCGGGAGGTCCATCTGGGCGGATACCGCCTGCGCCGCCGCCGGATCCCGGCGGGCGCGGCCGTCCTGGGCGCCCTCTCGGCGGCGGTCCTGATCGCCGGGTTCCCGTTCCGCGTCGAGCGCTTCGGCGCCGTCGGTCCCGATCCGGGGAGCGACCCGTACCGGACCTTCGCGGCGGAGGTGGCGCGGCGCGGGGGGATCGTTTCGTGGGCCCATCCGGAGGCCGCGGCGGCGGCGGAGCTGCACGGGGTCCGGGCGGACACCCGGCCCTATCCCGAGCTGGTGCGGGAGACCGACGCCCATGCCTTCGGCGCCCTCCCCGAGGGAACGGAGCGGTTGATCCCGCCGGGGGGTCTGTGGGACCTCGCCCTGCGCGATCACCTCGAAGGGCGGCGTCCCGCGCCGACCTTCGCGCTCGCCGAGCTGGACGAGCATCGCGCCGCCGGGGCGATCGACTTCCGCCTGCTGCAGACGGTCTTCCTGGTTCGGGAGAAGACCGGGACGGGTCTCCTCGAGGCGCTGCGCGCCGGTCGCTTCTACGCCCGCTGGACGCCGGCGGGCAGCCCGCCCCTCCGCCTCGGGCGCTTCACGGTCGAGGCGGCCGAACCGGGGGGGGCGGTCGCCCTGCAGGGTGGCTCGGTGCGGGTCGCCGCGACCGCCCGGATCCGGCTCGCCGTCCTGGGTGGCGGGCCCCCCGTGGCCGTGCGTCTGATCCGGGACGGCGTGGTCGTCTGGTCGGACCGGCGGAGCCCCCCCTTCGATCATTCGATCGAGGAACGGGTGGAGCGTCCCACCTGCTATCGGCTCGATGTCGAGGGGCCGTACCCGTCGCGGCTGCTCGCCAATCCGATCTTCGTGCTCCCCGCGGGGGCCCCCCGGGGGGCGGCATGAGGCTCGCCGCGCACCAGCCGCAGTACCTCCCGTGGCTCGGGTATTTCGCCAAGATGGACCGGGTCGATCTCTTCGTCCTGCTCGACGTCGTCCAGTTCAAGAAGAACGAGTGGCAGAACCGCAACCGGATCCGCATCCCCGAAGGGTGGCAGTGGCTCACCGTTCCCGTCCGCCACCGTTTCCCGATGTCGATCCGCGAGGTCGCCATCGACGAGACCTCCGCGTGGCGCCGCAAGCATCGCGAGGCGTTGCGGGTCCATTACGGTCGCTCGCCGCACCGGGGCGCGATCCTCGAACCGCTCGACCTCCTGCTCCAGGGACCGGCCGGCGGTCTCGCCGACCTGAACACCCGGACGGTCAAGGTGCTGGCCGGGCTCCTCGGCGTGAGCACTCCGATCGTCCTCGCCTCCTCCCTCGGGCCGCTGCCCGACGATCCGGACGGACGGCTGATCCACCTCTGCCGCCACTTCGGCTGCGACACGTACCTGGCGGGTCCGGGCGGCACCGCCTACATGGATCCCGGTGTCTGGCGCCGGGCCGGCGTGCGGGTCGACGTCCAGGAGTTCCGGCACCCGGTCTACACGCAGGCCTACCCGGGCTTCGAACCCAATCTTTCCGCCGTGGATCTCTTGCTTGCCGCCGGACCGGGCGCCATCGTCACGGTGCGCGCCGCTCAGGAGGCGAGGGTATGAACATCCTGGCGATCGGGGCCCATCCGGACGATGTCGAGTTCGGCTGCGGGGGCACGCTCCTCAAATACGCCGGGAAGGGGGCGGTGATCGACCTGCTGGTGATGACCGACGGCGCGCAGGGTGGCAGCGCCCGGACCCGCCGCGTCGAGCAGACGGAGGCCGCCCGCGTTCTGGGGGCGCGCCGGGTCCACTGGGGCGGCTTCAAGGACACCGCCCTCCCGTCGAACCGGCGTCTGATCGATCGCATGGAGCGGGTCCTGCGCGCCGTGCGGCCGGACTTCATCTTCGTGAACTTCCCCGAGGACACGCATCAGGACCACCGGCAGGTGGCCCGCGCCGCCGTCTCCGCCACCCGTTACACGCGCAACGTCCTGTTCTACGAGGGACCGACAACGGTCAATTTCAACCCGACGGTCTTCATCGACATCGCCGAGGAGTTCGACCGGAAGATCCGCGCCCTCCGGATGCATCGCAGCCAGGTGAGCCGGACGCGCATCGAGGCGACCGCGATCTGCGAGATCGCCGGGGCGTCGGCCCACTTCCGGGGGGTGCAGGGACGGGTGCGCTGGGCCGAAGGGTTCGCGCCGCTGCGTCTGTTCATCAATATCACCGGTCTGCCGGCGGTCTATCCGCCCCCCCGGCGGAGGGGTCGGTGAGGGCCGCGGCGCGCGCCGGGCGCCAGCCGGCCGTCGTCCCCCACACGCGCCCCTGGATCGGGCCGGACGAGGAAGCGGCCGCCCTGCGGGTGCTCCGATCGGGGTGGCTCCTGCCCGGACCGGAGTCGGCGAAGGCCGAGGCGATCCTGGCCCGGCTCGCGGGCGGCGCCGACGCGGTGCTGCTCGGCTCCGGGACGCTGGCGCTCAGCCTGGCGCTCCGCACTCTCGGCGTCCGGTCCGGGGAGCGGGTGGCGATCCCCGCCTACGGCTGCGCGGCCTTGGTCCACGGCGTGCGCGCCGCGGGCGCGGTGCCGCTGCTGTGCGACATCGAGCCCTCGGGGGTGGCGATCGATCCCGCCGATCTGGGACGGCGCGCCGCCGCGCCGCCGCGCGCCATCGTCCTGGTCCATCCCTTCGGCCTGCCGGCGCGGCTGGAAGGATTGCGACCGTTCGGAGCGCCGATCGTGGAGGACTGCGCGCAGGCCCTCGGGGCCGCCGATCGCGGCCGGCCGGTCGGTTCGCGCGGCGACGCCGCGGTGTTCTCTTTCGCACCCGCCAAAATCGTCACCTGCGGCGGACCGGGTGGGGGGCTGGCGGCGCCCCAGGCCTCGGTCGTCCGGCAGGCGCGGGATCTGGCGACCCACGACGAACGGGACGAGGATCGCGTCCGCGTCAACGGGCTCCTGGGCGACCTGCGGGCCGCGGTGCTGCTGGCGCAACTCGAGCGGCTGCGGGAGATCGCCGCCCGTCGTGCCGCCATCGCCGCCCGCTACGACGCGGCGTTCGAAACGTTCGGGTTCGAACGCCCCCGGGCGCCGGAGGGCACGCGCCCGATCCGCTTCCGGTATCTGGTGCGGGTGAAGGACGCCGCCCGCATGATCACCCGGCTCGAGGCGGAGGGGATCCGGGCCCGCCACCCGGTCTTCCTCCCGCTCAACCGCCTGCTGCGCGACCCGGGGACGTTCCCCGAGACCGAGCGGGCCCACGCGGAGCTGGTGTCGCTCCCCCTCTCCCCGCTCCTGAGCGACGGGGAGATCGATCGCGTGATCGCCGGTGTGGGACGATGCCGGCCCTAGCGCTGCTCCTCCTGGCCGTCTGGCTGCTCGCGGGGCCGGTCTTCCCCGGTCCCCTCGAGGCGGCCGCGGTCGCCTTCGCCGCCGCCTTCGGCCTGACCCCGGTGGTCCGGATCCTGGCCCAGCGCGGCGGCGCGATGGATCATCCCGACGCCCGCAAGCCCCACGTCCTGCCCACCCCCAGGATGGGAGGCGTCGCCGTCCTCTCGGCTCTGGTCCTCGCCCTGGCGCGGCGCGGCCCGGAGACCCTCGACCGGGAGCTGCTGGCGATCGCGATCGCCGCCCTGGCGCTGATGCTCGCGGGCGCGATCGACGATCTGCGCGGTCTGTCCGCCCGGATCCGCCTGGGGCTTCAGTTCGGTTGCGCCCTGTTCGTGGTCGGCGCCGGCGTCCGCCTCGATCTCCTGCCCGGCTCGGCCGGCGCCGCGGTCAACGTCGTGCTGACGATCCTGTGGCTGGTCGGGATCACCAACGCCTACAACTTCATCGACGGGATCGACGGCCTGGCGGCGTCGCTGGGGGCGTTGATCGCGCTCCTCCTGGCGCTGGTGGCCCGCGAGGGGGGCCAGGCCGACCTGGTGCGGGTCTGCGCGGCCCTGTCGGGGGCGCTCCTGGGATTCCTGCCGCACAACCTGCGTCGCGGCAAGCCGGCGTCCGTGTTCCTGGGGGATTCGGGCAGCGCCAGCGTCGGGTTCCTGCTCGCGGCCCTGGCGATCAAGGAGGACTGGGCGGAGGGGGACCCGCTGGTGGCCCTCGCCACCCCCGTCCTCATCTTCAGCGTCCTGATCTACGACATGGTGCAAACGACCGTCGCGCGCCTCGTGTCGGGACGGGTCCGCTCGTTCCGGCAGTGGATCGACTACGTCGGGCGCGACCACATCCACCACCGCCTCAGCGCGCTGCTCGGGGGGCCGCGGCGCGCCCTCGTCCTGATCCTGAGCCTGGCGCTGGCCCTCGGTCTGTCGGCCCTGGGATTGCGGCGCGGGCGGAGCGTCGAGGCCGTCATGTTCCTGGTGCACGGCGTCCTCATTCTCCTGGTGTTCGCGGTCCTGGAAGGGGCGGCGGGCAAAGCCAGGGACGGGGATGCGTCACCGGACGGCGACGAACGGGCCGGCCCGTGATCCTGCTCGCGGTCAACGACTTCCCCCCCATGCTCGGCGGCGAATCGGCGGTCTACGCCGCCCTGGCGCGCCACTTCCACCGGGGCGAGGTGCTGCTTTTGGCGCCGCGGCTCGCGGGGGGCGCGGCGATCGACGCCGCCCTGGAGATCGAGGTGACGCGCCGCCGGCTCCCGCCGCATCGAGGCACGCTGGGGCGCGTGGCCCGCGCCCTGGTGGCGGGGCGGCACCTGGCGCGGCTGCTCGGAACCGGCCGCTTCGACTACATCCTGTGCGGTCAGCTGCTGTCGCTCGGGGGGCCGATCCGGCGTCTGGCGCGCCGCCACGGCATCCCCTACGCGCTGTTCGTGCACGGCGCGGATCTGCTCGACTACCAGGGCCGCTTCCCCTGGGACCGGATGATCCGGCGGATTGTCGCGGATTCCGACGCGGTGATCGCCAACAGCCGGTTTACCGCCGCTCTGGTGGAGCGTCACCTGCCGGGCGCCGCCCGGCGGATCCTGGTGCTGCCGATGGGAGTCGAGCCGGCTGAGGCGCCCGATGCGGCGCGTGTCGAAGCGCTGCGCGCGCGGTACGGTCTCGGGGACGCCCCGGTGCTCCTGACGGTCGCCCGCCTGGTCCAGGTCAAGGGCCACGACACGGTGATCGAAGCGATGGCGCGTCTCGGGCCGCGTGGTCCGCGACCCGTCTATCTGGTGGTCGGCGACGGTCCGTGCTGGCCCGCCCTGCGCGCGCTGGCGCGCCGCCTCGGGATGCAGGAGCGGGTGCGTTTCGCGGGCGCGGTCCCCGCGGCGGATCTGCCCGCGCACTACGATCTCGCGACGCTGTTCGTGCAGCCCAGCCGCGATCGGGGTGGTCGCGGCGGCATCGAAGGGTTCGGACTGAGCTTTCTGGAGGCGGCGGCGCACGGTCTGGTCAGCATCGGCGGCCGGAGCGGCGGCGTCCCCGAGGCGATCCGCGAGGGGGAGAGCGGTCTCCTGGTCCGACCCGACGATCCGGCGGCGCTCGCAGGCGCCATCGAGCGGCTGCTGGCCGACCCGGAGGAGCGCCGCCGGATGTCGGGCGCGGCGCGCCGCTGGGCGGCGGCCCACACCTGGGACCGGGGGGCGCGGCTGCTGGTCTCCCTGGCCGCCCGGGGAACGTCGCAGAGCGCCGCCTGATCAGCGCCGGGGTTTTTCCAGGAGCGACGTGATGGTGCGCAGCAGGTCGGACGGCTGGATCGGTTTCGGAACGTAGGCGTCGGCGCCGAGGGCGAGCCCCCGCTGGCGGTCGGACTCGGCCCCTTCGGTCGTGACGATCACGATCGGCAGGTCCCTGGTCCGCGGGTCGCCACGGAGGACGGTGATCAGCTTCAGACCGTCCATCATCGGCATGTTGAGATCGGTGATCACCAGATCGATCTTCTCGGCGGTCATCTTCTTGAGCGCGTCGACCCCGTCGACCGCCTCCACGACGCGGCAGCCGTGCAGCCGGCGCAGGGAAAAGGCGATCAGCTGCCGCATGGTGGGCGAGTCCTCGACGACCAGGAAGGTGGCACCCACGCGCGCGCTCCTCAGGGACTGGGGGCGGTCAGCAGGTCGAGGAACCCCTGCAGGCTCGACAGCTTCTGCTCGGACTTCTGATACAGCTTGGACGAGAACAGCGCGGTCGCCGCGTGACCGCCGAGCAGCGTGAACAGCTCGAAGTCGAGCGGCGAGAAGCGCTCCTTCTGGCTCAACAGGCGGTAGATGGCGACCAGGCCGATGGGACGGACGCCGATTCGCAGGGGCACGCAGGCGATCGGGTGGGCGGCGTCGACGCGCGCGGGATCGGGCAGGGGATCGGCATAGAACGACTCCCCAGCCTGCGCCGCGCGGCGCAGCGGGCCGTCTTCGGGTCGCAGCGTCTCCGGGACCGACTCCCCCATCCCCTGGGCCGCCTCGCGGCGCAGGGTGCCGAACTTCTCGTCGACCCAGAAGATCGCGAAGGCCTCGGCACCGACCAGGTTGATCAGGATCTCCCTGACCGTGTCGAGCACCTCCGCGAAGTCGAGGGTGGCGTGCAGCTGGTAGGAGGCGACGTAGAGATTGGCGAGCTGATTGTTCTGCGTCTCGATCTCCTGGTAGCGCGACGCCACCTCGCGGTTGGCCTGCTCCACCTCCCGGAACCGTCCCAGGAGATCGTCCCGCTCCCTCTCGGCCGCCCGCAGCCGCTCGACGAGGGAGGCGACCTCCCCGGCCGGCGTCGCGCCGCCACCCGCCGTTTCCAGCTCCCGTTGCAGACCGGCGATCCGGAAGCGCAACCGCTCGTTCTCGCGCAGCAGGTCCTCGGTGAAGGCGCGCGCCCGGTTGAACATGTTGCGGAGCTCCTCGCCCCGGGCCACATGCTCGGGCTCCGCCGGCGGGCGGGGTTCCTCCGGGTTCCGCTTCACGGCCTCGAATATAGGTTCGCCGTCCCCCCGACGCAATACTGTAATCCCCTGAACCGGCGTCACTTGCGGCAGGCCGCAACAAGCTCCGAGGCGATCTCGCGAAGCGGCAGGACCAGGTCGGCCACACCCCGGCGGATCGCCTCCTTCGGCATTCCGAAGACTGCGGCGGTGGCTTCGGATTCGGCGATGGTGCGACCGCGGCGCTCCTTGATGGCGCGCAGCCCTTCGACACCGTCGTCCCCCATGCCGGTCATCAGGACGCCGACCGCGCGCGCCCCGAAGACGGTGGCGGCCGAGGCCATCAGGAGGTCGGCCGAGGGGGCGTAACGCTCCCCCGGGGCCCGCTCCCGCACCCTGAAGCGCGGACCGCCGGTCCCCTTCTCCAGGGTCGTCTGGCGGCCGCCCGGAGCGATGTAGATGCGACCCGGCCGGACCGCCTCCCCGTCGGCCGCCTCCGCGACCGGCAGGCGGCACAGACGTCCCAGGCGCTCGGCGAACAGGGCGGTGAAGCGTCCCGGCATGTGCTGCGCCACCACCACGGCGGCCCCCGCCGCCTGCGGCAGGTCGGGGAGGATCGACTGGAGCGCCGGCGGTCCCCCCGCCGAGCAGCCAATGGCGATGAGCGACGGACGGAGCGGGCCCGGCGCGGCGCTCATCCGCGCGCCCCTCCGCCGATGGCGGAACGCTCGTGCAGGAGCCCTTCCTTGAGCGCCCCCGAGAGCCATTCCATCCGCTCCGGGAGATCGGGGAAGCGGCGCGCGATCAGATCCTTCGCCTGCGCCAGCTCCTCGCGGAACGCGGCGCTGAAGTTGCGCTCCACGAGCGCGTGCCGGAATTCCTCGGGGTAGTAGATCTTGAGATCGGAAATCATGATGCGCGCCAGGCGGCGGATCTCCTCGCGCGGGTCGAGGAGGGCGGCATCGGGACCCGCCGCCTTACCGGGCTCCCCGCCGATCTCGGAGAGATGGGCCAGCGCCCGGTTCTCGGCCACGTCCAGCTCCTCCCCCGGAGGGGCGGTTGCGACCGCCGCCCGCGCGCCGGGGCGGGCCGGTGCCGCGACCGCCGCCGGGGTCCGCCCCAGCAGCCGCTCGAGGCGGCGCCGCAGCTCGGCCGGCGCCACCACGTCCTCGAAGTAGTCGTCGGCGCCATACAGGTGCCCGGGGGCGCGGATGAACCGGTCCGACTTGAACACCGTCCCGACCAGCGCCACCCGCGTGGCGCGCAGATCCGGGCTTCCCTTGACCCCCTCGCACACCGCCACGCCGAGAAGCCGCCGGAGATAGACGTTGAGGATCATGGCGGCGGGCCGGCGCGCGGCGGCGAAGCGGAAGGCCGCCTCGCCGTCGTCGGTCACCTCCACCCGGCACCCGAGCCGTTCGAGCGTCCGCCGGACCAGGTCGCGGAATTCGCGCGCCTCGTCGGCGACCAGGACCAGGGGTCCGCCGGCCTCCGCCGGGGAGGAGTTCCCCCCAGCCGGCCCGGGGCGCCCGCCCCCCGGCGACC
>JBOGOE010000168.1:0-29207 GCA_050747445.1 Candidatus Polarisedimenticolia bacterium | reverse complement strand
GGCGAGGTCGAGCAGGAGCGCGGCGGTGCTCTTGAGCTCGACCGGGAAGCGGACCGCCCGGTGGGTCTCGAGGTATTCATGCCACGAGGCGTCGTCGAAGTTCTCGAGGATGCGGGGAGTGGTCGGGGTGGAGGTCGGGCGGCCCTCGGGAAGGATCGGGATCTTCTCGATGGCCCGGCGGCGCATCGCGGACCTGACCTGCCGTTCGAGGAGGGCCGAGAGCATGATGGCAACGAAGTAGAGATGGAGGAGAGCGACGACGCGGCGCGGCTTCTTGAGGAAGATCGGTGCGACGCCGTACTCCGACTTCGTGAGGGAGAAGCGCTTCTCGATGTAGGGCTGGTACGTGTCGATCGCGAGGACCGCGCGCCTTGACGCGGCCTTGATGTTGGTGACCAAGGGGACGACGCCGTCGGTGCGCGCTTCCGAGCCGATGGCGGTCTGGTTGCGTGCGCAGTGAAGGCGGAGGAGCTTCGTTCGGACCGCACGCACGGGATCGCCACGGCGAGGCCGGCCAGCGCGCACGTAGCGGTGGCTGATCTCGGTGGCGACGCCGACATCGACCGTGAGGAAGCCGGTCACCTGGTGCGCGGCGAGGATCGTGCGCACGCGCGCCTCGACGGCCTGACGCTTGCGGAGCTTGCGCCTCCCCACCTTGGCCGCCAACTCCTTGAGGTCGACCTCCGTCTTGCGGATCCGGTCCTGGCGCGAGCGCGAGTCGATCGCGGCGTTCTGCGAACTGCGGATCCAGATCAGCCGATAGCCGTCGGCGGTGAGTTGGGGGCCGGCGTCGGTGCTGGAGTAGACGTCGGGGGCATCGCCACTGCGACGAGCACTCGGGATGGAGTGGATCTTGCGCCAGCGGACTGCGGGGGAGCCCGTGCGGATCTGATCGCGGCAGGAGGAGTCTTCCTGGCGCGTGCGCGGCAGGATGGTGACGAAGCGACCGCCGTGGCCGGCGACGTGGTCGAGGTTCTCCTTGGTGCAGAGCCTTGCTGTCGGCCACATAGACGAAGTCCTCCCGGCCCAGGAGGGCGCGGAGCTCGTCGACGTTGCGAACGTGCACGGAGTCGTCGGTCCGGTGACCGCTGAAGACGTGGTGCAGGATGGGCACGGCTCCGTCCGAGGTCACGTTCAGGCCGAAGAGAAGCTGCTTCAGGTCGGGGCGGTGATCCTTGGTGTGACCGTGGGTGAGGCGTGACTCCGACACGGAGCCGGCGTACTGGCCGAACAGGGTCACCGTCGTCGTGTCGAAGTGGACGCGCGGCGCCTGAACCTCGAAGTCCGTGATCACCCGGAGCGCCAGCCGGAAGAAGAGGCTGCGCGCGCGCTGCGGTGGAGCGGGCGCAGACAGCGTCGGCTATGCCCCGCGTCGGAGCACGAACCGCACCGGCGCAGGGTCCCTCGCGGTTGTCCCTTGAGGCTCAACGCCATGCGCGACGCCCGCCCGGCCGCTGCGCGAGCCCCAACGGTCCACGGGCCGACACCTTACGGCCGCGTGTCCGCATAGGAGTCGAACCCACAAGGGTTGACGGCACGCCCGTGTTCCGAGGGGAACCGGGCGGCCTCAGGATGGCGTGGGCTTCGACGGAACGGTTGGCAGATAGTTCTTGTCCCACCCCTCGAACCGGCGGGCGCGGTCGTCGATGATCAGGTTGGCGATCGGCTTCCCCATCAGGATCTGGGTGTACTTGAAGCCGTGATCGTCGAGCCACCTCTGGGTCACCCGGTACTGGTCCCAGCCGCGGCCGGTCCAGAGGACCACGACGTGCCCCGCCTCGACGAAACGGTTGACCGCCTCGCGCGCGCCGGGGAGCGGCTGCGCCAGCGGCCGGTCGGCGGGGGACTCCTCGGTGCAGATGGTGCCGTCGATGTCGATCAGGATAACCATGTGAAGTGGTCCCTCCTCGATCGGGTCATGCAGAGACCGGGTCGCCAGTCGATCGGCCGGTCGGGGAGCGGTCGGCCGAGGCATTCGCGGAGGATCCAGCGGGGGGCGTCGAGACCGGCCTCGATGGAGCAGGTGATGCCGCCGCTGAAGCGGGGATTGACCTCGATGAGGACGGCGCCCCCCGGGGCATCGATCGCCTGGATGTTGATCGGACCGACCCAGCCGGGGATCGCCAGGACCCGGGCCGCCAGGGCCAGGACCCGGTCGTTCCGCTCCGTCGCCGTCACCATCACCTCGCCGCCGACCACGACGATCCGCCGCCGCGCCACCGCCCCGAGCGTCCGCCCGCCGGCGGCGACGTAGGCGTCCACGCTGTACTCGTCCCCCCGGAGGAGCGGCTGGATGAGGTGCTCCCGCGCCCGGTTGCGGGCGCTCCAGAACTCCTGCTCCGAGGCGTCCTTGAAGATTTCGAAGCCGCGACCGGAGGATCCGCGGCGCGGCTTGGCGACCCGCGGGTAGCCGTCGCCGTCCGGCACCGGCAGCCCGTGCGATCGGAACAGGCGATCGGCCTCCCGCTTGTCGTCCATCAGGGCGCAGAGCTCGGTGGCGCTCGCCACCAGACGGGTGCCCGCCGATTCGAGGGCCGCGCGGTGCGGCAGGATCGCCATCAGGGCCCGGTCGACGACCGGGATCAGGGCGGCGGCTCCGTGGCGCGCGGCCAGATCGAGCAGAAACGGGGGGAATCCCGGATCGTCGAAGGCGGGGCCGCGCGCCACCGCGCACACACCGGCCGCCTCGATGGCGTGCCACGGGGAGACGTCCTCGATCGACACCGCATCGAGCGTCACCTCCTCGGCCGCGGCCGCCGCCCGGAACCGCTCCATGAGACCGACGAGCCGCGACGCGCCGGCGAACAGGATCGGCAGACGGGTCACCGCATCCCCTTCGCGGGACGGGCCGGCACGGCGTCCCCCGGGGCCGCCGTGCCGCCGTCCCGGTGGACCACCAGCATGGTGTTCTTCAGGTGCCGGAGCGGCAGCCGGGCGCCCAGGTCGAGAAGGAAGCGGGTCACCTCGGGGTTGGTGACGTCGGCGAAGTTGTCCCACAGGATCACCCCGCCGGGGGCCAGCAACCGCAGGGCATTGTCGGTGTCGATCCGCTTGCTCTCGTAATCGTGCGCCGCGTCGATGAACACGAGATCGACCTTGCCGTCGAGATGGGCGGCGTAGTCGAAGGTCGCGGCGTCCCCCAGGAGCTGCCGGATGATCAGCCCCTTCCGGTCGCGGAAGTAGGAGCCGGTCGAGGTGCCGAAGCGGGCGCGAAACGACAGCGCCACCATCCGATCGAGCGCCGACGGCGGCTGCGACGGCTCCGCTCCCTCCGGCAGGTCGAGGGTGTAGACCACGCATCCGGACGGGGCGTTGAGGGCCATCTGCAGCGTGGTCAGACCGTTGTAGGTGCCGATCTCGAGGATGCGTGACGGTCGCAGCCAGCGGACGATCAGGCAGATCTTGGCGAGAGTCTCGACGCCGACGTTCCCCCAGTGGCCGAGGAAGTTCTCCATCCGGATCGCGCCGCGCTCGATGTCCGCGGGGAAGACGTCCTTGAGGAGGACGGTGGGGATCACCCGCCGTGCCGCCTCGAGGGTCCGCTCGAAAGCCTCCGCCCCCGCGCCGATCTCCCGCTCGACCAGGGCGTCCGGCACCAGCCCGCGCAGGGTCAGGAGCTGCGGGTAGCGCTCGAAGATGCTGCGACCGCGGGAGGGGGTCTCCATCCGATCCCTCACCAGCCGGCCCGGACCGCGGCGATCGCGGTGTCGACTTCCCCGTCGGTCAACCCCTCGTGGACCGGCAGGGAGATCTGCCGGGCGTCGTAGGCCGCCTGTCCGGGGAGATCGGTCCGCGCCCCGCCGAACAGGCGGTGGCGATCGATGCGCCGGTGGACGACGGAGGCGGGGACGCCGCGATTCGCGAGGGCGCGCGCGAACGCCTCCCGTTTCTCGACCAGGACGGGGAAGAGCCAGAAGGCGTGCGTCCGGTCGGGGAGGAGCGGGGGAAGCGTCAGACCGGGGACGCCGGAGAGCTCCCCCCGGTAGCGGGCGGCGATCGCCCGGCGGCGCGCCAGACGCCCGATGAAGTCCTCGAGGTTTCCCAGACCGACGGCGGCCGCCAGGTCGTTCATGTGGGACTTGTAGCCGAGCACGTCGAGATCGTACTCCCGCTCCCCGAGCACCGACGCCGGGCTCCGCTCCCGGTCGATGCCGAACCAGCGGCGCGCGCGCGCCTGCCGTTCGTCCTCCGGCTCGAGGCAGGAGAGCGCCCCGCCGTCGCCGGTCGTCAGGTGCTTGATCGCCTGGAAGGAGAAGGCGGTGAATCGGGAGACGGCGCCGATCGGCCGGCCCCGGTAGGTGGCGCCGAGGGCGTGCGCCGCGTCCTCCACCACCGCGAGGCCGCCCCGCCAGGTCCCGGCGCGCCCCGCGACCGCGTGCAGCTCGTCCAGATCGCAGGGGTATCCGGCCCAGTGGACCGGGATGACCGCCTTCGTCCGGGAGGTCAGGGCCCGCTCCAGCCCCGCCGCCGTCAGGTTGCCGGTCAGCGGATCGACGTCGGCGAAGATCGGCTTCGCCCCCTGCATCAGGACGACAAGCCCGGTCGCCACGAAGGTCTGGGCCGGCAGCACCACCTCGTCTCCCGGTCCGACTCCCGCCACCGCCAGCGCCAGATGGAGGGCCGCGGTGCCGCTGTTGAGGGCGACCGGGCCGGACAGACCGAGCCGCTCCGCGAGCGCCGTCTCGAACCGCCGGGTCATCGGCCCCTCGTTGACCCAGCCGCTCTCCAGGACCTCCTGGACGAGGGTGCGGGCCCTGGGGGAGATGTGCGTGTGGAAGAAATTCATGCCGCCCCCTCCGGCTTCAGGACCTGCCGGTAGTACTCGATGGTCCGGGCGATCCCCTCCTCCAGCGGGGTGAAGCGGAAGTCGGGAAAAAGGGCGCGGAACCGCCGGTCGTCCAGCACCTTCACCGGGGCGCCGTCCGGCAGGGCGGTGTCGAAGGTCAGCGCGACCCGGTATCCGAGCCGCAGGGCGACGTTCCGGGCGATGTCGGCGATCGAATGACCGCGGTTCTGCGCCAGATTCAAGGGATCCATCTGCTCCTCGATCCCAAGCGACCGGACCAGGATCGCCGCCGCGTCCTCGACGTAGACCCACTCGCGGACCGGGCGGCCGCTCCCCCAGATCGTGAAGGACGTCTCGCCGCGCTTCTGGGCGCGCAGCATCCGGATGACGATCCCGTCGAGGGCGTGGACCCGGTCGGGATCGGTGGCGTCGCCGGGGCCGTAGGCATTGGGCACCAGCCAGTTGACCGACCGGACCCCGTGCTGCCGCCGGTAGGAGAGGGCGAGCGCGTGCAGCAGGCGGCGCGGCGCGCCGTAGGCCACGACCGAGTCGTGCAGCGGCCCATCCTGCCATGCCGATTCGACCTGGGTCGCCGCCGCCCCCGGATAGGAGCAGTTCGACAGGGGGTTGATCACCGGGGCCTCCGGACAGGAGCGCGCCACCCCCTCGTACAGATTGACCGCCATGAGGGCGTTGTCGCGGATCACGTCGGCGGCGCGGCGCGTCACGTAATGGACGCTCCCGGTGTGGGCGGCGCAGTTGACGATCGCCCGCGGCCGCAGCCGCGCGAGCGCGCCGGTGAACCCGGCGGAGTCGAGAAGATCACACCCCTCGCGGCGCGACAACGACGCCGTCTCGAGTCCCGCCGCCCGCAGGCCCCGGACGACGTGGCCGCCGAGAAAGCCCGAGCCGCCGAGGACGGCGACCGGACCGGCGCTCATGACGGCGGCCCAGGCGCGACCATCGACGTCTCCCACTGCAGCTCGGGGCGGACCACGCCGGGGATGGGACGGCCCCACCCCCCGCGCACGCTCCCCGGGGCGCCGCTGTCGACCACCTGGAAGGCGACGCTGTCGTACTCCAGGACATGGATCTGCAGCACCGGATGGGAGGTCGAGACCTCGGCCACGACCCGCACCTGCCCCTCGGCGAACAGGTTGCCGGGCACGGTGCAGCGGGCGCGATGCAATCCCGGCTCCCTGGGGACGTCGGGACGGCCGCCGAACCGGTCGGAGCCGACGAACAGGTGCACCCCCTGATCGTTCATGAAGGTGAACGCCGACAGGAGCCGCGCGCCCCGCTTGAAGTTCCAGTACTCCATCTCGAGGGTCACCGGGCGGCGGATGTCGACCGAGTCGGCCACCCGCCCGTCGCACAGGACCCGCACCGCCGCCAGCCGCGCCACGTCGTCCCCGGGGGCTTTAGCCGGCTGCGGCCAGGAGCGCTCCGCCGAGGTCCCCAGCTCGGAGCGCAGGTAGCGGGCGGCGATGGCGGCCGCGTCGCCGTCCTCCGCGACCCGGCCCCCCTCCAGCAGAATGGCGCGCCGGCACAGCCGGGTCACCGAGGGCATGTGGTGGCTCACGAACAGGACCGTGCGTCCCTCCTTCGCCGCGTCGTCCATCCGTCCCAGGCATTTGCGCTGGAAGGGGGCGTCCCCCACCGCCAGGACCTCGTCGACCAGGAGGATCTCCGGGTCCAGATGGGCCGCCACGGCAAAGGCGAGCCTCACGTACATGCCGCTCGAATAATGCTTCACCGGGGTGTCGAGAAAGCGATCGATCTCCGCGAACGCCACGATGGCGTCGAACCGCTCGCGGATCTCGGCGCGCCGCATGCCCAGGAGCGCGCCGCTCAGCTGGACGTTCTCCCGCCCGGTCAGCTCGGGATGGAAGCCGGTGCCGACCTCGAGCAGGCTGCCGACGCGGCCGGACAGCTCCGCCCGGCCGCGTGTCGGCTCGGTGATGCGCGACAGGACCTTGAGCAGCGTGCTCTTGCCGGCGCCGTTGCGGCCGATCACCCCGACCGCCTCCCCCATGCCGACGGTGAAGCTGACGTCGTCGAGCGCCCGGAAGGTCTCCCGCTGTTCGCGCCCCAGGAGCCGGCGCAGCACCCGCGCCGGCGAGCGCAGGAACGCCTGCGCCGCCTCCCCCAGGGTGCCGGGGGCGGTGCGCCGCGCTCCGAGCGGGTACTCCTTGGCGATCCCTTCCACGCGGATCATCGGGATCACGGACGGTCTCCAGACCTCGGCACCGGTCGTCTCCTAGAGGATGTCGGCAAGACGCCGCTCGACCCGGCGGAAGTACGCCACGCCGGCCACCAGCAGGCCGAGCGTCGCGGCGGCCGAGACCGCGACCGGTCCCCAGGGGAGCGGCTCACCGAGGAACGCGGCACGGCACCCGGCGACCAGCCCGGCCACGGGGTTGAGAGCGTAGAGGAGCCGCCAGCGCTCCGGCACCGCCTCCAGCGGGTAGGCGACCGGCGAGGCGAGCATCCAGAACTGCATCAGGAACCCGACCACGTGCCGGACGTCGCGGTAGGCGGCCGACAACGCCGCCAGGAGCGCCCCGGCGCCGGCCGCCGCCAGGACCGCCTGCAGCAGGAGGAGCGGCACGAGCAGCAACGACCCGCCGAACGGCGCGCCGTAGTACATCATCAGGAGGATCATCACGACGAGCGACACGCCGAAGTCGGCGAGGGCCGCCCCGACCGCCGACAGCGGCACCAGCAGACGCGGGAAGTACACCTTGCCGATCAGGTGGCTGCTCTGCGCCAGGCTCAGCGCTCCCTGCGAGACCGCGGTGGCGAAGAAGATCCAGGGGAGGACGCCGGCATAGACGTAGAGCGGGTAGGGGACGCCGACCCGCTGCTGCAGCCCGCCGAGCCGGCCGAACAGCAGGGCCAGCATCGCCATGGTGAGGAGCGGCTGCAGGACCGCCCAGGCGGCCCCAAGCACCGTGGCCCGGTAACGCACCTTCACGTCCCGCCAGACCAGGAAGTACAGGAGGTCGCGGTGCTCCCAGAGCTCGCCGAGACCGGCGCCGGGCCAGCCGCGCCGCGCCTCGATCACGATGGGGCGGGACAGGAGCCGGGGCGGGCGGGCGGCGGGGGCGCTCCGGGAGCGGACCGGATCACCGATTCGTGATCCCGGACCGTCTTCGGAAGTCCCGCGGGCAGATGAAGTTGGCGCCGGGGCGGCGCCGCTGCATCTCGTCACGCGCAGAACTATAATCCCGGTGGAGGTCGCGCGCCATGAAGGTGATGATGACGGGCGGCGCCGGGTACATCGGTTCGGTCCTGGCGCCACTGCTGCTGCAGCAGGGACACCGGGTCCGCGTCTTCGACAGCCTGCAGTACGGCGGCAACAGTCTCCTGCCGCTGGTGCGCGACCCGCGTTTCGAGTTCGTGCGCGGCGACGTGCGCGATCCCGAGGCGGTGCGCGGGGCGATGCGGGAGTGCGACGTCGTGGTCCACCTGGCGGCGATCGTCGGCTTCCCGGCCTGCCGCCGCCATCCGGACCTGGCGACCACGGTCAACGTCGAGGGGACCAAGGTGGTCGCCGCGGCCGCCGGGCGCGGGCGGCTGGTCCTGTTCGGCTCGACCGGCAGCAATTACGGAGCCCTCACCGACGACGTCTGCACCGAGGAGACGTCGCTCAACCCACTGACGATCTACGGCAAGACCAAGACGGCCGCCGAGCGGATCGTCATGGAGGAGTGCGACGCCGTCGCCTTCCGTTTCGCCACCGCCTTCGGCATGTCGCCCCGGATGCGGCTGGACCTCCTGGTCAACGAATTCGTCTACACCGCCCACAAGATGCGGTTCCTGGTGGTGTACGAGAAGCACTTCATGCGGACCTTCATCCACGTGCACGACATCGCCCGGTCGTTCCTGTTCGCCATCGAGAACGCCACCCGGATGAGCGGCCAGGTGTTCAACGTCGGCTCCGAGGAGATGAACTACAGCAAGGCGGAGGTGTGCGAGAAGATCCGGGCGCGGGTCGACTACTACCTTCACTACGCCGACGTCGGCGAGGACGCCGACCGGCGCAACTACGTGGTGTCCTACAGGAAAATCCGGGACCTCGGGTTCCGGACGACGATCACCCTGGAGGATGGGATCGACGAGCTCGTCCGGGGGGTCGAGCTGCTTGAATTCAAGACGCCTTACAGCAACCTCTGAGGCGCCGGCCGCGTCCCCGCGGTCCGGTGTCCGCGTCAGCTACGTCCTGGCGACCCGCAACCGGGCGGCGGCGCTCGACCGCGCCCTCGATCGGGCCCGTCTCCTCGTGTCTCCCGAGGACGAGCTGATCGTCGTCGACGGCGGGTCGACCGACCGCACCGCCGAGGTGGTGGCGGCGCATGGCGGCCTGGTGGCGCGCTTCGTGTCGGAGCCGGACGCCGGGGAGGCGCATGCGCTCAACCGCGGTCTGCTCCTGGCCCGCGGCCGCATCGTCAAACCCCTGACCGACGACGACGAGATCGACCCCGCCGCCATGGCGCGCGCCGTCGGGCTCCTGGAGACCGATCCGGCGATCGACGCCCTGGTCTGCGGCGGCGAGGCGCGGTCCATCGACCCGCAGGGTCGGGAGGGGGCGGTCGAGTACCGCTTCCTGCCGCCGGGGCTCCGTCTCCGGGACGACGTGACCCACGTCCTCGATTACACCCAGTGCGGTCTCGGGCTGGTCCTCACGCGCCGGGCGCTGGAGCGGGCGGGGCTGTTCGATCCCACCTTCCGCGCCGTCGACACCGATTACATGGCGCGGCTGATCGCCTCCGGCGCCGAGGTCCGCTACTTCAACGTCCGGTTGTTCCGGCACGTCGCCCACGCCTCATCGGGACAGAACGACGCCTCCGGCTCACGCCGCGATCGCGGGCGCGTCCTTCTGAGATCCGGTGCCTGGGAGCGGTTCCTGGACGACTCGCCCGCCGAGGTGGTCGCGGAGGTCCTGGGGCTCGGGCGCCTGCCGCACGGCCGGGCGCTCGCGGTTCTCCTCCGGTATGCCGATCGGTTCCGCCGGGGGCCGCTCGGTTTCGTCCTCGACGCCGCCGCGTCGCTCCTCCGGCCGCTGGCGCGCCTCGCGGGGATGTCGATGGGGCGCGGGCGCCGCCGTCTTTCAGGTTCGCCGGGGAGCGCGGCCCCCGATCTGAGCGTCGAGCCCGACTGGGACGGCAGCCTGCGTTGACCGGTCCCTGCCTGGTCCTCGCTCCCGAGGAGCCGCCGGTAGGCGGGGTCAGCCGCTACGGTCGCGCCCTCGGACGGCTGCTCGGCCGGCTCCCGGGCGGCGTGACCTGCCTCGACCCGCGCCGGCCGTTCCCGGCTCCCCGCCGGCCTCTGGCCGAACGGGTGGCGGCGCGGTTGTTCAGCCGCGAGGCGCCGCGGGTCGCCCGCGCGGCGCGTCGCCGGCGCGTCGCCCTGATCATCGACAATCTCGACTGCCTGTGGCGCAACCCGGCCTACGCCCGAGGTCTCCGTCTTGCCCGGCGGCGTCCCTATTTCCTCATCCTCCACGACGGGGCGTTCCCCGGGCAGGTCCGCAGCCGGGACGCGCGCGGGCGGCGCCTGCTGCGGGCGGCGCTCCGGAGGACCACCGCGATCGGGGGGATGAGCGGGCGGATCCTCGAGGCGGTCGCCGATCTGGTCCCGGAGATCCCCGCCTTCCGGTTGTCGCCGCTGCTCGAGGGGCCGCCCGAAGCGCCGGCGCGGCTTCCCGCCGAGGTCGAAGCGTTTCTCGGCTCGCGATCGGTGGTCCTATCGACCAGCGGCGCCGCCGCGGCCCTTTACGGTCTGGAGGATCTCCTGGCGGCCTTCCCGGCGATCCTCGCCGCCGGGTTCGACGCCGGTCTCGTCGTCCTTCTCGGTTCGTTCACGCGCGAGGACCGGACGTCGGAGGCGCTCGAGGCGGCCCGTCGCACCCACCCCGGACGGATCCTGGTCCTCGAGGACGCCCCCGAGGGGGCGGCGATCATCGCCCGATCGCGGGTCTACGTCCGTCCTTCCCGGGTCGACAGCTTCGGGCTGGCCCTCCACGAGGCGCTCCTGGCGGGCGTCCCGGTGGTGGCGGCCGACCATCCGACCCGTCCGGCCGGCGTGCTGCGCTACCCCGCAGGGGACGCCGGCGCCTGCGGCCGGGCCCTCCTGGCGGCCCTGCGGCCCGAGGTCCTGGAGGCGTCGCGGCGGCTCCGGCCCCGCTTCGCCGCCCTGCTGGAGGAGAACCGCCGCGCGACCCTGGCGGCGATCGAGTGGACCGCCGGAAAAGGCCGTGCCGCGGAGCCTATATAGATGTAGGGAAGCCGGGCCGGGGCCGCCGCGCCGTCCCTCCCGCAACCCCTTTGGCGTCATCACTTGACACGCCCCCGCCGGGGGCTATATTGGAATTCCCGGCGTTCCCGTTCGGGGGCGCGGTTTCCCGCGGGGCTCGATCGATGGCGGTCCTGGAGATCGAGAACGTCTCCAAAAGCTACCGGAGCCACCTGTCGATCCGGCGCTACTGGATCCTGCGGGATCTCTCCCTGCAGATCCGGGAAGGGGAGATCTTCGGGTTCATCGGCACCAACGGCGCCGGCAAGACCACCACGATCAAGCTGGCGCTCGGTCTGATCTTCCCGGACGCCGGCTCCATCCGCCTGTTCGGGCGGGGCCTGGGAGATCCCGAGGCGCGCCGCCGCATCGGCTACCTGCCGGAGAACCCCTACCTCTACGACTATCTGACCGGGGCCGAGTTCCTCGACTTCCACGCCCGCCTGCACGGTCTGGCCCGGCCGGAGCGCCGGCGCCGCGTGCGGGACCTGCTCGAGCGGGTCGGTCTGGCGAACCGCGGCGACCGGCAGCTGCGCCACTACTCCAAGGGGATGCTGCAACGGATCGGTCTGGCGCAGGCGCTGATCGGCGATCCGGAGTTCGTGCTGCTCGACGAACCGATGTCGGGTCTCGATCCGATCGGGAGGCGCGAGGTGCGCGACATCATCCTGGAGCTCAAGGCGCGCGGTCGCACGGTGTTCTTCTCGACCCACATCCTCCCCGACACCGAGATGATCTGCGATCGGGTCGGCATGCTGGTGAAGGGACGTCTCGCCGCGGTCGGCGCGGTGGGGGATCTGGTGAAGCAGGAGGTGCCGTTCTGGGAGGTGACGCTGCGTGGCACGGTCGACGGCCTCCCCTGCGGCCGGATCGTGTCGCGGCGGGAGGACCAGGTCCTGGTGCGGGTCGATACCCAGGCCGATCTGCGCCGGCTCCTCGGTCTGATCGACGGGGGGCGTGGTCCCGAGCTGGTCGCCGTCGCTCCCGCGCGGCAGTCGCTCGAGGACCTGTTCCTGCGCGCCAGCCGGGAGGGCGGGACCGCCGGACCGGGGTCCGCCGCCCCGGGAGGCGCGGGGTCGCGGGACCGGCCGCGCGTGGAGGAGCGCCGTGCCGGCTAGGATCGCGGCCATCGCCCTCAACACCTTCCGGGAGGCGATCCGCCACAGGATCCTCTACCTCCTCCTGGCGTTCGCGGTGGCCATGATCTCCTTCAGCCATTTCCTGTCGCTCCTGACCGTCGGCAGCGAGGAGAAGATCATCAAGGACTTCGGGCTGGCGTCGATCGACGTGTTCGGCGTGCTGACCGCGGTGTTCATCGGCGTCGGGCTGGTGAGCCGCGAGATCGAACGGCGGACGGTCTACACCCTCCTCGCCAAGCCGATCCATCGCTACGAGTTCGTGCTGGGTAAGTTCGCCGGGCTGGCGCTGACCCTGCTGGTCAACACCGCGGTCATGGCCGCCTGGTTCTTCCTAATCCTGGCGGTGAAGGGGATGTTCGACGTCCGCCTGGCGGGGGTGGTGGCGATGCTCTACGCCCAGTACCTCCTGATCACCGCGATCGCGGTGCTGTTCTCCTGCCTGTCGACGCCGATCCTGGCGAGCGTCCTGACCCTGTCGTTCTACGCCGTCGGGCACCTGCTCTGGAGCCTGCGGCTCCTGGAGGCGCGGATCGTCTCGGAGTGGGGCAAGGCGGCCTGCCGCGCCCTCTACTACCTGCTGCCGAACCTGGGGAACTTCGACATCAAGGGGGAGGTGGTCCACGGACTCGTGGTCGAGCCGTGGCGCTACGCCGCCGCGGCGATCTATCTCATGCTGTACGGCGCGGCGGTCCTGGGCGGCGCCTGCGCCGTGTTCCAGCGCAAGGAGCTGCAGTGAGGGGCCGCGGGCCGCTCGCCGCCGCGGCGCTCGGCGCGCTGCTCCTGGCGGTCGTCGTGCAGGGACGGATCGAGGCGCGCGCCGCCGGGCGGGACGCCCCGAGCCCCCTCATGTACCTGCCGTCAGGGACCTACCTCGACGTCGTGTCGCTCGGTTTCGACGAAATCCTGGCCGACGCGATCTATCTCTGGTCCATCCAGTACTACGGCGACTACGACATCGAGGACCGCTACGACTACCTCGATCACATCTACGGGCGGGTGATCACCGACCTCGATCCCCACTATCTCGACCCCTACCTGACCGGCGCCCTGATCTTGGACGCGGAGGCGGGGCGTCCCGAGGCGGCGCTGCGGCTGCTCGACAAGGGGATCGCGGCGAACCCCGGGAAGTGGATCCTGGCGTTCGAGGCCGGCTTCCTCTGCTACCACGAGCTGCGCGACTACCCGCGGGCCGCCGCCTACTTCGAGAAGGCGCTTCAGGCGCCGGACGTCCATCCGCTGGTCCGCCGCCTGTACGCCGAGATGTACGCCCGCGCGGGTGACAAACGGACCTCGCTGCGGGAATGGGCGGAGATCCACGAGACGGCGCGGGACGAGTACGTGCGCACGGTCGCCTGGAACCACGTCCACGATCTCAAGGTCGAGGTCGATCTCGAGGACCTGGGCCGGGCGATCGAGGCGTTCCGCGCGCGCACCGGGACGCCGCCGCGCCGTCTGGAGCAACTGGTCCAGACGGGTCTCCTGAGGGAGATGCCGCGCGACCCCGAACGACGCCCCTACCGCTACAATCCGGCCACGGGGAGGGTCTCCTATGCCGGCAGCCTCGTGCTCCAGCGTTAGTCCGTGGACACCGCCGTGCCCGCCGCGCTGATCTGGTTCCTGGTCGTGGGCGTCGGTCTGTGCGTCGGGTCGTTCCTCAACGTCTGCATCCACCGCCTGCCCGCGGGGCGATCGATCGTCGCGCCGCGCTCGGCCTGCCCTGGGTGCGGCGCGCCGATCGCGTGGCACGACAACGTCCCCCTCCTGAGCTATGGACTGCTGCTCGGCCGCTGCCGGCGCTGCCGCGCCCCGATCGGCTGGCGCTACCCGGCGGTCGAGGGGGCGACCGGGCTGCTGTTCGCCCTCCTGTTCCTGGATCGGGGGCCATCGGTTGCCTTCCTGGATGGGGCCCTGCTGGGCGCCCTTCTGGTGGCGTTGATCGTCATCGACGCGCTCCATCAGATCCTCCCCGACCGGCTCACCCTGCCCGGCGTCGCCGCCGGTCTTCTCCTGTCGCCGCTGCGCGCCGCGCCCCACCCGGTCCGCGACGCCCTGATCGGCGCGACCCTCGGTTATCTCCTGCCCTTCGCCATCAACGCCGCCTATCGCGGCCTGCAGGCGGCGCGCCGCGTGCCGGCCGCGGCCCGCGAGGACGGGATCGGCATGGGGGATTTCAAGCTTCTGGCGATGATCGGCGCCTTCCTGGGACCCCGTCTTTTGCTGTTCACGGTCTTCGTCGGCTCGGTCGCGGGCGCGACGGCGGGGATCTGGCTCATCCTGAGGCGCGGTTACGGCTGGAAGTCGCGCCTGCCGTTCGGTGTGTTTCTCGGGGGGGCGGCGCTCCTCGCCCTGTTCGCCGGCGACGCCTGGATTGCCTGGTACCTCGGGCGCGCCGGCTTCGCTCCATGAGATCGCCGCTCCGGACCTACGAGGGGCAGATCCGGATCTTCCTCGGCCTCCTCGTGCTGTTTCTGGCGGTGGCCATCTTCCTCGACGTGCAACTGCTGATGGTGGCGCGCGACGCGATCCGGGAGGAGACCGGCCGGCGCCTTCTTCTCGAGTGCGATCTGGTGCGCGCCGAGCTGGAGCGCGACCAGATGCTGCGGGGATTGCGCGCCGGGCCCGGGGAGGTCCCCTACATCCCGCCCGCGCTCCTCGACCGGACGGCCCGCCTCAAGGAAATGACGCGGATCGAGATCCTGACGCCGGAAGGACGGGTCCTCTCCGCCTCCGAACCGGCCCGGGTGGGGAGCGCCGACCCGCTCCTGGCCGATCCGGAAGGGAACGCCCGCGCCCGTCTCCGGTCCGGTGGCGGGGTCCTGGCGCCGCTCGACCGGTCGGCGGGCCCGCGACACGCGACCCTCGCCGCCTACCGTCCGATCCGGGACGCCGGCCGCAGCACCATCGCCGTCATCCGGATCGAGACGACGGTCCCGGTCCTCGCGGCGGTGCAGTTCAACCTGACGCTGATCGCCGTGGTGCAGGCCGCCGGTCTTCTCCTGCTCGTCGTGCTCGTCGTCCTGTTCGCCCGCTGGCTCCTGCAGCCGTACCGCCGTCTCCTGCAGGCGGCCGGGCAGACGCCCGGATCGGTCGCCGGGATCGCCCCCGCGCCCGCCACCCCCGAGCCCGACTACCTGGTCGACGCCTTCCGCGGGGTCCTCGACAAGCTGCGGGCGCAGGAGGAGGAGCTGCACCGCCTCAAGGGGGAACCCGGCGCGGACCAGGGGGCGACGCTTCCGGGGGATCGCCTGATCGCTGGGATGTCCAGCGCCGTGCTGGTATTCGACGGCGGCGGCCGGCTGGCGGTCCTGAACGCCGCCGCGGGAAGGATCCTCGGGCTGGAGCGCGGGGAGCCGGCGGGCCGGCCCTACGCCGAGCTGTTGCAGCGGGCGCCGCGGCTGGTCGATCTCGTCGGGCGGAGCCTGGGGTCGGGGGCGTCGTTCTCGCGCGAGGTGATCGCCCTGCCGGTGGGAGCCGGACGGGAGGCCCACCTGGGGGCGATGGTCTCGCCGATCCGGACCGGGGGCGGTCCGATCGAAGGGGTGCTGTGCCTCCTGGCCGACCTGACCGAAATCAAGGTCCTGCGGGAGCGGGTGGGGCTCAAGGAGAACCTGGCGGCGCTCGGGGAGATGTCGGCCGGAATCGCCCACGAGTTCCGCAACTCGCTCGCCGCCATCCAGGGACTGGCGCGGTTGATCCAGAAGGAGGCCGAGCGGGGGGGCGGGGCGACCGGGGTGCGGGAGAGCGCCGACGCGATCGTGAAGGAGGTCGCCGCCGTGGGGCAGGTGGTCCAGGACTTCCTGCGT
Source organism: Candidatus Polarisedimenticolia bacterium (assembly GCA_050747445.1). Lineage (GTDB taxonomy): Bacteria > Acidobacteriota > Polarisedimenticolia > Gp22-AA2 > Gp22-AA2 > JBOGOE01. The sequence continues at coordinate 13,182 of JBOGOE010000168.1, read as the reverse complement.
TTCGCCCGCCCCCTCACGCCGGAGCCGGCCGAGGTCGACCTGCGCGCCCTGACGGAGGACCTCGCCCGCGACTTCCGCGGCGACCCGGCGCACGCCGGCGTGCGGCTCGAAGTGGTGGGGGAGTTCCCGCCGCTGGTGGCGGACCCGACGCTCCTCCGCCAGGCGGTGCTGAATCTGCTCGCGAACGCCGCCGAGGCGGTCGGGACGAAGGGGGACGGCGGCAACGGGAGCGGACGGGATCCCCGCATCGTCGTGCGGGTCGGGCGGGACCCCGACGACCGGGAGTCGGTGCGGATCGCGGTGGAGGACAACGGGCGGGGGATTCCCCCCGGGGACCTGGCGCGGATCTTCACGCCGTTTTTCACCACCAAGGCGGAGGGGACCGGGCTCGGTCTCGCCCTGGTGCAGAAGACCGCGGTCGTTCACGACGGCCGCGTCGAGGTGGCCAGCCTGCCCGGAGAGGGGACCCGCTTCACCCTGATCCTGCCGCATCGGCCCGGAGCCGCGACCCTGCCGTCCCTGTAGAGATCCCGGATCGGGGACCGGCCGCGGTTCCCCGCGGTCCCGGCCGCGGTCCTTCCGTTACGTTCCGTAACGGTCCCGTGGTCGCGTTACGTTTCCGTCTCCGCCCCCCGCGCGGTCTCTCCGGCGCAACTCGCGCCGCCACGCGACTTCCGTCCGGACGCCTCCGGCCCGAAGCCGTGGCACATCGATTGCTCGATGACCCGGCGGGAGACGATGTCATGCGCAACGGACGCGAGATTCGGAAGCACGGGACCCAGTCGGGCTACTCCTTCCCCGAGCTCCTGATCGTCGTCGCCATCATCGGCATGTTCGTCCTGTTCGGCGGCCCGGCCTTGAACAGCGCGGTCAAGTCCTACCGGGTGCGCTCGGCCGCCAACGGTCTGGCAAACGACCTGCGGGCGCAGCGTTATCTCGCGGTCTCCAACCGTGGCTCCCGCTCCGTGACCATCAACCGCCAGGATCACTCGACCGCCCCCAACCAGTACACCTTCGTCAACCCGCAGGGGAGGTCGGTGACGGTCCGGCTGGATCTGGTCACCGTCGACACCGCGAGCGCCACCAGCGTGCCGTTCAACATGAACGGTTCGACGGGGACCGCGGGCAACATCAACGTCGTCCTGTCGAACGACATCACCGCCACGCGCGGCGAGCGCTACACCGTCACCGTCACGCCGACGGGAACGGTGCAGACCGCGTTCGCCACCTACGTCCCGTAATGGAGCGCCTCATGACCGAAAGAGCCGGCGTCGGCCGGACCCGGAGCCAGGAAGGATTCAGCCTCGTCGAGGTGATCATCGCCATGGGCGTGCTGGCCGGCGTCCTGGTGTCGATCGCCTCGATGTTCCTGCTGGGTGGCCGGCAGGTGAAGGCCGGCAAGACCATGACCGAAGCGACCGCCCTGGTCCACGACATCATGGAGTCGTTCGACTCCCGGTCGTTCACCGCCCTCTACACCGATCTCGGGGTGACCACGCCGGCGACCTCTTCGACCCACACGATTTCGAGCGCCACGGGCGGCAGCCCCATCAACGGGTGGCAGGCGGAGATCCGCCGCAAGCTGGAGAACGGCACGGCGACCGCCACGCTCCAGGCGATGGGACCGGCGACCCCGACCTTCGCCACGGCCACGGGTCTCCGGCTCACCATCTCGTTGACCTGGACCGAGCTCGGACGGCCGCAGACCGTCAGGCTTTCGACGGTGAGGTTCTGAACGGAACGCGGGGTGCCGCCGCGATCACGCGGCGGCGGAATGGAGGCCAGTCGTGAGGACGTTGAACAGCCGGGGACCGGGAAACGAACGGGGCTTCAGCCTGATCGAGATGCTGGTGGCGACGGCGATTTTCTCCATCGCCGCGGCGGTGGCCTTCATCCTCTACAGCGCCGCCCAGAAGTCCTACAAGGCCGGCGAGAACTTCAGCGATCAGCAGCAGGCGACCCGCGTGGCGTTCGACCGGATGATCTCCGACCTCCGTCTGGCCGGTTTCAACACCAACCCCGACGGCGACTCGACCCGCATCGACGAGCAGATCGAGGGGGCCTGGGACACCGCGGTCATCATCCGGGGCGACTTCGACTTCGAGGATCCGTCGGCCAGCGTCACGCCGGAATCGGCGCTCCCCGGCACGGCGTATCAGGTGGTGCCGACCGGCAACGACGAGATCGTCACCTACATCCTGGCCAAGCCGGGTCCGGGCGGACCGGCCACGACCGCGCTCCGCGCCGATGTCGACAAGCCGCGGACCAAGACGCTCAAGGACGTGACCATCTCCAACGTCGCCCTGGTCCATGACAACCCGCCCTACACGCTGTACCGGGTGACCCTGGCGGACGTCAACACCTTCCCGGTCACGCCGCCGAACGCCTCGGCCTTCACCTTCGAGCCGGTGGCGGACAACATCCGCAGCATGCAGTTCAAGTACTACGACGACGGAGGGGCGCTGCTCAACCCGGCCACTCCGGCGAACGCCTCCGACGATATCGGCGGCGCCGACGCCAATATCCTGGCCCGCTCGCGCATCCGCCGGATCGAGGTCAGCCTGATCGGCATGACGCAGGACGAGGACCCGCAGTTCACCGACGCCGACGCCGTGGCCGCTGCCCGTCACTACCGGAAGTTCGACCTGCAATCGGACGTCAACGCGGAGAACCTTGGGAAGGCCGGCGTGAAGGACATCGACATCATCCCCCCCTCGTCCCCCACCAACGTCCAGCTGGTCCCCGGCCACTGCCAGGGGGTCCTGGTGAAATGGGACAATCCGCCCTCGTCGGCCGGCGTCACCGCCTATTCGGTGAAGACCTGGCCGAGCGGCTCCCCCTCGTCGTTCACGACCGCCGGATTCACCTACCCGCACCTGGAGTACGGCGTGGTCGATTACGACGGGCACGGTTTCGTCAGCGGCCTGACCCACGGATCCAACTACTGCTTCCAGGTCCAGGCCAAGGACTCGGCCGGAAACCAGAGCGGCTGGGCGCCGGCCTCCTCGCCGCCGTGCGTCACCACGACCAACACGACCCCGCCCGGGGTCCCGACCAACTTCCACGCCACGGGCGACGGCACCCTCGCGCCGCTCGACAGCCAGGTCCGGCTGACCTGGGATCAGCTCAAGGTGAACCTGGGGACGGTCACCGGCGACCCGGACCTGATCTCGGGGGCGACCATCCTGCGCGACCAGCAGGGATTCAAGCTGTACCGCGACACGGTCAACACCTTCGGCTCGGCCGCCCTCCAGATCGTCGGCACCATCGGTGCCGGGGCGGTCGAGTACCTCGACACGACCAACATCGCCAACTGCAAGACCTACTACTACAAGCTTTCGGCGATCGACAAGTGCGGCACCGAGGGGACGGCGTCGTCCGTCATCACCGGCCAGGCCGTGACCACGGTCGCCCCGGCCAAGCCGACGGGGGCCAACGCCAACCGGACCGCCAAGACGGCGATCACCGTGACCTGGAGCCCGGTCACGACCAAGAGCGACGGCACGACCACCTACATCGACGTCTACAAGGTCTGGCGCGCCGTGGCTCCCAATAACACCGACCCCTTCTCGATCCCGGCCGGCAGCTACACCCTGCGCGGCACCAGCGCCACGACCACCTTCGTGGACGCGCTGAGCAGCAGCGGGTCGGGCAACGACGTCAACCAGCTGAACAGCGGCCAGACCTTCTTCTATACCGTCTCGGCGGCCGATCTGTGCGGCAACGAGAGCCTCCGGTCGGACCCGGCGCAGGTCTTCTGCGCCTACAGCGGCTCGCATTCGACGGTGCCGCCCGACGGCGGCAGCGGCGACAACCCGATCCAGTTCACCCTGAACGAGTTCGGCTCGGGGAACTGGGCGCGGGCCCGCGTCGGCATCCCCGACCCGAACGCGCCGATGACCGAGCTCTACTTCTACAACCAGATCATGTCCTGCTCGAGCGCCCCGTGCGTCTACGACCTGGGGCAGTGGACCCCGTCGGCGAGCGGCGCCTACACGGCGAACTGGGAGATCGAGAAGGTCAACGGCTGCATCGAGTTCTTCAGCACGACCTTCAACGCCTCGGGGAACGAGGCCTGCCAGATCACCCCCACCAATCCGAACCTGTCGCCGACGACCGGCAAGCCGTCCGACCAGAACAAGAAACTGTCGTGGGACATCATCAACAATGCCGGGGTCGACCTCGAAATCAGCCGGATCGAGGTGGAGTGGACCGAAGTCGTCGGCCAGCACCGCCTCGTCCAGATCGAGTACCCGACCGGGACGATCATCGAGAACTGGCTCGGGATTCCGCAGGACAGCACCGGCCAGGTCCTGGGCGCCAGCGCCGGCTCCGACCAGGTCTTTGCGCCGGTCCTGGAGGCGTTCCGCAACGGTTCGTGCGGCTCGGGCTGCGTCCTCAACATGTCGATCCTGTTCGACACGCAGATCAAGACGACGACCTCGCCGATCACCGGCGAGACCATCACCATCCGCTACTTCGTCCAGAGCGCCTCGGGCGGCAACCAGGAGTGCTTCTTCCAGGTCAAGCCCGACCTCACCGTGAGCGGTCTGTGAGGAGGATCGTCATGCGGCAGGAGGGAACCACCATGACGGCGGCCGCCGGTCGCGGCGAGCGGGGCTCGGCCCTGATCATCGCCACCCTGGTCTCGGTCATCCTGAGCCTGCTCGGCATCTCCTACATGATGATGGCCCAGACCGAGAACATCATCGCCGAAAACGAACGGAACGCGGCGATGGCGCTCTACGTCGGCGAGGCGGGGACCCGCCTGGCGATCAACTGGTTCAACGATCCGTCGTCCACCGGCTACCTGATGCCGACCTCGGGCCAGGTCGACCGGACCCTGCGGCTCCTGGACCACGACAACAACACGGCGACCGCCCGCGTCCTGGCGGTCTCCGGCGACATGGCCAAGCCGCTCTACAAGAACACCACCAACGCCATCTTCGACCGCCCCTACCGGTCGGCGCTTCTCGACACCTTCCTCGGAATCCAGACCGGCACCGACCCCGACCCGACCTTCGCCGACAAGGGACCCGATCTGATCGTCACGGCCGCGCATCTTCAGACGATCAACGACGCCCTGTTTCCGAACTTCCCGACCGCCAACCTGCGGGCCCGGATCGCGCGGATCGAGGTGTACTCACCGCCGATCGCCATCCTGGGCGGCGTGCCCACGCGGCTGGGGATCGCGACGGTGCGGGTCACCGGCGGCGTGTTCGTCTATCCGGGGACGGCGGACGAGCGGCAGATCGCCACCCGTGTCGTCAAGGCGGTGGTCAACGAGATCCCGGTTCCGGGTCCGGTCGGGCCGCTCCAGTCGTGCAGCGGGCTCAATTACGGCGGTGACTTCAAGGTGCACTGGGGGACCGGTTCGTCGCAGTCGGCCGCGACCCTCCCCAACTCCATGAACGCCATGATCAACAGCGGCCTGCCGTACGCCGACAACGATCCGTTCACCTACATCAGCGGCGGCACCACCCTCGCCACCTGGGCCGCGGCGCACAACGGCGACACCATCGACGACCCCTGGTTCAAGTTCGTCGCCGGTGGCGCGATCAGCGTCGGCAACGTCGCGCCTGACGCCCCCGGCGACCCGCAGCCCTGGAAGTGGGACGCGGCCGACGACGAGGACGACGACCACAGCAACCTGTTCCAGAACACCATCATCTCGTGCCCGACGTTCGACTACAATCTGTGGAAATCGATCGCCCAGAGCGGCAACAAGGGGCACTTCTACTACAAGTACGACAGCGGGGCGAACTTCCGTCTGGACGGCACCGGCACCCCGACCACCTTCATCACCGCCACGAGCGGCAAGACCGGCGTGTTCTTCTTCGACACCACCGACTCGACCCCGCCGCGCGGTCTCTACACCGATCCGACCGGAACCGGTCCCGGCACGACCAATCTGACGCCCGACCTGTCGATCTCGAGCGCCGCCGGCTGGCAGGGGATCTTCGGGTTCGCCTACATCAACATGAAGACCTGGGGGACGACCGGCACCGGCGCCTCCGGGACCTCGCGGCCGATCTTCCCGCCGGGGGAGCCGTCGGACGGCTCCGGATTCGTGAATTTCGACTGGCCCAGCAGTTTCACCACCGGGTACGAGATCAGCACCTCCGCGGAGCCGGATTCCGTGATGATCGCCGGCGAACGGTACTGCGTCGATGCGACCAGCTGCACGGCGGGCGGGATCACGGGATCAGGCACCCCGCTCCTCGACACCGTCGGGCTGCCCTTCAACGGGACCGTCGTCCTGGACGGCGTCATGTACAACAGCGGCACCTTCACCGCCCAGGGGCAGGCCAACTTCTACGGCTCGTTCGTGGCCCAGCAGGGGGTCCTCGATGGCGGTGGCACCCCTGCCTTCTGGTTCGACGAGAGTCTGATCAAAGGAAACTGGCCGCGCAAGGGGATGAACCTCCCCCGGGTCATCGTCTCGGTCTGGGAGACGGAGCTGTAACCGGCCGCGGCGGCCGCCCGCTTGATCCCGACCCGTCCCGGCTCTACATTTCCATTACCGGATCGTGTCTCCGGAGGGTCGATGATCCGTCATTCCGAGAATCCCGTTCGGCTTTCCCCCGCCCCCGCGGCATGCGCCGCGATCCTGGGGTGCCTCCTGCTCTCCCCTGGAGGGCTTCCGGGCGCCTTTGGAACGCTGTGGGCGGAGGACGGGCCGGCCGGGCAAGCCGAGCCGGAAGAAAAGGAACAGGAAGCGAAGGAGCCGGCCAAGGGGAAGGAGAAGGCGCCTCCTGCGAAACCTCCCGCTCCCGCGGCACGCCCCGCGGCGCCTGCCGCAGCGCCGCGCAAAACCGCCCCGCCCCCCCTGAGGTTCACCGACGAGGACCTCGAGAGATTCCGCAAGCCGGCCCCGCTCGCGGACGAGGAAGGGGAGGCGGCCGAAGATGCCGTCCCGGCCACCGCGCCGGCGGCCCCCACAACCCCGGCCCCGGCGTTCCGGCGGGATCCGAGCCGGATGCAGACGGGGGGCGGTGGCACCGACTACCGGCCTCCGAAGACCGCGCGCGCCGGCAGGATCCCGCCTCCGGCCGACCCGTTGAAAGCGTTCAAGGACCGGGATGCCATGGAGAAGTTCCGGGCGGACCAGATCCAGACGCTGCGCGCCAGGGTGGTGGATCTCGAGAGCCGTCTCGGCTATCTGAAGTCCAAGAAGGAGGCCCTGATCAACCCATCGCCGCTCCAGATCGGCTCGACGCGGGCCCCCGACCCGGCGGCGCAGGCCGATCCCTACCGGCCGACCAATCCCTTCCCGGAGAAGCCGGGCTCGGGAAAGCCGGCCATCTCTCCGATGTTCCCGCCGATCCCTCCGGCCCAGACGGAAGCGGACGCCGAGAAGGACAAACGCATGAAGGTCAAGGACCTCCTGGCGGACGTCGAGACCGAGATCAAGGCCGTCGCGGAGGAGCTCGAGACCGCCCGGGAGGAGCTGGTGCAGGTCGAGCTCCGCTTCGGCGGCGCGGTGGACCGTTGAAGTCCCCCACCGAGAAGATCCTGATCGTCGAGGACAAGGACAGCCTGCGCACGGTCCTGCGCCGGACGCTGGAGGCGGAGGGGTTCGGCGTCGACGAGGCGCCGGACGGCCGCTCCGCCCTCGACAAGCTCCGCCGTGACCGGTTCGCCGTCGTCCTCTCCGACCTGCGCCTGCCGAAGGCGGACGGCCACGCCGTCCTCAAAGCCGCGATCCAGGCCGACTCCGAGACCCCGGTCATCCTGATGACCGCGTTCGGCACCATCCGCGACGCGGTGAGCGCCATGCGGGAGGGGGCCTACGACTACCTGGAGAAGCCGGTCGACACCGATCACCTCCTGGTCCTGGTGCGCCGCGCCCTGGAGCACCGCAGCCTCCTGTCGGAGAACCGGCTGCTCAAGGAGCGCTTCTCGCAGGAGCTGGAGTTCCCGGAAATCCTCGGGAGCAGCCCGGCGCTCGCGTCGGCCCTGTCGCAGGTCCGCAAGGTGGCGCCGACCGGCGCCACGGTGCTTCTGCTGGGGGAGAGCGGGTCCGGCAAGGAGCTGTTCGCCCGGGCGGTGCATCACATGAGCGGCCGCAAGACCCAGTCGTTCTTCGCCATCAACTGCGCCGCCATCCCCGAAACGCTTCTCGAGAGCGAGTTGTTCGGCTACGAGAAGGGGGCGTTCACCGGCGCCGCCGCGACCAAGAGGGGGAAGTTCGAAATCGCCGATCGCGGCACCCTGTTCCTCGACGAGATCGGCGATCTGTCGCCGCCGCTCCAGGGGAAGGTGCTGCGGGTCCTGGAGCAGAAGCAGTTCGAAAGGGTCGGCGGGACCGAGACCCGCTCCGTCGACATCCGCCTGGTGGCCGCCACCAACAAGGACCTCAAGGGGCTGGCCGCGGCCGGCGGCTTCCGGCAGGACCTGTTCTTCCGCCTTTCGGTCTTTCCGATCACCGTGCCGCCGCTGCGGGAGCGTCGCGACGACGTTCCCATCCTGGCGCGCCACTTCGTCAAGAAGTTCGCCGCCGAGCAGAAGAAGCGCCCCCCCGAGATCCCCCCCGAGACGATGCGGCTCCTGCAGGAGTACGCCTGGCCGGGGAACGTCCGCGAGCTGGAGAACAGCATCGAGCGGGCCCTGATCCTGGGAGAGGGAGAACGGGTCCTGCCCGAGCACCTGAGCCTGCCGCGCACCCCCTCCCGCGCCGCCTGAACCACGTCCCCCGTACCGGGTCATGACGCGGTCGCAGGATCACGAATCCGCAACCCGCCCGCCGAACCCCTCTTTTGACTTGCCCCGGCGCGCGACCTAGATTCGGCCCCGGTCCCCGGAGCCACCGATGCGCCGCGACGCCGGCATGAGTCTCGCCGAGCTGGTGATCGTCCTGGCGGTGATCGCCATCCTGATCGCCGTCGCAACGGCCTATTCCATCCCCTGGCTGGGGAAGGAGGAGATGCGCTCCTCCCTCTACCGGGTCCAGACGTTCCTCCAGATAGCCCGCATCCAGGCGATCAGCCGCAACCGGGACTGTCTGTTCCGGATCGACGGCGGCAACGGCCACGTGCAGGTCCTCGACCTCAACGACCCGGGGAACTCCTTCGACGACCTCCTGCTGTCGGAGACCGTCCTGCCCGCGGCGGTCTCCTTCGCCCGGCCGGACGGGGTGTCGCCGATCACGCTGGACGACGCCGGCGGCGGGCTGTACACCGCGACCTTCGCCTCGGACGGCAGCGTGCCGGAGGGGGCCGGCGAGGTCGGTCTGCGCGGCGGGGAGCGGTTCGGGCGGGTGATCCTGCACGGCGCCGGCGGTGTGCGGACCGAGCGCTGGGACGGCGCCGCGTGGCTGCCGGGGTCGTGACCCGCGGGCGGCAGGGGGGGTTCACCCTGGTCGAGGTGCTCCTGGCCCTCTTCCTGATGGGGATCGCGCTCCTGGCGGCGGCGCCGATGTTCGTGCACGCCATGAAGCAGAACGCCACCGGCGCCGATCTCGGGACGGTCGGGGCGGCCGCCGCGGAGCGGATGGAGCTGCTGCGCTCCGGAGACTTCGACGCGCTGCCGGCGGGCGGGAGCCTGACCATCGACGTACCGGGTTACCTCGACGCCTCCGACCCGGCGGTCGTGGTGCGCTGGCAGATCGTCGACAACGGCGCCCCGGCCACCCTCAAGACGGTGAGCGTCCGCGCCGTGGCGGTGCGGCAGGTGATCGGGCTGCGGAAGGAGATCGTCCTCTCCACGCTGAGGGCGCGATGACGGGACGCGGATCCTCGGGGTACAGCGTCGTCGAGCTCCTGGTCAGCCTGGCGCTTCTGGGGCTGGCCATGGGTGGGCTGGCGGCGCTCCTGGTGCAGAACTCGCAGGTCCATAGGGTCGAGCTGATGAAGGCCGAGATCCAGATGAACGCCCGCAACTCTCTGTCGATGATCACCCAGGTCCTGCGCCGCGCCGGGTGGGATCCGATGAACAGCGGCATGGTGTCGGTGGTCCTCGACCCCTCGCCCACGAACAGCGCGAACTACATCGAGGTCCTCGCCGACCTCAACGAGGACGGCGACGTCATGGACGACGACGAGCGGGTGCTGATACGCTGGTTCGACAACCGGATCGAATGGCGCCGCACCGCGGACGTCTCGTCCCCGTTCATCGTGCTCGCCGACAACATCACCAACGACGCCGATCAGGACGGCGTGGCGGAGACCATGTTCGTCCCCGACGCCACCCCCGTGCCGACCCGGATCACCGTGCGAATCACCGCCCGTTCCGCCGTCCCCGACCCGAGGTCAGGGCGGTACCTCGTGTACACCGCGAGCAGCGACGTGGTGCTGCGGAAGGCGCTGTGAGCCGCCCGGTCGGCGCGTCCGGAGCCGGAAGGGTCCCGGCCGCGGAGCGCGGTTCGGGGCTGATCCTCGCGATCTTCGTCCTGGTGCTCCTGACCGGAATGGGGATCGCCCTGCTGTTCGTCGGCGAAACCGAGGTGAAGGCGAGCCGGGTCGACCAGCGGGTCAGGCGGGTGTTCTACGTCGCGGAGGCGGGGCTGGAGGACGGCCGGGAGACGCTCCGCGTGACCAACCTGTCGGACCTGAGCCTCGCCGACCGCCAGACGCTCGACGACGAGCTCCGGACGGCCGCCGGTTCGGACGGGGTGCTCGACTTCGATCCGGCGCTCCTGAAGCCGGTCTACGACACTTCCGGCAACGTCGTGGCGTTCACCGGGTACGACGACGACCTGCCGCTGCGCCCGGCGACGACGTTCGGCGACGGACGCTACGCCGCCTTCCTGTCCAACGACCCGATCGACGGCCGGCAGGACGCCGACGACACCAACGACCGGGTCCTTTTGACCGCCATCGGCACGGGGCCGGAGCGGGCGATCGAGATCGTGGAAGCGATCGTCGAGCGCCAATCGTTCCCGGTCCTTCCCGCCACCATCGCCATCGTCGGTCCGGCGGCGGTCTTCGACGGCGGCAACAGCGCGGCCAAGGACTACGTCGGGGACGACTGCGCCGGCGGGATTCCCGGGTTGTCGGTCCCGGTGGTCGGGGTCGTCGGGGCCGCCTCCGAAGCTTCGGTGGAATCCGGGGTCCACAAGCCCGGGACCTTCACCTCGGGCAGCGCGACCGGTGTCGACACCGTCGACAACCTGGAGGGGACGATCGATCCCTCGTGGACCGACTGCGACGGGCTGCACGATCTGGCGCGTCAGGTGCGGGCCGCGGCCGACGTCGTCGGCAATGCGGGGACCTCGAACGGGGCGCTCGGCACCCCTCTCGACCCGAAGATCGTCTTCATCGAGGGAGACTACGCGATCGGCGGGGGGTTCAGCGGCGCGGGGCTCCTCTGGGTCACCGGGACGCTCACGATGAGCGGCAACGCCGCCTGGTCGGGAGTCCTGCTGGTCGTCGGCGAAGGCGCGTTCGCCCGCAACGGCGGCGGCAACGGGAAGATCCTCGGGGCGACGTTCGTCGCCAACATCGCCGGCCCGGACGACATTCTGTGGACCGCCGATGATTGCTCGGGACCGGACGGCGTCGCGGGCAACGCCGACGACGGTCTCGCCGCCGGCTCCTACGACCAGTCCGGCGGCGGCACCGGTCTGACCGGATACTGCAGCAGCGCCATCTCGGACGCCCAGACCGGGTTTCCGTTCAGGATCGTCGGGTTCCGGCAGCGCTGAACCGCGGCCGGCTCAGCCGGTGGCGTCGCCGGCTCCGGCCGCGACCTCTTCGGGCCGGGCGTTGACGCTGAACATCTCCTGCGCCGACAGGATGTGGTGCCGGTTGACGGCGAGGAAAGGGGTCGAAAAGACGGTCCCCTGGCCCGACACCGAAGCCGACTGCACCGCGAGGAACGGATGGGTCGCCTGGTTCAGGCGGAGCAGGGCGTCGCCGCCCGGGCCGACGTGGACATAGCCGTCGACGGAGAACGAGCCGACCCGCAGCCGGATTGACGCCCGGCCGTAACGGCGCATCTCCGGTTCCTGGCGCTCGGCGCCGAGCGTGGCGCCGGGCTCGGGGACCTCGAGGACCAGGAGGACGGCCGCCTTGCTGACCAGGATGGCGCCTGGTCCCACCTCCATCGCGCCGCTCACCAGGACGGGCGAGGAGAGGGTCAGGAAGTTGCGCGATCCGAGGTTGAGTTCGTCGAGAGTCCGCCCGCCGAGGTTGACGTTCAGGAGCCCGTCGAGGGTCAGCGACTCGCCGACCAGGCGGACCGGTCTGATGGTCCGGTTCTCGTAGACATCGGCCACGGTGCGATCCTCCCGGCGGCCCGCCCTCGCGTTTGACAGGGACAAGGTAGGGCCCTAGATTCCACCCGTCAACCCCCGGTGACGGGACGAAGGACCGGACCTTCCCTCGAGGAGCCGATGTTCTTCCGCTGCGCCAACTGTCGCGCCAAAACCCAGGTCCAGATCCCCGCGAACCTCGCCGCCCCGCTGACCGCCGCCTGCTCGGGCTGCGGGCGGCGCTACCGCTTCGAGGTGAGCCGGCCCCGGGGGGCCACCGACGCCGAACGGTACCGGAAGGCCAGGTCGTTCGCCGAGACCCACCGGATCGACCTGTCGAGCGCCTATTCCGTCCTCGAAGGGGTCATGGGTCTGGAGGAGGCGCTCGCCCTGAGGAAAGGGGGCGCGGAGAAGCCTTCCGACCCGGAGGCCGCCGCCGCGCGTCCCCCATCCGCGCCCGAACCCGCGACCCGGCGTTCCGGGACTGCCGGCGATCCCGCCGGCGCGAGCGCCGTGGAGGAGGCCCTGCGGGAGGCCCTTGCCGCGGCGGACGCGGAAGGAACGGGGACCCGCGACCCGCGGCCCCGTCCTCCGTCGGCCGCGCCACCCGACGCCCGCCCCGCCGGCGAGACGGACGTCCCCCACGACCCCGGGTTCGCCGCCGCGGTGCGGGACCGCTGCCTGACCCCGCAGCAGGCGATCGAGCGGGGCGAGAGGCGCGCCCTGGCGCTCCGCCTGTCGCAGCGCCACCGCCTGTCGATGGATCTGGCCCTCGAGGTCGCGGATAACCGGATCACCGTGCGGCAGGCCCTGCAACGGAAGGCGGCGCACGAGGCGAAGGAGCCGCCGCCGCCCCCGACCTCCGTGTCGCACGGCGTGTGGAACTTCATGGTGACCAGCATCGCGTTGCTGATCGCGGGCGGGCTGGCGGTTCACATCTACGGTGTCTGGGTCGACTATCTTGACAGGCGGGTGGCGGCGACGTCGGC
>JBOGOE010000167.1:0-10673 GCA_050747445.1 Candidatus Polarisedimenticolia bacterium | reverse complement strand
GGGCGGGGCGCCGCGCCGCGGTCGCCGCGGCGTGCGGCCGCCGGTGCCGCCATCCTGTTCCTGGCGGGTGTGGCGCTCCCGGTCGGCGCCGTCGCGCTCCGCAATGTCGCGGTCGCCGGCGAGTCCGTCCTGATCTCCAGCAACGGCGGGATCAACTTCTACATCGGCAACAACCCGGACTACGAAAGGACGCTGCGGATCCGGCCGGGCGGCGGGTTCGAGCGTCTCGCGCAGGAGCCGGAAAATCTCGGTGTCACCGGTGCCGCGGCGAAATCGCGGTACTTCGCGGGTCGCGCCCTGACGTTCCTCACCGGGTATCCGGGAGAGGCGATCCGCCTCTACGGCCGCAAGCTCCTGGATCTGATCGCCGGCCGCGAGATTCCCCGCAACCAGGACATGTACGAATACCGCCGGCATTCGCCGGTGCTCGCCGTGCTCCTCTGGCGCTTCGGGGTGTCGTTCCCGTTCGGCCTGCTCGCCCCCCTGGCGCTGGCGGGTCTCGTCGCGTGGCGGGCGGGCCCCGGGCGCGCCGCGCCGCTCCCGGATCGCCTGCCGGGAGCGGGTCTCCTCCTCGGCTGGGCCGCCGCGTACGCGGCGTCGATCCTGTGCTTCTTCCCCACCGATCGGTACCGCCTGCCGCTGGTGCCGATCCTCGCCCTGTTCGCCGGCGGTCTGGCCGCTCCCGTCCCGCCCGGCGGTCCGAAGGAGGGCCGGGGCCGGCCGTGCTGGCGGCGCCCCGCCGTCCTGGCGGCGCTGGCCGCCGGGCTGGTGCTGTTCAACCTCGACGCCCTGCATCCGGGAGAGCGCTTCCCCGAGGAGGAGGCCCTCAACCGGGCGCAGGCGCTGCGGGCGAAGGGGCGGCCCGGGGAGGCGCGGCAGGAGTATCGGCGCGCCATCGCGCTCCACCCGGAGCGGATCGACGCGCACAATTCGCTGGGCGCCATGGCCGCGCAGGAAGGGCGCTGGGAGGAGGCGGCGCGGCACTACGAGGAGGTCGTGCGTCTCGCCCCCGATTTCGTGGAGGCGCGCCGCAACCTGGGGCAGGCCTGGCTGTCGCTCGGACGGACGACCGACGCGCGACGCGAGTGGGAGATCGCCGCGAACCTGGCGCCCGCCGCCGGTCTGGCGCTCGCCGATCTGTGCCTGTCGTATCTGTCGGAGGGGGCGGTGGCCGCGGCGCAGCCGTACTGCGAGCGGGCGGTGCGCGTCCGCCCGGATCTCGGGGAGACCCATCTGGCGCTCGGTCTTCTCGCCCGCGCCCAGCGCCGTCGCGAGGTCGCCCGCGCCGCCTTCACCGAGGCGGCCGGCCGGCTGCCGCCCGGCAGCGCCGGCTGGCGGCGCGCCACGGAGATCCTCGAGCGGATGCGCCGTCGCGATGGTGCGGAGGGGGGCGGTGGCGGGGAGGGGAGCGGTGGGACGCCGGCTCCGGAGGACTGAGCCGGCGGCTGTCGCGGGACCGGCCACCCGTCCGGGGGTCAGCGCCCCTTGCGGAGATCGATCAGGACCATCCGGGCGATCGCCTTGAGGGTGTCGAAGACGCCGGTCCCCTTCGAGGCGACCGCATCGAAGGTCGGCTCCCCCTTGCGCTGCAGCTGCCGCTTCATCTCCTCCGACGGCAGGGCCGAAGGCAGATCGCGTTTGTTGAGCTGCAGCACGTAGGGGATCACCTTGAGGTCGTATCCCTGGTCCCGGAGGTTGATCTCGAGGTTGCGCAGGCTCTCGAGGTTCGCCTCCATGCGCGCCGCCTGCGAGTCGGCGACGAACACCACGCCGTCGACCCCCTTGAGGATCAGCTTGCGCGAGGCGTCGTAGAACACCTGGCCGGGGACGGTGTACAGGTGGAAGCGGGTGCGGAAGCCGCGGATCTCCCCCAGATCGAGCGGCAGGAAGTCGAAGAACAGCGTCCGGTCGGTCTCGGTCGCCAGCGAGATCAGCTTCCCCTTGGAGTTGGGGTTGGTCTTCTCGTAGATGTACTTGATGTTGGTCGTCTTCCCGCCCAGGCCGGGGCCGTAGTAGACGATTTTGCAGTTGATCTCGCGTGCGGCGTAGTTGATGAAGGTCATGGCCCGGGCAGCCTTCCCGTCGAGGTCCTAGTCGCTGAACAGCTTGTCGATGTCTTCGTCGGTGATCTCCGCGAACGGCGAACCGCCGGCGGCGGCGCGGCGCGGGGACGCGGCCTTCTTGAGCATGATGTCGAGGATCGCCGCCAGCTCCACGGAGCCCTTCTTGACGCGCAGCCGCACCAGCCCCAGGGAGGAGCGCTCGTCGAAGATGACGACCAGGATGACCCGGCCGCCGACCACCGAGATGTGGAGGTTGTCCCGCTCCCCCTCGTGGAACAGGATGGAGAATTCCTTCTCCCCGATGAGACGCGCCAGCGAATCGGTCGCCGCGACGTTGCCCGCCGCCAGCGACGCCAGCGCCGTCGTGTCGATCGCCTCGAGCTCGCCGCTCGCGGCGATCTGCTGTCCGTTCTTGTCGACGAGGAAGACGACCTTGGCGTTGCACTCGGAGCGGAGGTGGGTGATCACCTCGCGGATCTTCTGGTACTCCTCTTCGTGAAGGACGAGATCCGCTGGCGGCATTCTTCAATCGTCCTTTCGCGAGCGCACCACGCACACCGGCACGGGCGTCAATATGTGGCCGGCGCCCGCAAAGATCAATCGTCCGCCGCGCGCCGTCTCCGCCGCGCGCGCCGCCGGGCGCGGCGACGCGGGGGTCATGCCCGCGGCAGATCGATCTCCCCGACGTGCACCCGCGCCTCGGCGTCGCGCACCGCCGCCGGACCGCGTTTCAGGAACTGGTCGCGCGGGACGAACGAGAAACCGCACGGCTCGTCCGGAGCGATGAGATCGCGGTCCCGCAGGTCGCGTTCGTCGATCGGAAACAGCCGGCAGACCCGCGGTTTGACCTCGTGGACGCGGCAGCGCACCGGCTCCGCCCGCACCTCGAGCAGCGGGCAGGTATAGAGCAGGTGACAGCAGGCCCCCGTGCGATCGCATTGCCCGACGCGCCGGGCCAGGCTCTCGCGGACGTAGGCGGGGCGGAAGTGCGCCAGATAGAGGCGGCGGACCTTTCCCCAGCCGAGGGTCATCCGTTCCTTGACCGTCAGGTTCGCGCGCGGTGTCAGGGCTCCCCCCCCGGTTCGGGCGGGCGCATTGTACGCCGCCTCGCGCCGGCTTGACTCGGCCCCCCGCGCGACCCAGATTCTGCAGGGTGAGCGCCTCGTTGCGGACCCCCCTGGCGTGGGACGAATCCGAGACCGACGCGGCCGGCCGGCGCATCCTGGTGGTGGACGACGACGCGCCGATGCTGGAGGTGATCGGGCGCCTGCTGACCCTCAATGCCTTCGAGGTCGACGTCGCCCGGAGCGTCGAGGACGCCCTGCCGATGGCGCTGTCCGGCGGCTACGACGGCCTGGTGCTCGATCTGATCCTGCCCGACGGCAACGGCCTGCACCTGTATCGCAAGGTCGCCCGCCGCCTTCCGGGGATGTCGGGTCGCGCCGTGTTCGTCAGCGGCCGCCTCGATCGGGACGAGATCCGGCGCTTCCAGCGGGTGGTCGGCAACCGGGTCCTGGTGAAGCCGTTCGACCTGAACGAGCTGCTGCGCGCCGTGCGCGAGGCCTCGGCCCCGGGCGTCTGAACGCGGCCGCGCCGGTCAGCGCGGCGGCAGCAGCGGGGTCCGCCGCACGATCTCCATCCCCTCGCTCGCGAAGTGGTTCCCCAGCACCCGGGCGGCATGATCGGCCGCCGCGGCGGCCGACGCCCCCGCCCATTGCCGCGGCACGGCGGCGGCGCGGGCGTCGAAGCGGTTCATCAGCCAGGGACTCCCGTCCGGCAGGCGGATCTCGGCGATCCAGTGCCCCGGGGCCTTCTCCACGACGATGGTGTAGGTCTCGTCCGATTTCTGGCGGGTGCGTACGGCGAATTCGATGGCGGGTTCCGCGGCCATGCGGTGCCCATTATAGCGCCGCCCCGCCCGGGTCAGATCTCGACGTACTGGCCGAGCTCGGCGGCGCGCGCCCGGCCCAGCACCAGGGCCGCCGTCGCCACGTCCTGCACGCCGACCCCGGTCAGATCGCACACGGTGATCTCGGCGTCCGAGCGCCGGCCCGGCTTCAGCCCGGCGGCGATCTCCCCCAGCTCGGAGTCCACCTTGTCCGCCGCAATCACCCCCCGCTCCACGGCGTGGTGGATCTCGCCCAGCCGCAGGCACTGCGCCCGGCTGTCCGCGACCACCCGATCGGCGCGCTTCAGCACCTGGGGGTCGAGCTCCTGCTTGTCGGGGCCGTCCGAGCCGACGGCGGTGACGTGCGTCCCGGGCGACAGCCACTCGGCCCGCAGCAGCGGCTCCCGGCTCGAGGTGACGGTCACCACGATATCGGCTCCCGCGACCGCCTCCTGGACGCCGGCGGCCGCGGCGAACCGGCAGCCGGACGGAAGACCGGGGCGGGCCGCCATCTCCTCCGCGCAGGCGCGCGCCCGCTCGGGACGCCGGGCCCAGAGACGCGCCTCCCGGAAGGGACGGACCAGCAGCAGCGACTCCAGCTGGTAGCGCGCCTGGTTGCCGGCGCCGAGGACGGCGACGATGCGCGCGTCCTGCCGCGACAGGTGGCGCGCCGCCACCGCGCCGGCGGCGGCGGTGCGCTGCTCGGTGATGAAGCCGTTGTCCAGCAGGATCGCCGCCGGGGCTCCGGTGGCGGCGTCGAACACCAGGACCATCCCGTCGTTCTGCGGCAACCCCATCGCGGGGTTGCCCGGGAAGCCGGAGGCGATCTTGACGGCGTAGTGCGATCCGCCGTGCAGGTGACCCGCCTTGACGTGGATCTCCCCGCGATGCTCGGGGACCCCGAGATGGATCACCGCCGGGAGGGAGGCGCCGCCCGTGGCGTAGGCGGCGAACGCCTGCTCCACCGCCTCGATGCACGAGGCGGCATCGAGCACCCGGCGGATCTCGGGTTCGCGCAGCAGCAGGACCTTCCGGCTCATGGTGGACGAGACCCTAGGGTAGCATAGGCCCCCTGGACCGACGGAGGGTTATCCGCATGCGCGTCGAGCCGTTCCGGATGGAGAGGCTGCAGTCGAGATACGAGAACTACGTCGCGTACAACCTGTCCGAGAGCGGCGTCCACCCGATGAGCCTCCGGGAGGCGCTGGGACCCGGCAGCGACGCGCAGGAGCTGCTGGGCACGCGGCTGGGGTACTGCCAGTCGAACGGCACCGAGGAGCTGCGCGCCGCCATCGCCCGCTTCTACGACGGGGCGGGGCGCGACCACGTCCTGGTGACCAACGGCGGGTCCGAGGCCAACTTCGTCGCCTTCTGGTCGCTTCTCGAGCCGGGGGACCGGGTGGCCTACATGATCCCCAACTACCTCCAGACGCTCGGGCTGGCGCGGGCCTTCGCCGGACGGGCCGACACCTTCCGGCTGGTGCGGCGCCCGGGGCCTTCGGGGGGCCGGTGGGCCCTCGACCTGAAGGGGCTGGAGCAGGCCGTCACCCGCAGGACCAGGGTCATCCTGGTCACCAACCCCAACAATCCGACCGGGGCGGTCCTGACCGGGCAGGAGATGGACGCGATCGTCGCCGCCGCGCGGCGTTCCGGCGCCTGGATCGTCGCCGACGAGATCTACCGCGGGGCGGAGCGGGGCGGCCGGACGACCCCCTCGTTCTGGGGACGCACCGAGCGGGTGGTGATCACCTCGGGTCTGTCGAAGGCGTTCGGTCTGCCGGGGCTGCGGATCGGCTGGATGGTCGGGCCGCCGCGGGTCGTGGAGAAGGCCTGGTCGTACCGGGACTACACCACCATCGCCGTCGGCATGCTGTCGGAGCGGCTGGCGCGGCTGGTCATGGAGCCGGCCCGGCGCGACGCGATCTTCGAGCGGACCCGCGGCATCCTGCGCCGCAACTATCCGATCGTCGAGGAGTGGGTGCGCGCGCAGGGAGGTCTGCTGGAGGGGGCGCCGCCCGAGGCGGGCGCCATCGTGTTCCTGCGCTACGACCTGCCGATCGGCTCGGTCCCCCTGATCGAGACGCTGCGCACCAGGCACTCGGTCCTGATCGTCCCCGGGGACCACGTCGGCCTGCCGCGGCACGTGCGGATCGGCTTCGGTTCGGAGCCCGATCTCCTGAAGGCCGGTCTGGAGCGGATCGGCTCGGCGCTCGCCGGGTTGCGGGCTCAGCCGGCCAGCAGGCGGCGCGCCTCGGCCCGGGCCGTCTCCAGGTCGGCGACCCGTCCGTCGAGCTGAAGCTCGTAGACCGCCTTCAGCAGCCGCCCCATCTCCGGCCCGGCGGCGACCCCCATCTCCAGCAGGTGGCGCCCCAGCAGGATCGGCTTCGGCGGGGCCTGCTCGACCCCGAGCGACCGCACCCGGCCGATGAACCACTCCTGCGCGTCGGTGGAGAATTCGCCGGTGCGTCCCAGGCAGTCGGCGCGCGACACCCGGTACAGGAGCTCCGGCTCCAGACGACGGGCGAGACGGCGGAAGGCGCCGTCCCCGACGTTCGCCCGGTTCTTGTAGTAGTGGCTGGGGGTCAGATGGTGCGCCACCAGCTGTACCACCTGGTCCTTGAGGTCGTAGCCGTGCAGGGTGTGGATGTTGAGCCGGGCGAGGAAGGCGCGGGTCGGCTCGATGCCCGCCTCCTCGTGATCGAACGATCGGATCCGTCCCTCCACCACGGCGGTGGTGGCCGGCTTCCCGAAGTCGTGGCAGAGGGTCGCCAGCAGAACCGCCAGACGCCGTTCCACGGTAAGGCCACCGCTCTCCGCGACCGCGCGATCGATCGCCAGGAGGGTGTGGATCCAGACATCCCCCTCCGGGTGCCACTCCTTTTCTTGAGGACAGCCCTGCAGCCGCTTCAGCTCGGGGAACAGCCGATCGATCACCCCGAGTCGGTCCGCCCACGCCAGACCGATCGACGGGCGGCGCGCCTTCAGCAGCAGCTTCTCGATCTCCCCCCACACCCGCTCGGCCGGCAGGTCGGCCAGATCGATCCCCCGGCAGAGCGCGACGGTGTCCGGCTCGATGTCGAACTCCAGACGGGCGGCGAACTGCACGCCGCGCAGCACCCGCAGGCTGTCCTCGACGAAGGTTTTCGGATCGACCGCCCGCAGATGCCGCGCCTGCAGATCCCGACGCCCGCCCCACGGGTCGAGAGTGGTCCCCTTAAGCGGGTCGTGGAGCATGGCGTTCACGGTGAAGTCGCGGCGGCGGCTGGCCTCTTCCACTGAAAGATGCGGGTCGCCGGCGACCTGGAAGCCGCGATGCCCGGGCGCGATCTTGGTGTCGCGCCGGGGCAGGCTGACGTCGATCCCGGGCGCCGGTTCTCCCTCGGGGTCCCGCTCCCCGCCCGCCGCCGGGGTCACCTTGTAGACGGCGAACGACTCCCCGACCAGACGGACGGTGCCGGATCGGGCCAGGATCGGAACGAGCGTCCCGGCCGGCAGGCCGTAGACCTCCAGGTCATACTCGGCCGCCTCCGGCCAGCCGGGCCGTCCGGCCAGACGCAGCGCCTCCAGATCGCGCACCCACCCGCCGACGAGGTAGGCGCGCCCCCCCGCGTCGCGCAACGCGCGGGCCAGCTCCAGCACCCCGGGGTGGACTCCCGAAGGACCCATGGGGCAAGAGTATAAGAGGGCCCCGCCCCGCCTTGACTCCGCAGTACGGAACCCCATGTTTTGAACGGCAGGGTTTCCGGCCCGTCAGAAGACTGACGGGGCCGAAGGAGGAGCGGAACGGTGCGACGAACCGTATCGGGGTTCCGGAACATGATCCCGCTCCTGGCGGCGCTGCTGCCGCCGCTCGCCTCCGGCGCCTGCCTGGAAGCCCCGCGCGATCCGATCCGGATCGGCATCAACGCCTGGCCGCCGTTCGAGCTCCTCTATCTGGCGCGCGAGAAGGGGTTCTTCCAGGAGGAGGGGGTGGAGGTCGATCTGGTCGACTTCTCCTCCTACACCGGCATCCTGAGGTCCTACCATCAGGGGAATGTGGATGCCTTTCTCGCGACCCTCAACGAGACGCTGATCGCCGACAACTTCCAGGACCCGCCGGCCGTGGTGCTGGTGGTCGATTACTCCTACGGCGGCGACGCCCTGGTGGCGCGCGACGGCGTGACGGGGGTCGCCGCGCTGCGCGGGCGGCGCGTCGCCTTCGAGGAGTCGGCCCTCGGTTCGTTCGTCCTGGAGCGGGCCCTCGAAAGCGGCGGTCTGAGCCTCGCCGACATCGTGCCGGTCAACCGCCTTCCCGAGGAGGGAGAGCGGGATTTTCTCGCGCGGGCGGTCGACGCGGTCGTCACCTACGAGCCGGCGCTCAATCGATTGATGCGCCAGCCCGGGGCGAGGACGATCTTCTCGTCGCGCGACATCCCCGGGGAGATCGTCGACGTCCTGGTGCTGCGTCGGTCGATCCTCGACGGGCGCCGCGCGGAGGCGAGCCGCGTCCTGAAAGCCTGGTTCCGGGCCCTCTCCTGGTACCGCGAGAACCCGCAGGAGGCGGCCGCCCTGATGGCGAAGCGCCAGCACGTCAGCGTCGAAGAGTTCCTGGCGGGACTCTCGGGGGCGCACCTGCCGGACCTCGAGGAGAACCGGCGGCTGCTGGGGACCGCGCAGGCGCCCGGCCCGATCTATCAGACCGCCGATCGACTGGGGGCGTTCCTGATGCGTCACGGTCTCGCCAAGCAGGCGACCGCCGCCGCCGATCTGTTCCATCCCGAGCTGGTGGACTCCCTGTAGGCGGGTGTCCGTGCGTCGCGTCCTCTCCCGGTTGTCCACCTCCACCCTGATGGCGCTGGCGTTCACCGTGCCGGCGCTCCTGATCGTCGGCCTGCTCCTGTACTACAACGCCCGGGCGGCGCGCGCCTTCGTGGCGGCGGAGGGGGTGCGCTACGGCGAGATCCTGACCGACCAGCTCCTGAGCGCGGCGCAGCGGTTCCTGCGGCTCGGTTCGGTGGCCGCCGTCCAGGAGATGATCGAGGATACGGGCAGCCGCCGGGCGGTCATGCACGTCGCCTTGATCGGCACCGACGGGCGCGTCATCGCCAGCAACCGGCGGGACTGGATCGGCCAGGGGGAGGAGGTCATCCCGGCGGGCGACCTTCCCGAGGTGATGCGGCTGGCGCGCGTCACCCTGCAACCGCAGCACCGGCTCGTCGAGGGAGGGCGCCGCATCATCCTGGTGTCGCCGCTCCTCATCCAGGGGATCAATCCGATCCTGACCGGCTCGCGCGGGACCCTCTATCTCCAGGTCGATCAGTCGCGCAAGCTCCACGAGATCGACGTCATGATCCTGCGGCGCAGCACCGTGTCGGGGCTCGCCATCCTGCTCTTCAACCTAATGTTGCTGGGGTGGGTCCGGGTCAGCCTGGCCCGGCCGATCCTGAGCGTGGCGTCGTTCGTGCGCGATTTCGCGCGCGGGGTGGCCGTCAAGCCGCCGCCCCTGCGCGGCACCCGCGAGGTGGCCCAGCTGATCCAGGACGTGGAGAGCATGGCCGACGACCTGCGGGCCAAGCAGGCGGCGCTCCAGGCCTCGGACGAGCGGCACCGCCAGCTGCTCGATGGGGCCTACGACGCCATCCTGACGGTGGAGCCGGGGAGCGGCCGGATCCTGGAGGCGAACGCCATGTTCGCGCGTCTGTTCGGCTACGCGCCGGACGAGGCGGGACGTCTGACCCTCGCCGACCTGCACCCGGAGGAGGAGGGGGCGCGCCTGCTCGCGGCGGGGGGCGACGCCGGCGGCCTCGCGCACCTGCACGACGTGCCGTGCGTCAGGCGCGACGGCAGCCGGTTCCTCGCCGACATGCGCGGCGGGCCGATCACGGTCCAGGGGAAGACGGTCATCGAGTGGATCCTGCGCGATCGGACCGAGCGCCGGCGGCTGGAGGACCAGCTCCGCCAGGCGCAGAAGATGGAGAGCGTCGCGACCCTCGCCGGCGGCATGGCGCACGATTTCAACAACCTCCTGACCGGCATCCTGGGCTACACGCGCCTGGTCATGTCGCGTCTCAAGGCCGACGACCCGGCCCGTCGTTCGCTGGGGATGATCGAGCGGTCGTCCCTGCGGGCCGCGGAGCTGACGGCGCAGCTCCAGGCCTTCAGCCGCCGCGCCGCCAGCCGGCCGCAGCCGGCCGACCTCAACCTGGTGATCGCGCCGGTGCTCGAGGCGCTGCGCGCCGAGGCGTCCCCGGGCCTGACGCTGCACGTGGATGCCGCGCCGGACCTCTGGAAGTCGGCGATCGACGCGGCGCAGATCCAGCAGGCCCTGGAGCACCTCTGCGCCAACGCGCGCGAGGCCATGCCCGGGGGGGGAAGGCTGGCGGTGTCGACGGCGAACCGGGTCCTCACGGAGGAGGACTGCCGCGGCAATCTGGAGGCCCGGCCCGGCCGCTTCGTCACCCTCACGGTGGAGGACGGGGGCCGGGGGATCGACCCGGCCATCCGCGGGCGGATCTTCGAGCCGTTCTTCACCACCAAGGGGGCCGGGGAGGGGACGGGGCTCGGGCTCGCCATGGTGTACGGTTCGGTCAAGGGGCACGACGGCTGGCTGGAGCTCTGGAGCGAGCCGGGGCGCGGCAGCCGTTTCACCGTCTATCTCCCGGAGTACGACCAGGCGGCGGCGGAGGCCCGCATCGCCCTCGAGTCCCCGGCCGCGGTCCTGGCGCGGCTCGCGGGGGTCGACG
>JBOGOE010000166.1:0-8666 GCA_050747445.1 Candidatus Polarisedimenticolia bacterium | reverse complement strand
CGCTGAAGCGCAACGAGTCGCTGCGGGCGCGTCTCGAACAGGATCTCAGCGACATCGCGCAAAACCCGGCCCTCGTGCGGTCGTTCTTCCATGCCCCGAGTGTCGCCTATGTTATGGACTAATTAGTAACCATACGTCGCCATCTTGGCCTCGGGGTGGATCTCGTCGAACGGATCGGCCGCGGCGACCGCCCGGACCTGCCTGCCCATCCTGGATTCCGCGCAGGACAGATCCCTTGCGCGCGAGGGTCGCTCTCCTTTAGGATCCCTACAACTCGCTCCCGGAGTGCCAGGTGCCCGAATCACAGGCCGCCTTACGTCGAACCAGCGTGTCCTCCGCGCCCATCGCGGCCGCGGTCCTCTTGATGATCCTGGCCGGTCGGGCCGCCGGCGACACGACCGGCGCGCTCCCTGCCGGGGCACGCTCCCCCGGCGCCGGCATGCCGCCCGCGCCGGCCGCCGCCCCAGCGCCGGCCGACCCTGGGGTCTACTGCACGACCTGCGGAGCCCGCAACCGCGGTGGCAGCCGCTTCTGCATGAAGGACGGAACGGCGCTGCCGGCGATCGACCCCTCCCGATACGTCCGCGGCAGGGAGCGGATCGCCGAGACGCTTTCGCCGGAGGAGATCCAGCGCAACATCCAGGCCGCCACCCGGGCGGTGGTGCGGATCCACGTCAAGACGACGGCGACGCTGAAGATTCCGGCAGTCCAAAATGAGAGCGGGGAAGGGTTCGAGTTCTACCGGCCCGGCGTCTCGTGGCGGGTCCTGGTCGGCTATCTGGAAACCGCGGAGGAATCCAGGTTCGCGGGGTCCGGGTTTGTGATCAATCCGTCGGGGGAGGTGGTGACCAACGCGCACGTGGCGAGCCCCTTCGGGTTGCGGGGACCGATCACCGTCGAGACCCGGGACGGGCGGTCGCTCCCCGCCCGCCTCGTGGGGATCGACGAGGCCAGCGACCTGGCCCTCCTGCACGTGCCCGGGCTGGGACAGGAACGCGTGGAGTGGGGGGATTCGGATCGCCTGCGCCTGGGCGAGGTCGCATGGGCCATCGGCAATCCCGCCGACATCGGCATCTCGATGACCCGCGGCACGGTCGCCTCTCCGGCGCGGATGCGCGCGGGGCTCAACCAGGTGGAGAGCTATGTGCATTCCGACGCCCACATCACCGGCGGCAACAGCGGCGGGCCCATGATCAACGCGTTCGGACAGGTCATCGGGGTGAACGCCATGACCGCGGGT
This sequence comes from Candidatus Polarisedimenticolia bacterium, assembly GCA_050747445.1. Classification (GTDB taxonomy): domain Bacteria; phylum Acidobacteriota; class Polarisedimenticolia; order Gp22-AA2; family Gp22-AA2; genus JBOGOE01. Next base: position 7,426 of record JBOGOE010000166.1, on the reverse strand, counting down.
GCCGCCAAGGGGCAGGGGTATTCGATCGCCTCCGCCATGGCGCAGCGGGTCATCGATCGGTTGCGCGCCCATGGCCGGTACGACCGTGGTTTCCTGGGGGTCCAGGTCGCGCAGGTGGACGCCACGATCATCAGGCAGCATGCGCTCAAGGTGCGAACCGGGCTGTTCGTGGAGGCGGTGGGAGAGGACTCCCCCGCGGCCCGGGCCGGATTGCGCAGGGGCGACGTACTCTATGGCATCAACGGCCGCATGGCCACATCCGCCTATCTGTTCCAGGAGGCGGTGTCGAGCGTCGGACCCGGCGTATCGCTGGTGATCGCGGTGAACCGCGACGGGCAGGCGATCGAGGTGCCGGTCAGCACGGTGGCGCGGCGGGACGCTCCGCGCATCGATCCGGTGGCCGAGCTCGAAAGCCAGATGTTCCTCCGGTTCGAGGACGACCCGAAGGCGAAGGGCGTCGTGGTACGCGTCGCGAGCAATTTCAGCCCCTTTCCAAAGCACGGATTCGTCGAAGGCAGCATCATCGAATCCGTGGTCCCGGCCCAGGACTGGACCGAGACCCCGCTCACCTTCGATTACTACAAGAAGAAGGCCCGTCCGACACGGATCGCGAATCTGACGGATCTGAGACAGGCGCTCCGTCGCGCCTACCTCGGAGGCCGGCTGGCTGTGACCTTCGAGATGCGGCGCACCAAGGATCCCGTGCTGGCGGTGGCGTTGGATGCGACCTGGCCCATCGTCATTTGAAACCACGCGCGGCGGACTGTTCCGGTCGGGTCCGCCGTCGGCCCGGGCCGTGACGACCCGCGTTCCGCTCGTGGCCGCCCTCGCGGTCGTCCTGGCGGCCGGCGGGGCGCCCGCCACCGGGGAGCTGTCACACGCCGCGGCGCCGGGGCCGGCGACCCGGGACGCCGCGGCGGCCACCGAGACGCCGCGTCCCGACGTCTGTCCGCGCTGCGGCTATCGCTGCGAGCTGGGATGGGCCTTCTGCGCCGCGTGCGGGTGGGACCTGCGGATCCTGATCGGGGAGCAGGCCCAGGCGCGGCTCCTGGCGATGACCCGTGCATCGGTCGGGGTCACCGCCGTGCATCGCAAGAAGGGCCTCGAAGACGTCCTGTCCGAGCGTGATTTCAAGAGCATCAAGCGTTATCTCCGCCTGTACACGGGACGCGGCAAGTCCTGGGCGACTGCCTTCCCCCTGGGTCGCCCCGGTCTCTTCGTAACCCATGCCCGCATCGTCGCCGACGCCGAGGACATCAAGGTGCGGACGGCCTCCAACCACGAACACCCCGCCACGCTCGTAGCCGTCGATCCGCCATCGGGCATCGCCGTCCTCCGGGCGGAGGTGCCGGGAGCGTCTCCGCTGCCCGCGGCGGACGAGCCGCTCGCCGCCGACGCGGATCTCTACGCCATCTGCTACCCAATCGCCCGGAACGAGGACTATGTGCAGTACCTTCCCGTGTCGCTGCACCGGGGCAGGACCACGGCGACGGGACAGTCCGGCACCTTCCTGGTGTCGTTGGAAAACCTGATGCGGACCGACCATTCCCTCCCGCCCGGCTGTCTCGGGGGACCACTCATCGATCTCCGCGGCCGGGTCGCCGGCCTGATCCTCGGCAGCCCGGACACGGGGATCACGTACGGTGTTCCGATCGGCGGGTTGACGCCTGTGATGCAGTCTCTGGCCGCCGGAGCGCCGCCCAGGCGTCCGTACTTCGGCCTTGGCCTGGTGATGGCCGACGAGCGGCGGCGGGCGAGGTTCGGGATCGAGGGTGCCGTGAACCATCCGCTCGTGGCGTATCTGGTCCCGGGGTCTCCCGCGGCAGGCGCTGGGGTCCGAGCCGGAGATCTTCTGACCGCGATCGACGGGACGCCCGTGAGCACCGTGGCCGAGGCGGGGGCGCTGCTGCTGCGCGGGACGCCCGAAGGGCCGGTCCTGAACCTGACGCTTCTGCGCGGCGCCGAAGAGGTGCGTCTCGCGGTCCTCCCCGCGACGCGACCGGCGCGCATCCTCCTGGACCCCGTCGACGAGTTCCAGGAGGCGCTCGAAGCGAACCTCGTGGAGGTGTCCACCGGACCGACGGCCCAGCAGGGACTGCGGATCGCGGACCTGGTGCGCGGCGGTCGTGGCGAAGACGAGGACTTCAAGGAGGGCGACCTGATCACGGCGGTGGAGGGAAAGGGCGTCAGGCGGCTGGAGAGTTTCACCAGCGCCGCCCGGGCTGCCAATCCGCACGTCTTTGGCGACGGCCGCAAGGAGCCACGGGAGATCAACGTGTATACGCTCAGCCTCGATATCCGGACGGCCGGTGGAGAGCGCAAGCGGCGCGGCTACTCGAACCTGTTTCCGGAGTCCCTGGCGCCGCCGGTGTATTGATGATGGGGCGCCGTGCCATCGGGATCGTCGCGATCCTGGCCGTGCTGTTCGCGGTCGGCGTGGCGGAGTGGCCCGGGGCGGTCGCGCCGGAAGGGACGCCCGATGCCGTCTGCCCCCGCTGCGGCGCTCCACTCGAACCCGGCGCCGCGTTCTGCTCCGCCTGCGGGACACGGCTCGCGACGCCGGCGCCGGTCGCCCCAGCCGCCCCGGGCGCCGATCCGCGCACCACGGTGGCCCAGGTCATCGCCGCGCACGACCGGAAGATGACCTCGGCCTTCGCCGCCATCGTGTACGGCTCCAAGGCCGAGGTGAATTCGCTGCTGGGAAGCGCGTTCGCAGTCGCCCCCGGCGAGTTCGTGACCGACGCCGGGCTCCTCCTCGGCGCCGGCGAGGTGACGCTGCGGGCCTTCGGGTTTCCCGCCGTGCCGGCGCGGGTGATCGGCGTCGATCCGCTCCTCGGCGTCGCGCTGCTCGCGGCCGATCTGCCGCAGATCGCCCCTCTGTCGCGTCGTGACGAACTGCCCCGGGCGGGCGAGAGCGTGCGTGCGCTCGGATTCCCGTCGGCCCCGCGCACCAGCGGCGAGCCCTCCGCCACCGCCGGTGTCGTCAGCGGGGTGCACCGCACCGATTTCGAGTTCCACCCCGTCGAGGATTACATCCAGACCGACGCATCGCGGCCGGACGGCTTCACGGGGGGACCGGTCGTCGATGGCGCGGGACGGCTGGTCGCCATGAGCACCGGCGGGGTGCGCGGTGGCCAGGTCACCAAAGGACTCACCGCGGGGATCTCGGTGTCGATCCCACTGCGCTGGATCGATCGGGGTCTGGAGTGGATCCGCTCCGGCGCGCCGTCCCGCGCATGGCTCGGCATCCACACCCGACCGGTCGATGCGGAGTCGCGCGCAGAGCATTCCCTCCCCGACGGCGTCTGGCACGTCGTGACCTTCGTCTACCCGGACAGCCCCGCCGCCACCGCGGGGCTGAAACGGGGCGACGGCCTCCTGCGTTTCCAAGGAGACCCAGTGGTGACGCTGATAGACCTCCGGGAGCGCCTGCTCCTCCTGAAGCCGGGAGTGCACGTGACCCTGGCGATCTCCCGGAAATCCGCGACGCAGGACATGTCCGTGGCCCTGACCCCCCGTCCCGGACGTCCGCGGCTGACTCCGCTGGACACGCTGGGGTACTACGGCGGCCTCGTGGCCGGGCCGCGCTCCGACACGGTCATCGCCGTGACTGCCGTCCGTCCAGGGACCATGGCGCGGGCAGCGAAGATCGCCCCCGGAGACGTGCTGCAGAGCATCCTGATCAAGAAGGACCTCGAGCACGCCGAGCGCGATACGGCCCGCTGGCGCACCGTGCACGGTCTGAAGGAGTTGGAGGACTTGATGGCGTCGGCCTACTCCGAGTTCGATTTTTTCGTCGGCCTGCGCTTCAAGTCGAAGGACGGCCAGCGACGGGAGTTGTTCCTCTGGGACGTGCTCTCCCCCACCGACGCCCTCTGAACGGGGATCCGGACCGCGCGTCACGGGCTGCCGGCGCGGCTACAAGTCGAACAGGGTGCGCTCGACCACCGCCCGCCAGGCGCCGTAGCGCGGCACGAGCCGCGCCCGGATGACCACCGCGTGGCTACCCCCGGCGCGGCAACACCTTGGGTCCTCTCGCACCCCGGCCCTGCGGAGCCCTCTCCGTCCGCCGATGGACGCCAGCCCCGAACAGGTGCCTGATGTTGAACTCGATGCACGCCGCCCACCCCTTGGTGGCGTTCGGCAGCGAGGCGCGCTCGCGGGTCCGTCCCTCCCGGCCGACGGCGGGGCTGATCCGCTCGAACTCCTCGGCCATACCCTGGTTCAGCTCGACGATCTCGTTCAGGGTGTCGGCGATCCGCCCGTGGATGCCGCCGAGGCCCACGGGCATGCGGACGGAGAAGTCCCCCTTTTTGACGGCGGTAAGGACCCTGAGGAGGGCGTTGAGATCGAGAGCGCCGGAGGCGACCGGGGCGTTCCGTCGAGATTCCGGTTTTGGAACCGGCGCAGTCGTGCTCACGATCCCACCCCGTCGAGGCCAGGGAGAAGCCGGCGCGGCCGCGCCGGAGCATCCCGGACTCGGGGGGGCTCAGCCGCGCGTGCGGGCCAGCCGCTCGACCTGCTCCAGGTAGCGGGAGATCTCCTCGCGCGGCCTGATCTCCTGGGCGCGGCGGAGAAGGGGCAATGCTTCCTGGTATTTCCCGCGGCCGACCAGAATCTGCGCCTGGCGGATCTTGGCGGCGGCCTCGTGGGATCCAAGGTTGGCGGCGCGCTCGAAGTAGAGGAGGGCGCGGTCGGGGTCGGCGGAGCGGGCGTAGTGATCGGCGAGGAGCATCAGGGCCTCGCCGTCGAGGGGGTCGGCGACGACGACCTCCTCGAGGAGGCGGACGGCGTCGCCGCCGTCCCCCCCGGCGACGGCGGCCCGGGCTTCCAGGCGGAGGATCGAGCGCTTCTCGTCCCCGGTCAATCGTTCACCCAGGACCTCGCGGATGCGGGAGGCGAGGGCGCGGCCCTGCGGCATGGCGCCGCGCGCCACGAGCCCCTCGGTGGATCGCAGCGCGCGGCCGGCGGGCTGCGCCGGGTCGATCGCGAGGGCGGCGGCGTAGGCGCCCGCGGCCAGATCCGTCAGCCCCTCGTTGACGTAGATGTCACCCAGGAGGAACTGGCTGTCAGGGGTCGCCTTGCCGAGGCGCCGGACCACCTCCAGGTTCTCGGCGGCGCGCAGCGGCTGCTTGAGGGCGACGAAGGCGTTGGCCTGCAGGAGCCAGAAGTCCGCCCGATCGGAGTGCCGCTCGAGCAGCACGTCGAGAAGGGCCACCGCCTCCTGGTGCTTGTGCTGTTTGAAGATGCAGCGCGCCAGGCCGAGCCGCCATTCGTCGTTGTCGGGCTGCAGCAGCAGCGCCGAGCGGTAGGCCGCCTCGGCCGCCAGGAAGTCGCCCCTGGCGGTATAGGAGTAGCCGAGGAGCCCAAAGAGGATGGCGTCCCCTCCGCCCAGCTCGATGGTACGTGCGAACGAGCGGATCGCTTCGTCGTTGCGTCCCTGCCGGACCTCCACCAGCCCCAGATTGCGGTGGGCGCGGCGGAAGTTGGGGAACTTGGCCACCGCGATCCGGTACCGGCCCGCCGCTTGCTCCATATCCCCCTGCTGGAAGTGGAGGTTCCCCAGGGTGAAGTCGAGGATGGCGCTGGCGTCCTTCTTCATCCCCGACTCCAGGAGCCGGATCGCTTCGGCCGGGTTGGACGCCATGTGGGGCAGGATCCGCTGCAGGAGGTCGCGCTCCAGGGGAGTCAGGCGCGGCTCCACCTCGGAGTGGATGCCGTAGGTCCCCAGGAACCGCTTCTGGAACTCGGGATCGCGAAAGACATCGAGCGCCTCCTCGCCGGCCGCCGCCGGCGCGGGGGCGACCTCCGCCGACGGGGCCGCGTCCCCGTCCGCGGCGACGCCGGGGCCGGCGGATGCCGGAAGCAGCAGCAGCCAGAACCAGAGAACCGGGCCGCGCCCTCTCATGCGCTTCTCCTCATCCCTTCTCGAACCGGATCGGCACGCGCAGGCGCGCCTGCACGGGCTCGCCGCCGCGGACCGCCGGCTCGAACCGCCACTGGCGGACCGCATCGAGGGCCGGCTTGTCAAAGCCGGCATGGGTCGATTTCTCGACCCTCGGGTCCACCACCCGGCCTTCGCGGTCGACGATGAACTGGACGTACACGGTCCCCTCGACTCTCTTCTGCCGCAACTCGAAGGGATAGATCGGCTCGGCCTGGAAGATCGGCCGCGGCTTCTGATCGAGATCGGGCAGGGCGAAGATCGCCTCGCCGCCCGGACCGTCCGCCAGGAGGCCGGGGGCGCCGGTCCCGCCGATCCGCCCGCCGGAGGCGAGGTTCAGGACGCCGCCGAAGCCGCCGGCGCCGGGATCGAGAGCGCTCTCCAGGGCTCCCAGGCTCAAAGCGGCCAGCTCGGGGACGGCGGCCGCCTGCTCCTTCAGGAGGTCCAGCCCGCGCGCGTCGGGCGGCGGCTCGGGGACCACCTGCATCGATTCCTCCGCCTCGCGCTGTTCCACCGGCTTCTCCGCTTCCTTGTCGTCCTCCGGTTCCCGTTCCGCGGCTTCCGCAAGGAGGTCGACGTCTTCGACCCGGGCTTCGGCCCCGCCCTCCGGAGGCTTCGGGAAAAGGATGCCTCCGAACAGCAGGACGGCCGCGTGGAGCAGGACCGCCGCCGCGACCCCCAGGATGGTGGCGCGCATCACTTGCCGTCCGTGGCGATCCCCACGCGCGTGATGCCGATCTTGCGCGTCTCGTCCAGGACGGCGACGACGACGCGGAAGTCGGCCCCGGCGTCGCCATTGATGATCACCTTGGGGTCCTTGACGGCCGACTTGAGGGTCTGCAGGCGGTAGGGAAGCTGCGCCAGGGTGACCTTCTCCTTGTTGAAGAAGACCTCGCCCTTTTCGGTGACGCTCAGGGTGGCCGCCTTCTCCATCTGCTGCCGGTCGCCCAGGGACGCCGCCGAGCCCGCCGGCGGGAGCGCCACCTGCACCCCCTGGTTCCTGGTCATCGACAGAGACACCATGACGAAGGTGGCCAGGAGGAAGAAAATGATGTCGATGAGCGGGATGATCTCGATCCGCGCCCTCTTCCCCCTTCCGCCTCCGCCGCCGTGCATGGCCGCCCTCCCTACGACGCCACCGACGCCGGCGGGATCACCACTTCGCGCGGCAGGTGGAGCAGCATCTCGAAGCGCGTGGCGGCCGAGTCCATCTCGTGCCGGGCCTCCTCGACGCGGGCGTTCAGGTAGTTGAACGGGATGAGGGCCGTGATGGCGATCCCCAGGCCGAAGGCGGTGGCGATCAGCGCCTCGGCGATGCCGCCGGTGATGGCACCCGGGGCGCTCAGCTCGCCGCCGATGAGCGAGAAGGAGTGCATCATGCCGGTCACCGTCCCCAGGAGCCCCAGGAGGGGGGCCAGGGTGATGACCGTGTCCAGGATCGAGATGCCGCGGGAGAACCGCTTGATCTCGAGCGCCTGGGAC
>JBOGOE010000165.1:0-3802 GCA_050747445.1 Candidatus Polarisedimenticolia bacterium | reverse complement strand
GGAGCAGGGCGCCCGGCGCCGGCGCCGCCCGCCGGCGCGCCAGGGCGCGATCCGCCAGCCGCCAGCCCGCCTGGAGACCGCGTCCCGAGATTTCGTCGAGCCCCATCCCCAGGAAGCGGGCGAGGTTCAAGCCGCCCGCCCCCCGGCGTACACCGACGCCCAGGCGGCGCGCACCGCCGGCCAGGCGTACTCCTCGACCTCCCGGCGGGCGCGCCGGGTCATGAGCAGGGCGCGCTCCGGAGAGTCCAGGAGGTCCGCGATCGCCGCGGCCATCGCCCCGGGATCGCCGGGCGGCACCAGGCGTCCGGTGCCGCCGTCCCGCACCATCGCCGCGATGTCCCCCGTCGGCGTGGTGACGACCACCAGCCCCGCGGCGAAGGCTTCCAGCACCGAGACCGGCTGGTTGTCGACGAGGGAGGAATTGACGAAGACGTCGGCGCCGTCGTAGAGCTCCGGCACCGCGTCCGGCTCGACCCGTCCCGCGAAGCGGATTCCCCGGTCCCCGAGCGATCGGGCCAGCCGGCGGAGCCGGCGTTCCTCGCTCCCGTACCCCGCGACGGTCAGCGTGGCGTCCGGGTGCCGCTCCCTCAGGATCGCGAAGGCCCGCAGGGTGTTGTCGACGCCGTAGTGGGGCTCGAGGTTGCGGATCGACAGCAGCCGGGGGCGGAGCGGCCGCCGCTCCCGGAAGCGGAACCGCGAGGCGTCGACGACGTTGGGGATGACGCGGACCCGATGACCGTGTCGTTCGAACACGCCGCGCAGGTAGTGCGACGGCACCACGATCGCGTCCGCCAGCCGCAGCCAGGGGTGCACGAGCGCCCCCCAGCGCCCCAGGTGATCCGCCGCCTCGCCGCTGTGGTAGTGGAGGATCAGGCGGCGCCCGAAGAGTCGCGCCGCGAGGATGGCGGGCAACGGCGCGAGCAGGAACGACCAGTAGGACGCCGAGAAGACGTGCGCCACGTCATAGTGCCGCAGCCGCGCCAGGCTCGGCAGGAACAGGATCTGGTTGAGCAGCGTGCGCGCGAACGGGAGACGGCGCAGCCAGCGGAGGCCCGGGGGAAACGGCGGGTTGATCGGGATCAGGGCGGTCTCGGTCCCCTCCCGCCGCAACCCGTCGGCGAGGGCGGCCCCCTGGATTCCGTGCCCGCCCAGGATCTCCAGGCTGGCGGCGACCAGGGCCACCTTCAGCGGCGCGCACCCGGCGGCGGCCGCCGGGCGCGGGACGACGCGCCGCGCGGAGACGGCATCGGAGACGGGGCGCCGGACGCCGAAGCGGAGCAGGAGCGCGCCATAGACCGCGGCGTAGGCCAGACCGGCCGCCGCCAGCCGGACGGGCACCGGCATCCCGTCCACCGACGCCGCCAGGAGCGCCGGCACGGCGGCCGCCGCCCCGCATCCCAGGAGCACCCCCAGGCTGCGCCAGGGAAGCAGCTCCTCCAACCGCAGCCCCATGAGGCGCCGCATCCGCGCCAGCGCCAGCCCCTTGGCCACGCAGGCGGCGATGACGGTGGCCGCCACCGCTCCGGTGAGGCCGAGCCCGGAGAGGAGCCATCCGGTCGTCGCGGCGATGATCAAGAGCTTCGCCGCGCTGATCGCGAAGAAGGCGCGGGTGTCGGCGAACACGCGCAGCAGCCCGTCCAGCGGAAGCGCCGCGAGGAGGAAGGTCACGGTCCAGACCCTGAAGACCGGGACGCTCGCCGCGTAGGCGTCGGTGAACAGGAAGGTCACGAGGTCGCGCGACGTCACCAGGAGAAGCCCGACCAGCGGGACGAAGACGGCCGCCAGCCTGCGGGTGGTCTCGTGCCACGTGGACAGGAGGGCCGTCGTGCCGCCGTCGCGCCGCAGCTCCCCCATCCGCACCATCATCACGTTGCAGACCGACCCGGCGATCAGATCCACCAGCGGCACCTGCAGGCAGCCGACGGAGTAGATGGCGAAGGTCGCGGCATCGAAGCGGTGGGCGACGGCGTACTGGTGATAGTTCGCCTGCGCGATGTCGAGCAGGACCGCCAGCTCGAACGGCAGCGCGTAGGCGAGTTGTCTCCGGAACAGCGCACCGTCCGGACGCAGCTCCCCCCGGAGCTCCCGGGCGGTGAGCCGGAGGGCGGTGCCGAACCGGAGCGCCCCGAACGCCACGGCACCCGCGAGCAGGCCGCCCAGCCCGCCGGCGAGCACGACCGGCACCAGGAGGAACCCCGTCCGGAGAAGGTCGGACAGGGCGTAGGCCCGGGCGGCGGCCCCGAAGCGGTGGCGCGCGGTCAGGACGATTTCCAGTCCGGCCGCCGCCAGCATCAGCGCCAGGTGGAGGCCGAGAAGCGGGAGGTACGCCGCGAGCTCCGGGTTGCCGAGCCAGCGCGCCACGCCGGCGCGCCCCATCCAGAGAAGCGCCAGGCAACCGACCCCCGCCGCCGCCAGACCGACGATCGTGTTGGCGGCATGACGCCCGGCGTCGCGGGGGGCCGCCGGAAGGAAGAAGAAGAGGCTCTCCGCCAGCCCCAGCTGCGCGATTCCGAAGAGGGTCCCGTAGATCAGGAAGAGCTGCTTGTAGGTGCCGAAGGCCTGCGGATCGAAGCTCCGCGCCAGGACCACGGGAATGAGGAAGGCGGCGGCCGCTCCCACTCCCCGTCCGGCGGCCAGCACGGTCGCCGGTCCGGCCCGGGCGATCATGAGGCGTCCGCCGCCCGCCGGGCGTGGTCCGGGCCGCAGCCGGACGGCGGCCTGCAGGCTCCCGGCGCCTGCCACCCCATCAGGGTCGGAGAGAAGCGACCCAGGGGACCGGTCGCCGACCGCTCCCACAGCAGCGTGCGCGGGAGGGTGAGCCGCGGGTGGTCCGGGTCCCGGTGACGGCAGGTCGTGTAGGCGTAGCGGTAGCCGGCGTCGGCGACGGCGCGGACGGCCGCCCGATCGAACCAGCCGTTGGGGTAGGCGAAGTGCCGGACGGGGATCCCCAGGCGCGCCTCGAGTTCGCGCCGCGAGCCCGCGACCTCCCCGGCGATCGCGCCGGGGCTTTCGCCGGTCAGGAGCGCGTGCCGTCGCGTGTGGGAGCCGATGGTGAACCCGGCGCGCCGCATCTCCCCGACCATGTCCCAGGTCAGCGGCAGGTGCTCCTCCCGCAGCTCCCGATCGACGGGCACCCGCTCCTCCAGGTCGGCGGCGATCCGTTCGAGATCCGCCGCCTGGAAGGTCTCGAGCAGGCGGCGCGTCACGACCGCCGGATCGGGCGCGGCGGGCCATGGGCGCGGGGCGGCCGGCGGCTCGATCCGCAGCCGACGGAGCACATCCGGCAGCACCTCGCGCGGCGATCCCCCGGCGCGCGACACCCCGGAGAGCAGGAGGAAGAGCCGGTCGTGGAGCGGCGGCCGCAGGGTCCCGACGAGACCGCTGATGACGAACACGGCGGCCGGCACGCCCCGACGCAGGAGCAGCGGAACCGCGTGGTGGTAGACGTCGCGGTAGCCGTCGTCGAAGGTGATGGCCGCCGCCGGTTTCGCGGCGCCACCGCCGTTCTCCAGCTCCCGGCCGATCGCGTCGAGCGACACCAGGCGGAAGCGCCGGCCGATCCAGTCCAGGTGGCGCTCCAGCGTCGACCGGCTGATCAGCATGGACGGTCCGGTGCGCGGCGCGCAGTGCGCCACGTCCTCCACCACCCTGTGGTAGCCGACGATCCAGGGCCCGTCGCCGTTCCGCCGCCGCCAGAGACGATCGGCGCCGGACCAGCTCAAGCCCCCCGCGATCGCCGTCTTGAGCAGACCCCTCAGCACCGGCCCGAACCGCGCGCGGGCGCCGCGCACCGGCTCGCCTC
>JBOGOE010000164.1:0-22646 GCA_050747445.1 Candidatus Polarisedimenticolia bacterium | reverse complement strand
CCTCGGAGCGCACCGTCTTGCGGGCGCGCGTCAGGTCGGCCGCGGCCTGCAGCGCCGTGCCGCGGGCGATGGCGGCCTCCGCCCGCGCGGCCCGGTTGCCGAGCGGGATGCGGAACTCCAGACCCGCCCAGGTGTCGTCGAAACGGCCGTCGTCGAGCATCCCGAAAGACCGTCCCCATTCCCCCTCCATGCCGCCGGGGATCGAACCCGGCAGACCGGGGAGGGTCATCCCCGCGGGGTTCCGGGAGCCGGCGAGACCGAACCGGTCGTGCGCGACCACGGCGTCGAGCGACGGCCGGATGGTGTCGCGCGCGAAGTCGGCCTCGACGCTCCGGCGCGCGACCATCGCCGCCGCGGCCTCCAGCTCGGGACGGGTCCCCAGGGCGCGCTCCATCGCCGCCGGCAGATCGACCGGCGCCACCGGCATCGCCGGATCGTCGGCGGGCGCCAGGGGCTCCGACCAGAAGGCCTCGTCGCCGTCCCCCAGGATCAGGACCTTCAACGCGCTCTCCGCGCGGGCCGCCGTCTCGAGCGCCGCCAGAAGCTCGCCGCGGCGCCGCTCCAGCTCCGCCCGCGGCTGGGCGATCTCGGTCTCGGGGGCCGCCCCCTGACCGATCCGGATGCCGGTCTCCTGGAGCTGCTCCTCCGCGAGACGCACCGCCTCGGCGCGCACCTCGACCGCCCGCCGATCGGCGACCAGGGTCCAGTAGGCCCTCTCGACGGCGGCGACCGTGTCGGTGATCTCCCGCCGCAGGAGGGCCCCGGCGCGATCCCGATCCGTGGCGGCGACCCGCAACGTCAGCCGCGCGGCGTCGATGGCGCGATCGCGCAGCAGGGGCTGCCGGATCTCCAGCCCCACCTGCGTGCCGTAGGCGGGGGAGAGGAGGGAGAAGGCCCCGTCGATGGTGGCGCGCGCGGCCGAGGTCCGGAAAGTGACCGCCCCTCCCGTCGGCAGGAGCTGCCGCACCGACAGACCCGCTTCGGTGGTCTCTTCGGTGGGCGACGCCTCGCCCGCCGGCGCGCCCGAGAAGGCGGAATTCACCGGCGCCGTGGTCCGCCGCCAGCCGCCGTCCATTTCCAGGACCGGGTCGTAGGCCCCCTTCGCCCCGGTGATCGCTTCCCCCGCGGAGGCGAGCGCCTGGCGCTCGATGAGGATCCCCTCGTTCTTCTCCAGGGCCATGGCGATTGCCTCTTCGAGAGCCAGCGGCCGCCCGCCGCCGGTGGCGGCCGGTGCCGTCGCGCCCGGCTCCGTCCCGGCCGCGGCCGTCCCGGCCATCGCCGCCGCCGGCCACGCCGGCACGGCGAGGAGCATGACGATCCCGATGGAGCGCCTCACGATTCCCCTCCCCTGCGCCGCATGCAGGCCTTCTGCAGCCGCATATCGATCGCCTCGGCGAACCGCGCCGCGACCTGCGGGTCGATCGACGCCAGCACCCTCACCTCGAGGGGGGTCAGCTCCATGCCGCACTCCCCGAGCGCCCGCAGCGCCCCCTCCGGATCGGCGGCGAACCGGTCGCGAAACTCCTCGTCGGTCACCAGCCGTCCGATGATCCGTTCCACATGCTTCTGACTCATCGTCCTGCCTCCGCGCCGGGACACACTACAAGGCCCGTGCCAGCCGGGATCGGACCGCGCCGGCGGCGCACAACGCCCTGACGTCATGGGGGTTGCGTCCGGCGCCGGGTTCGCGCGAGGGACGCAGCGTCGCGAAGAGCCGCTGTCGATATATCGACAGGGTGCGGATTAATCGGCGGAGGGCCGGGTCCTAGCGGAGCCCGTACTTCTCGAGGCGGGAGTAGAGCTGCGAGCGGGTCAGTCCCAGGAGGCGGGCCGCCTTCGACTTGTTCCCCATCGACTGCCGCAGGGCCCGCTCCACGAAGCTTCGATCGACGTGCTCGAGGTCCACCCCGGTCGCCGGCAAGGAGATGCCCGCGTCGACCGGGATCCGGACGGTCCCCGGCCGGCCCGCTTCGGAGCGGGCGGGCGTCGCGGGGAGGTGCTCGCGGGCGATGAGACCGCCGTCGCACAGCAGGATGGCCCGCTCGATGGCGTTGCGCAGCTCGCGGACGTTCCCCGGCCAGGGATGGCCGAGAAGCCACTCGCGGGCGTCGCGCGAGAACCCGGCCGCGGGGCGTCCCATGCTCCGGCCCAGATCCTCGAGGAAGGCCTCCGCCAGCGGCTGGATGTCGTCGGAGCGCTCGCGCAGGGGCGGGATGTGGATCTGGAAGACATTGAGCCGGTAGTAGAGATCCTCGCGGAACTGGCCCCGGCCGATCGCCTCGCCGAGATCGCGGTTGGTCGCCGCGATCACCCGCACGTCGGCCCGCAGCACGCGAGTGCCCCCCACCCGCTGGAACTCCCGCTCCTGCAGGACCCGGAGCAGCTTGGCCTGCACGATCGGGCTCATCTCGGTGATCTCGTCGAGGAACAGGGTGCCGCCCGCCGCCTGCTCGAGCCGCCCGATCTTGGCGGCGATCGCCCCGGTGAACGCCCCCCTTTCGTGGCCGAACAGCTCGGATTCCAGGAGCTGCTCCGGCAGGGCGGCGCAGTTGATGGCGACGAACGACCGGCCGGTGCGCGGCGAGCCCTGGTGCAGGAGGCGCGACACCACCTCCTTTCCGGTCCCCGACTCGCCGGTGATCAGGACGGTGGTGTCCGAGGAAGCAACCCGGCCGACCTGAAGGAGGACCTCCTTCCAGGATCGCGACACGCCGACGACGCGGCTCCGCCCCTGGGACTCCAGCTCACGCGTCAGGGTCTCGACGGTCACCTCGAGACGCAGCGCCCGCTCGTTGGCCTCGGCCGCGATCCGGGCTTCGTCCGCCAGACGCTGGTGCGACAGGACGAGGGCTACCCGGTCGGCCAGCCGGCGGGCCACCTCGACGTCCCCGGGGACGTAGCGCGCCGGCTCGCGATGGGAGAAGGCGATCGAGCCGCGCACCTCGCCCGAGAAACGGACCGGGACCCGGAGCCAGGAGCGCATCCCGGTGGAGCGCAGCAGGCGGTTGCGCGCCGTGTCGGGCGCCAGCTCGGTGGTGATGTCGGCGAGGATGTCGAAGTCGAGCGCCCGCCGCTCCAGCTCCCGCTCGGTCATCGGCACCGGCGCGTCGGGCGCCGGTCCGTCGGATTCGCCGGCGAACGCCACCACGCGGAACGAGCGGTCGCGCTCGTCGTGCTCCGTAAGGACGAGGAGATGATGCGGCAGGACCGGCTGCACCGCGGCGGACAGCCGTCCGAAGATCTCCCGGACGTCGAGGGAGGCGGTGAGGGTCTCGAGGATCACCTCGATCGCCTGCAGCCGCTCCCGCCGCCGCCGCTCGGCGTCCCAGATCCGCCAATGGTCGACCGCCGACCCCAGGAGAACGGCGATCGGCTTCAGGACCTCCTGGTGCTCGTCGGTGAAGGCGCGCGGCTGATAGGCGCTCAGCCAGACGCCGCCCCCGAACGTGCCCCTCGACAGGAACGGCTCCCAGAGCGCCGACCGCACTCCGCCCTTGAGGATGTTGGCGTCGATCGGGTAGGCCGGGTCGAGCTCGGACGCCGCGTCGTCGATCCGCGGCACCGGCTCGGGGCGGGGACGCAGGCGCGGCGACCAGGACGACAGGGGCATCGGTTCCGAACAGCCCGAGCCGGGGCCGCCGCAATCCTTCGTGGTCGCGTGGAGGACCGCCCACTGGCCGTCCAGGATCCGGACGACCCCCATGTTGTCGAAGGGGATCAATCGACGGATGGCGGTGGCCACCCGGGTGAAGACCTCCTGAAGCTCCGGGGTCTCCGAGGCGGTCCCGGCGATCTCCGCCAGGACCTGGACGACGGCGCGGGCGTCCATGGGAACGGAGATTCTAACGCCGAAGGGCCGCGGCCGCCAAGACGGGCCGGCTGCGACGCGCCACGCTCCCGGCGCCATGAGGCGGTCGGATTCGGGGGCGCAGGTCGACCGTGCGCGATGCGGCCCGGCTCACCCGCGGGCGTGGCGGACGGCGAGGAACGGCGCCGCCCCACCCAGCAGGCCGAGGACCATCCCGCCCAGCCCGATGAGCCCGTACAGGATGCATCCCATCGAGCCGGTGAGACCCGCGATCAGACCGGCGACGAACAATGGGATCCCCCCGGCCTCCCGGGGGCGGGGGGCGGCGAGACCGAGGGCGATGCCGCCCGCCACCCCCGCGATGACGCAGATCGACGCGTCGAGAAGACACCGGTAGGGGTCGCACGGATGCCCCATGGCCTGGACGGCCAGGGGCAGGACCAGCGGCACCATGCCGGCGATCAGACCGGGGCGGACCCCGCGCCCGAACGCTTCGCCGCGCCACAGACAATAGGTGACCGCCGCCAGGAGACCGGCACCTCCAGCCAGGACCCCGGCGGCGTCGGCGCAGCACAGGAGCGCCGCGCCGACGAGGGGTGCGAGCAGCAGGCCCCGCCGCAGCGCCGCCTCGAGACGGCCGATCTCGTAAGCCCGCCGCGCCCGCGCCGCGAGCGCCGCGTCAGGACCGCTCATCGGTCACCCCCCGGACGGCGCGCAGGCGCCGGAGCGCCCGCTCGACCCTCTTCCTGAAGGTCGCGGCCGCCACCGCCGCCCGCTCCCCGCGCGCGAACTGTCGCAGCGTTTCGGCGTCTTCCGGTCGCAGCGCGCCGAGGGCGTCGCGCACCGTCGTCTCCAGGTCGCGCTCGAGCGCCGTCGCTTCCGGGGTCGGGGCCGGATCGCGTCTCGCCTCGAGCGCCACGTCGGACGGCGAGGTCTCGCGCCTGCGCTGCCGCCGGCGGCGCGCGGTCCGGATCTCGAAGGTGGCGATCCCCAGCGCCCAGGCGAGGGCGCTGCGCGACGGGTCGAACTCGGCCGCCCGCCGGAAGATCCGCAAGAGCGCCTCCTGCGCGGCGTCTTCGGCTTCGTCCGATGGCAGGTGCCGGGCCGCGAACCGGCGCAGAAGCGGCCAGAGGAACGCGAAGACCGGATGGAACGCGTCGCGGTCGCCGTCGGCGAGCCGCTCCATCGATCGCTGCAGATCGGACTGCCGAAGGCGCTCCATCCGGTCCCGGGTTCAAGGGCAGCAGAACGGACAGCGGCAACAGGCCGTCTCCGCCATCCTGCCGGCCGCCCAGGCGGCCGCGGGCAGCGCCATCAGGACGACGACGGGCACGAGCCGATTCACGAAGCGCATCATTGTCTCACCCCCTTCCCGGGCGGTCACGCCGAACCGGAAGGGGCCCGCGCGCCGCCTGCCCGCTGTATAGGCGCGGGGGCGCCGGGGCGTGACAGGACGTGTCGCGGGCCGCGGGAGGTCGCCGGGAGCCCGGGGGGGCGCGCCGGACGGGCGGGGGTCTACCGGATCTTCGGACAGCCGGCGTCCTCGCCGGCCAGCCATTCCTTGAAGCTCTTGACGATGGTCTTGAAGCCGATGGTCGGGCGGTACAGGACGACCTCGGTCCTCCCGCCCGGGAGGGTCTTGAGGTCGGCGGCCATCACGTAGAGGCCGCCGGGCGGCGGCGTGTGCCCGAGACCTCGCGGCCGGTGGACGACCTGCAGGGTGAACTCCGCCGCCCCCGCTCCGGTGCGACGCAGCGTCGGGTTGTAGTCGGAGGAGCTGACCTCCATCTGATTGCCGACGAAGCCGGACCGGTTGATCTGCACGTCGAGGCAGGCGGCCGCCTTCTTCTGCAGCAACCGGTAGGTCGGCTCGAACCCCTGATCCGCCACGAAGGTCTCCATGGCGACGCCACGCGCCCCCGCCGCGACCACCTTCACGAACTCCCGCCGGGTCTGGGGCACCTCGATGGCCCCGGCCGGCGCGGGGAGCAGGGCGCACAGGAGCGACGCGAGGACGAACGGCGCGGTCTTCACGGGAGGCAATATGGCGCCGTGGCGGAGGGCCTGCAAGCGGGCCGGGCTGGCTTTCCGCCGGTCCCCGTTCGGCGGGAGGACACGCACCCGTGTCCTGCTGGCCCTCGGTCTGCTGTCCGGGAGCTGCCCCCGAGAGCTGGCACGACTGCTGGAGACGTCCCTGTACGGTGTCCAGGGTGCCCTGAGGGGGCTGGAGGCCGATGGGATCGTCTCCGGACGGAATGCCGGCCGGACTCGTCTGTTCAGGCTCAATCCCCGGTACTTCGCACTGGATGACCTGCGACGCTACCTGCTCCGCCTTGCGCAGCCGGAAATCGAGCTTCAGCGACGGATCCGAGCCCTTCGCCGCCGGCCCCGACGTACCGGCAGGCCCCTTTGAGGCTCGGCAGGCGCTCGGGCATCGCCGAGGTGGCGCGCGCTGTCGCTGAAGCACTCGGCCGGGCGGGTATCCGCGCCGTAAGGTCGCGGTGACCAGCGCGCGTCACCATCGGGTGGAAATCGATCTCATCCGCCGGTGGAGCGCGCGCGAGGGCGCCCTGGAGCAATTCGGGGAATTCGTTAGGGTCTTGAAAGGACCCGGACGAAGACGACCCCGCGGCCGCGAAGCGGCCCGTTGACGTGTCCTGCCGGCACCCCCTAGAGTGGGCCCCCGGCGATCCCGGCCGGCCACGGGGACACTCGGTCCATGCACACCCTGACCTTCCTGGAAGATCTCGCCGTGGTCATGATCGTCGCGGGGATCGTGACCCTGGTCTTCCGGAAGCTGCGGCAGCCGGTGGTGCTCGGCTACATGATCGCCGGCATCATCATCGGACCCCACACCCCCCCGTTCCCCCTGATCACGGACCGGAAGGCAATCGAGACCCTGGCGGAGCTGGGGATCATCTTCCTGATGTTCTCTCTCGGTCTCGAGTTCAGCCTGCGGCGCCTGCGGCGCGTGGGCGTGTCCGCCCTGCTGGCGGCCCTCCTCGAGGTGGTGATGATGTCGGGCGCCGGGTATGCCATCGGGCGCGTCTTCGGGTGGAGCGAGCTCGACAGCATCTTCCTGGGAGCCATGATCGCCATCTCCTCCACGACGATCATCGTCAAGGCGCTCGGGGAACTCGGCCGGACGAAGGAGGAGGCCTCCCAGCTCACCTTCGGCATCCTCATCGTCGAGGACCTGGTCGGGATTGCGATGATCGCCCTGCTGACCGGCTTCGCCACGTCGGGACGCATCGATCCGGCCGAGACCCTGCTGACCCTCGGCCGTCTGATCGCCTTCGTGGGGATCCTGGTGCTGCCGGGGCTGGTGATCGTGCCGCGCCTGCTGACCGCCATCGCCCGGCTGCGGCGCGACGAGATGCTCCTGATCTCGGTGCTCGGGCTCTGCTTCGGCGTCTCGCTGCTCTCGGCGAAGCTCGGTTACAGCGTCGCCCTGGGCGCCTTCATCATCGGCGCCCTCATCGCCGAGTCACGGGAACGGGGGCGGGTGCAGGCCCTCACCGAGCCGATCCGGCACATGTTCAGCGCCGTGTTCTTCGTGGCGATCGGGTTGCTCATCGATCCCCGCATGATCGCCACGCACGCGGTTCCCATCGTCGCCATCAGCCTGGTGATCGTGCTTGGGAAGGTCCTGACCTGCGCCCTGGGCGCCCTCCTCAGCGGGCGCGACCTCAGGACGTCCCTGCGGGTCGGCATGGGGCTGGCCCAGATCGGGGAGTTCTCGTTCATCATCGCGGCCCTGGGCACATCGCTCGGGGTGACCAGCGATTTCCTCTATCCGATCGTGGTCTGCGTGTCGTCGATCACGACCTTCCTGACGCCGTACCTGATGCGTTGGTCCGATCCGCTCGCGGTCGCGCTGCATCGCAGCGCTCCGAGAAGCGTCATCGCCGCGATCGAGTTGTACATCGATCACGTGCGGCGTCTGGGGGAGTCGACCGAGGCACCGGCCGGCGCCCGCCTGTTCCGGCGACTCGCCCTGCGGCTGCTGGCGAACGTCGCGCTCATCATGGTCGTCTTCCTCTCGGCCCGGGTGGTGTGGCCGAAAGCGACCGGCCTGCACGACCTGCTCCCGGACGCGCTCGGGGGGGAGCGGACGGTCCTCTGGGGCACCGCGCTGGTCCTGAGCCTGCCGATCCTCGTCGTGTCGTTCCGCAACCTGAAGGCGATCGGCACGGTGCTCGCCGGAATGAGCGTTCCCGTCCGGGAGCCTCAGGACCAGGCGGCCACGGTCCGGGCGATCATCTCCACGACGGTCGTCACTTCGGGCAGCATCGGCATCGCGATCGTCGTGCTGCTGCTCAGCTCGGCCATCCTGCCGCCCTGGCCCGTTCTGGGGGCGCTGCTGCTGGTGCTCGCGGGGGCGACCCTGTTCGCCTGGCGGCCTGTCGCCACCCTGTACGAGAGGGCGGCCCTCGCCTTCCAGGACCCCCTCGACGCCGTCGCGGCTCCCCACGGAGAACAACCGGCACCGCTCCACGACCTGCCTCGGGGAATGACGCTCGAGAGGGTCACGATTCCTCCCGCGGCGCCGGCCATCGGGCGGCGCATCCGCGAACTCGAGATCCGCAGCCGCACCGGCGCGAGTGTCGTCGCCATCGAGCGTGGCGGGCAGCGCCTCGTGAACCCCTCGCCCGACGAGGAGCTCCAGGCCGGCGACGACATCTTCCTTCTGGGCGACACGTCCCAGCAGCGGGGGGCCATGGAGCTTCTCGCACGCGACCCCTCCCGGTCGAGCACGGGCCGGTAGCCCCGGGGTCGTGCCGGGTCGAGTATGGTTGAATGGTCGGCGGCGCCGGCGGACCGGATCGGAGTGGAGCATGACCAGGAAGGTGTGGATCGGCGTGATCCTGCTGGTGGTGGCCGCCGTCACCGCGTGGCAGGTGGTGTCGCGTCGCGGGGGGGCGCGACAGGGCTACCGGTTCGTGGAGGTCCGGCGGGGCGATCTCGAGTCGGTCGTCTCGGCGACCGGAACGCTCGAGTCGGTCACCACGGTCGAGGTCGGCACCCAGGTCTCGGGGCAGATCGCCGAGATTCGGGCCGATTTCAACGATCGGGTGCGGCAGGGGCAGTTGATCGCCCGCATCGATCCGATCCTCCTGCAGCAGGAGGTGCGCTCCGCCCAGGCCGCCCTGGAGCGGCGCGAAGCCGAGGAGCGGCAGCGGCGCTGGGAGCTGGAGCGCGCGGAGACCCTGCACCGGGACGGCGTGATCGGGGACCAGGAGCACGAATCCGCCCGGTACGCCCACGCCGTGGCCCAGGCGGACCTCAGGGCGGCGGGCGTGGCGCTGGAGCGGGCGCGCCGCAACCTGGCCTACACCGAGATCCGCGCCCCGATCGACGGCATCGTGATCCAGCGCAGCGTGGACGTCGGGCAGACGGTCGCCGCCAGCCTGGCGGCTCCGACGCTGTTCCGGATCGCCGGGGATCTGTCGCGGATGCGCATCCTGGCGGCGGTCGACGAGAGCGACATCGGCCGCATCCATCAAGGGCAGAAGGCGCGCTTCACGGTCCAGGCCCACGCCGGGGAGGCATTCAGCGGGACCGTCGCGCAGATCCGCCTGCAGCCAACCACCTTGGAGAACGTCGTCAACTACACCGTGGTCGTCGAAGTCGACAACCGCGACGGTCGCCTCCTGCCGGGCATGACCGCCACCACCGACTTCCTGGTCGAGACCGCAACCGGCGTGCTGAAGGTGCCGAACGCGGCGCTGCGTCTGCGACCCACGGCGGAGATGCTGGACGGGCTGCGGACGCGGCGCGGGGGCGACGGCCGCCCAGGCGCCGGCGACGGTGCGGGCGGCGGTCCTGGCGGCGACCGGACGCTGCTCTGGTTCCTCGACGACGGCGGCGGCCTGGACGCCCTCCGTGTGCGCGCCGGGCTCACCAACGGCCTGGAAACCCAGGTCGAGGGAGACGGGCTGCGCGAGGGGATGCAGGTGATCGCCGGGATCGCCCGGGCCGCCGACGCGTCCGGGTCGAGTCCGTTCCAGTCCCGGCCGGCCGGCGGCCGGCCCCGGCCGCCCACTCCCTGAAGGAGGCGTCCGTGGGCGGCGTTCCCCTGATCCGGGTCGAAGGCCTCACGCGGGTCTACGTGACGGGCTCGAACCGCGTGGAGGCGCTGCGCGGGATCGACCTGACCGTCGAGCCGGGTGACATGGTGGCCGTGATGGGGGCCTCCGGATCCGGCAAATCGACCCTCATGAACATCCTCGGCTGCCTGGACGTTCCGACCTCGGGGGCCTACCTGCTTGACGGGACGCGTGTCGATCGCCTCGGCCGGGAGGCCCTGGCCGACATCAGGAACCGCAGGATTGGATTCGTCTTCCAGAGTTTCAACCTCCTGCCGCGCACGAGCGCCCTGGAGAACGTCGAGCTGCCGTTGCTGTACGACCGCAGCGGGCGGCGTTCCGACCCGCGGCGCGAGGCGGCGGCCGCGCTGGTTCGGGTCGGACTGGGGGAGCGGCTGTCGCATCATCCCTCCGAGCTGTCCGGCGGACAGCAGCAGCGGGTCGCGATCGCCCGGGCCCTGGTGACCCGTCCTTCCATCCTCCTGGCCGACGAGCCGACCGGAAACCTGGACAGCCAGACGTCGATGGAGATCCTCGACCTCGTCCGGGACCTCAATCGGCAGGGCATGACGATCGTCCTGGTCACGCACGAGGTCGACGTGGCGCGCCGCTGCCGCCGCGTGGTGGAGATGCGCGATGGACGGATCCTTCGCGACGGACCTCCGTCATGAAGCCCGCGGCCCAGGTGAAGATCGCGGCGCGGAGCATCCTCCGGAACAAGGCCCGCTCCCTCCTGACCATGCTCGGCATCATCATCGGTGTCGGAGCGGTGATCGTCATGGTGGCGCTCGGAGACGGCGCGCGGACCCAGATCCGGGACCGGGTGGAACGTCTGGGGACCAACCTGATCATCGTCACCCCAGGCGCCGCCCAGCAGGCGGGCGTCAGCCAGGGGGCCCAGACCTTCAGCCGGCTCACGGTCGAGGACGCCGAGGCGATCAGGCGGCAGGCGGACCTGGTGACCGCGGTCTCCCCTGTGATCTTCGCCCGTTCGCAGGTGATCGGCGGGGCGGGAAACTGGCGGACGTTCGTGTTCGGGGTGTCGGACGACTATATGACGGTCCGGGACTGGCCGGCCGCGTCGGGGGCGTTCTTCCAGGACGCGGACGTCCGGACCGCCCGCCGCGTCGCCCTCCTCGGCGGGACGGTCGCGGACGCGTTGTTTCCGGATCAGGATCCCGTCGGGCAGAGACTGCAGATCCGCAACGTCCCGTTCCAGGTCGTCGGCGTGCTGACCCGGAAGGGACAGACGGCCGAGGGGACCGACCAGGACGACGTCGTCCTGGTCCCCCACACCACCGCGCAGCGGCGGCTCGCGGGGCGGATGTTCATCGGCCAGATCCTCGCCAGCTGCCCGTCCCCGGCCGACATCGCCGCGGCCCAGGAGGAGATCCGCGCCGCCCTCAGGGACACGCACGGGCTCGCCGCGGCCGAGCCGGACGACTTCACCATCCGCGACCAGGCGGATCTCGCCACCGCCGCGCAGGCCACGACCGAGGTGATGACCCTTCTCCTTTCCGCCATCGCCGGCGTCTCCCTGGTCGTCGGAGGGATCGGCATCATGAACATCATGCTGGTCTCGGTCAGCGAGCGGACCCGCGAGATCGGCCTGCGGATGGCCCTCGGCGCGCGCGGCTCCGACGTGCTCACGCAGTTTCTGGTCGAGGCGGTGGTGCTGAGCGTGGCCGGCGGCCTCATCGGCGTGGCGGCCGGGTTCGCCGGCAGCGCCATCCTCGAAGCCGTCACCGGCTGGGCCTCGGTCGTCTCCCCGGCCACGGTCGCTCTGGCCCTGGCCTTCTCCGTGGCGGTCGGGATCTTCTTCGGCCTCTACCCCGCCCGCAAGGCCGCCTCCCTGGATCCGATCGAGGCGCTCCGCTACGAGTGAGCGCCGGCCGCGGAGAAAAAAAGCCCCCCGGGACGACCCGGGGGGCTCGATCCTGCCGCGGACGCAGGGGCGTGGATCAGTACATCCCACCGCCCATGCCGCCCGGCGCCCCGGGCATCTCCGGCTTGTTCTTCTCGGGAATCTCGTGAACCATCGCCTCGGTGGTCAGCATGAGCGCCGCGATGGAGGCGGCGTTCTGCAGCGCGGAGCGGGTGACCTTGGTCGGATCGATGATGCCGGCCTCGAACATGTCGACCCACTTGCCGGCGTAGGCGTCGAAGCCGACCGTCGCCTTCTCCTTCTCCTTCGCCTGCTGCACGATGATCGATCCCTCGTAGCCGGCGTTGATCGCGATCTGCCGGATCGGCTCCTCGAGGGCGCGCCGCACGATGTTGATGCCGCTCTGGATGTCCTCCTGCTTCTCCTTCAACCTCTCCAGCGCGGGGATGGCGCGGACCAGGGCGACGCCGCCGCCGGGGACGATGCCTTCCTCGACGGCCGCCTTGGTGGCGTGCATGGCGTCCTCGACGCGGGCCTTCTTCTCCTTCATCTCGGTCTCGGTGGCCGCGCCGACCTTGATGATGGCGACGCCCCCGACGAGTTTCGCGAGCCTCTCCTGGAGCTTCTCGCGGTCGTAGTCGGAGGTGGTCTCCTCGACCTGGACGCGGATCTGCTTGACCCGGCCCTCGACGTCGGCGCGTTTGCCCCTGCCTTCGACGATGGTCGTGTTGTCCTTGTCGGCCGTGACCTTCTTGGCCTGGCCGAGGTCCTCGAGCTTGACGTTCTCCAGCTTGATCCCGAGGTCCTCGGTGATGCACTTCCCGCCCGCGAGGATCGCGATGTCCTCGAGCATCGCCTTGCGCCGATCACCGAACCCCGGCGCCTTGACCGCGCACACCTGCAGCGTGCCGCGCAGCTTGTTGACCACCAGGGTCGCCAGGGCCTCGCCCTCCACGTCTTCCGCGAGGATCAGCAGCGGGCGGCCGCTCTTGGCGACCTGCTCGAGCAACGGCAGGAGCTCCCGCATGTTGGAGATCTTCTTCTCGTGGATCAGGATGTACGGGTTCTCGAAGACGCACTCCATGCGCTCGGCGTCGGTCACGAAGTACGGGCTCAGGTAGCCGCGGTCGAACTGCATTCCCTCGACGATCTCGAGGGATGTTTCGAGCCCCTTCGCCTCTTCGACCGTGATGACGCCGTCCTTGCCGACCTTGTCCATCGCCTGGGCGATGATCCCGCCGATCGTCTCGTCGTTGTTCGCGGAGATCGTGCCGACCTGGGCAATCGCCTTGCCGCCGACGGGCTTGGAGATCTTCTTGATCTCCTCGATCACCTTCTCGACGGCTTTCTCGATGCCCTTCTTGAGATCCATGGGATTGGCGCCGGCGGTGACCGCCTTGACCCCCTCGCGGTAGATTGCCTGGGCGAGGACCGTGGCCGTCGTCGTGCCGTCGCCGGCCACGTCCGAGGTCTTGCTCGCAACTTCGCGCACCAGCTGGGCCCCCATGTTCTCCCTGGGGTCCACCAGCTCGATCTCCTTGGCCACCGTGACGCCGTCCTTGGTGCTGGTCGGAGCTCCGAACTTCCTCTCCAGAACCACGTTCCGGCCGCGGGGCCCGAGCGTGACCTTGACCGCTTCGGCCAGCTTGTTCACACCGCGGAGGATCGCCTGGCGGCACTCCTCCGAATAGATGATTTCCTTTGCAGGCATGGATTCTTCCCCTTTCAGCTGATGATTCCGAGAATTTCTTCTTCGCGGACGATCACGTGCTCGATTTCGTCGAGTTTGACCTCCGTGCCGATGTACTTGCCGATGAGGACGCGGTCGCCGGTCTTGACCTCGAGCGCGATCCGCTTGCCGTTGTCGTCCAGGCGGCCCGCTCCAACGGCGACGACCTTCCCCTCGAGCGGCTTTTCCTTGGCCGTGTCGGGGATGATGATGCCGCTCTTCGCCTTCTGGTCGGGCTCCATTCTCCTGACCAGGACGCGGTCACTCAGTGGTTTCACCGTCGTTTTCATGGAAATCGCCTCCGTCTGTAAGTGATTCATAGGCCGGTTGCTGGACGCGGAGTATTAGCACTCGTTGCCGTGGAGTGCCAATAGTACTCGACAAGGGAGACCGATGTCCAGACCCGGGAGGGCCGATCATCCACCCGGGCCCGTCGCCGGCCTCCGCGGCCGGGATGCCGCTGTCCGCCCGGGGGCACGTGGGGAGAAGTGCAGCGGGTCCCTGAGGCTCTGCAGCTCACGGTAGTAATAGAGCGCAGTGGGGCGCTTCCCGGCGAATCTCAGTCTGTCGAGATGGGCGATCTCGTCGCCGTCCGCATCGCCGGCGAGGGAAGGATCCTCGAGAAACTCCCGGAACCCGGCCTCCTCGACGGGCGGGGGCCCGGGTGCGAGCTCGACGAACCCGAACCTCTTCCGGGGCTCCCGGGCCACCCTGCGGCTCAGGACGATGTCCACGGAGAACGTCGCCAGGTCGATGTCCCAGGATTCGATCACCGGATCCAGGAAGGCGACGCACTGTTCCGCCGACAAGTTGATGATGTCGGTGTCCAGAAACTCGCGCACCAGGACCTGCATCTGTCCGGGGCGCCGGCGGCCGAGCCGGGCGGCCAGCCGGATCCAGGGTTCGTTTCCCAGCTCGTCCCGGGTCAGCTCCTTGACGACGTCGAGCAGCTTCTGCGTGACGAGACGCTCGAGCTCGCCGAAGGGCTGCCTCTCGAGAATGGGTCGAACATGCTTTCTCCTGCCGGGGTGGCACTTGCGGAGGATCAGCTCCCGGACCTCCTTGTAGAGCGGCGCCGGAGCGTCTTCCAGGGTCCTCTTCAGGGCTTCGCGGCGCTGCACGCCCGCCAGCCGTGCCAGCTCGCCGTGGGGCAGCTTCAACGCCTTCCCCATCCTGTCGTAGAGATCCGTGCGATCCGGCGCGGGAGGGGCCTTCTTCCGGGTCAGGAGCTGCGAGATGTAGGACTCCGTGACCCGGGCGGCGCGCGCCAGGTCCCGCTGCTCGAGACCCAGCTTCTCCATCCGGCGCCGGATCAACATCGCGATTTCCATATTGAATCGTCCTCCCGCCCGGTTAACTATAATAGATGAGTCATCGGCAAAAATGCCATGCATAACGTTTTTGGCTTGACAAATAAAGTGAACCGCGCCATCGTGGCTCATGAGACGGGTGTCCTCGCTCCCTCTCCAGGTCATCTGAGCGACGTCAGGTCATCCGGTTTTTCATCCCTGGACGCACGAACCGAGGAGATGCCCATGTCCGCTGCGATCGCCGCCCGCCGGGCGGCCTAGGACGGAACGGCAGCCGGCGGGGGTGGACTGGCCGCCCCCTTCCGTGGCCGCCGGTGCTGCGGGGACGACCCATGAAAAAGATGTCCTGGAAACAGGCCGTGATCAGGTACCAGGAGCCGATGCTCCGAAAGAGCATCTGGCAGGTGATCAACACGCTCGTCCCCTACGTGGCCCTCACCGGTCTGATGATCTGGACGCTGCACCTCTCCTATTGGCTGACGCTCGCGCTCGCCGTGGCCGCCGCCGGTTTCATGGTTCGCATCTTCATCATCTTTCACGATTGCGGGCACGGGTCCTTCTTTCGATCGCAGCGCGCCAATGACGTCCTTGGATTCGTCACGGGTGTCCTGACCTTCACGCCCTACCACCAATGGCGGTACAAGCACGCTCTGCACCACGCCACCTCGGGTGACCTGGACCGGCGCGGCATCGGAGACATCTGGACGCTCACGGTCCAGGAGTACGTCGAAGCGCCCCGCTTGAAGCGCTTCGCGTACCGGGTGTTCCGCAATCCTCTCGTGCTGTTCGTCGTCGTCCCCCTGTACCTGTTCCTGATCCATCAGAGATTCCCGTCGCGCGGGCTCGGCAGGCGGGAGCGCATGAGCGTGCATTGGACGAACGGGGCGCTCCTCCTGATCGCCGTCGTGATGAGCCTGACGATCGGTCTCAAGGCCTACCTGTCGATCCAGCTGCCCGTGATGGCGATCACCGGGATGGTGGGTCTCTGGCTGTTCTACGTGCAGCATCAGTTCGATGGCGTTTACTGGCAGAGACGCACGGAGTGGGGTTTCGCGGAAGCGGCGCTCGAGGGAAGCTCCTTTTACAAACTGCCCAGGATCCTGCAGTGGTTCTCCGGCAACATCGGGTTCCATCACGTCCACCATCTGAGTCCGCGCATTCCGAACTACAACCTGGAGAGCTGCCACCGCGCCGATCCGCTGTTCGGGCGCGTGAAGCCGATCACCCTCCTGTCCAGCCTGCGATCCTTCACCTACCGTCTCTGGGACGAACAGCGCGGCAAGCTGGTCAGCTATCGCCGCCTGCGCGAGCTTCGCCGGCAGCAGATCGCTCCTTTCAGGTCATAGTCCTCGCGGGATTTGCAGAACCCCGACGGCCGTCCGCCGACCCGGGTCTCGCGATGGCCGGCTCGCCAGGCAACGATCTTCGCGGATCCGCGGAATAACTCCAGAATTAGCTTGCTAATCGCCGTCAGGTAACCTATCGTAAACAGGTACGTTTACAGGCGAAACGACGAACGTTCCGCGCCGCGCCGCCGCAGCATCAACGGGTCGCGTGGCCGAGGTGACATCGCTTGCTGGAACTCCTGGTCGATGAACCGATCTTCATCGGATTCAAAGCGTCCACCAGCCTTCGCCTGTTGCTCGATTCCCTGGGCAGCGCCGACAAGAAATACGTCTCCAGCGAAGATTCGACCTTCCTGCGACTCTGCCGGATCGGTGACGACCTCTATGTCGGCAAGCTGATTCACGAAGCCCTGACCACCGATCGGGTCGATGACATCCGCCGCAACATCCTGAGCATCCTGCGCAAGCTCGGCCCCGTCGTGCCGCTGCCGTCCACCCTGCGGATTCTTGCCTGCAGACCCACGGACGGAGCGCACGCCCCGACCGCCGATCGACAGACCTCCGCGCCCGAAGAGCCGCCGTTCATCCGGGCGATCCGCTAACTACGCACGCGGGCCGGCCTGCAGCCCTCACACACCTCTTACGGGAGTTGGCCTGCGGCGTCTGCGGCGCCGGCCAACCGCATGACGCAGGGAGCGGCCCTGGATCCCCGGCCGCGCGGGACGCTCGCCCGGGCGGCCGACGGCTGTCAACGCGCCGGCCGTCCCCGCCGCGACACCGCGTAAACCAGCGGGATCACCAGGGCGAACCCGAGACCGAGGAACATGTGCTTCGTTTCAACCGTCAGCAGCACGTAGAGCGCGATCGATGACGGCACGAGCGTCATCGCAAGGAGGACCGGCCAGCCCCCGGGGATGCGGAACGGGCCGCGCCGGTCCGGATGCCTCCAGCGAAGGATGATCGGGCAGGCGAAGGTCACGAGGTAGGTCGGCAACGCCAGCCAGGTGCCGGCGACGAGGAGCTCGAGAAAGTCGAAGAAGAACGTCAGGAGACTGAAGAAGATCGCCGCCAGGACCAGGATCCGGGCGGGCGTGCCATGGCGCGGATGGAGCCTGGCCAACGACATCGGCAGCAGGCGATCGCGCGCCATCGCGTACGGCACCCGGGAGACGACCAGGAGCTCGCCGTTGAACATGCCGAGGCTCGAGATCTGGACGGCGGCCACGTTGAGGGCCAGGAGCCAGGTCCCTCCCAGAAGCAGCGCGACCTGGTTGAACTGCCCGGCCTGCCACTGGGCCCAGTCGGGACAGACAGCCAGGGCGACGAGCAGGGGCAGGACATAGGTCGCGAGGGAAAGCGGCAGGAAGATCGCCAGGGTCCGCGGGTAGGTCCGCTCCGGGCGCACCATCTCCTCGCTGGCGCTGGCCAGCGCGCCGTAGCCGGAATAGGTCCAGAGCGACCAGATGAGGGCGTAGTTGAGCGCCGTGGCGGGGGACTCGCCCTCGGGGATCCACGGACGGACCGTCGCGAGGCCCACGCGATCGGATCCCAGGAAGACCATGCCGGCCAGCGGCGCCAGGACGGCGGCCGAGATGCCCAGTGAGAGCCATCCCACCTCCTTCACGCCCCGGATGTTGAGCCAGGTGCACCCCCAGATCACGACCAGACCGATGCCCCAGCGGAGCCATCGATTCGGATGGTCGGTGAACAACCCCGCGACGTAGGCCGCAACCAACGGCGGGTAGAGAGCCGCCTCGAGCACCCAGGTGATCCAGTCGAGGACCGAGAGCTGAAAGGCCCAGAACGGTCCGAGGCCGGCGCGGAACCACTGATAGATCCCGCCCTCGGCAGGCAGGACCGAGACCAGCTCCGCCACCACGAGCGCGTAGGGGACGGCCCAGACGAGCGCCATCAGGGTCAGCACGAGGAGGAACAGGCCCGGGCCGGCCAGCGGCACGACCTCTTCGAGCCCGTACGGACCCCCGGAGAGGAGGGCGAACATGGTGGCGAGGACCGCGAGCGGCCTCATCTCCCGCCGCAAGCTCACGTCGGTCACCCTCCCATGAAACGTCGTTCCAGAGTGAGGCACCGGAAGGCCCGGATCGACGATGGATCATTGATCGGATGCCCCGGGCGTAGTAGATGGGAGGACGGTGGACGATGGAAGGACCGTCATGAACCCCCAGACGAGCACGGAAACGGATGGTGGAACCGCCGGGATGCGACCGACCCTCCCCGCGCGGGATTACTATGCGGCCGACGTCTTCGATCTGGAGAAGGAACGGATCTTCTCGCGCAACTGGTTCTGCGTCGGGCGCGAAGAGCAGATCCCCGCCCCCGGCGACTACATGACACGCGACGTGGTGGACGAGAACGTCCTCGTCGTGCGCGACGATGCGGGGGGTCTGCGGGCCTTCTACAACGCCTGCCGGCATCGGGGGACGCGGCTGTGCGAGGGGGAAGGCTCGGCCGGGAAGGCGATCTCCTGCCCGTATCACGCCTGGACCTATGCCCTCGATGGCCGTCTGATCGCGACCCCGAACGTGCCCGAGGTGGCGGGCTTCGACCGGGCCCGCCATGGGCTGAACGCGGTCGCGCTGGAGATCTGGGAGGGGTTCGTCTTCGTCAACCTCGCGGCCGAGCCGGGGCCGCTGGACCGGCAATTCTGCCCGTGGGCGGGAATCGATCGCTACCGCATCGGGCGTCTCCGGACGGCGCATCGCTTCGCCTACGACGTCGCCGCGAACTGGAAGATCATCCACGAGAACTACAACGAGTGCCTCCACTGTCCAAAAGTTCATCCCGAGCTGGTGAAGGTCATCCCGGTCTATCGCCGGGGCACCATGGTCGAGCCCGACGGCATCTGGGGGAACCGGCTCGTCGAAGGGGCGACGTCGTTCACCCGGACCGGACGCTCGCGGCTTTCCCCATTCCCCGATCTGACGGAGGAGGAAATGGGGCGCTACAACGGCATGACCGTCTTTCCCAACCTGATCCTCGACTGCTTCCCGGACAACGTGCTCTACACGATCCTGTGGCCGGGCGCGCCCGAGCGGACCAACGTCACCTGCGGCCTGCTCGTCGAAGCCTCGAGCCTCCGGCAGCCGGACTTCGATCCCGCCGACGTCGTGGAATTCCACGACCTGGTCAACCGGCAGGACTGGGGGATCTGCGAGCGGGCCCAGAAAGGGCAGCGCTCGCGCGGCTACCGGCAGGGCGTCTACCCTCCCCAGGACGAGGAGGTGTACGCGTTCGACCAACTGTACCTGCGCGAGCGCGGGCGCGCCCCCGGGCCGCCCGCCCTCTGAACGCTCAGGGGCAGGCCGCCGCGCTCGCCTCGACTTCGGCGTCGCGTGAGCCGGCCTGGCCCGGGGAAAAGGTGTCCAGTGACAGATTGACCGGACCCGCCACGACGAGCCGGATCGACGTGGCGTCCTGCCGGAGCGCCAGGGTCACGCCGTCCCCGACGTCCGGAGGTGTGTCGGCGAAGCCTCCCGTGACCGCCGCCGCCGTGACGATCTCGTAGCTGTCGCCCGCGCCGCCGACGAACCCGGGCAACAGCGCCACCACCAGCGTGCCGCCCGCTTCGAAACCGCCCTGGACCTCCAGCCGGTCGAAATCGCCGGATGCGGGGCTCCCCAGCTCGATGGTCAGGGTGCCGGCCGGCCCGAAGCGGACGCCCCCCTCGACGGTCACGAGGGCCGCGCCGGCTCCTGCATCGCCGACCCCGGCGACCGCCATCAGCGCCGGGATCACGATTGCCAGGGCCCCGCGGAATCTGCGTCCGCCCACTGCCGCCTCCAGTCGGGAACACGCTCGCTCGCGAGCCCGGGGTCCGACCGCCGCCCGCCGGGCTCGCCTCGTTCTTGGAGGCGGGAAAGGGACCCCTTCTCGTCGCCAGGATGGAATCTGAGGTTGCCGGGAACCTTACCCGAAAAGGTCCGCCCGGCGCCTGCATTCTGATGGGTGCCAGAGAGGAGGAGAGTAGAACCGGCGCCTGCACGCGTCGGTTCGGGTGGTCAATCGCGTTTCGAGAGGGTCAGGGTCATGTCGGGGGAAGCGTGCAGATCGCGATGCGATCCATGTACACCAGGTCTTTCTGGACGTCCTCTACATCAACTTGCTCGAATGGACACGGTGGATCGTCCGGGCAGGCCTTCACCGACATCACGAGAACGCACAGGTCCAACCTGACCGTGGTCTCATTCATGGTGATGATGCCACTCGCATCCTCCGTGCCATGGATGAAGGTGGCGTAGTCAGAGCCCGATGAGAGGTGGTTGAATATCGCATTGTCACCCACGTCCAAGGGGCACGGCACGCCAGGTGAGACGGACTTGCCCAGGAATCGGAAGTCGTCCGCTGCTTGTGTGCCGAAGGCGCCTTCATCAAGGGACCCGGCTGCTTTGTGCCCTTCGAACTGGAGGAACTGACGCCCCGGGGGAATGTTCTGGAATCTCCAGAAGTGCTCAAGCATATTGTAGTCCTGCGGGGGATTACCGCTTTGACGCTCCTCCTCCCGAGCGCAATGCCAGACATCATCCGAGCCCAGGGAGTGTGACACGTCGCCCGAAGCACCGACGCCGCACGTGGCCGACATACTCCCGTCTTCGTCCGCATTCGGAAATGAGCTGCTGGCGAAGGTGAACGTGCAGCTTGCGCTCGGTGGCCCGCCCGGACTCTCGATATACCTCTGGGCTGTGCTTGGCTCGAGAGAGCACGCGATCGCTCCCAGTGCAACCAACAGGAGACGCGTCCGGCAAGTCAGCATGGGTCGTTCTCCTTTCTATGCGGCGGATGGATGGAGACTCCCAGAGTCCTCCATGGGACATGGAGTGTATACCGACACTCCGGTCAACTGACGGCGTCCTCGACCACCCTCGCGAGACCGGAAGGGGGTGGTATCGGGTCCGCACTTCGGGCATGCCACTCTCCCTCCAGGGCCCGGAGGGAGATACACGCGGTGTGCCGGGCCCCCGAGTCCCGGACAGGCCGGCCGTCGCCGTCGTCCAGGTCCGTCACGACCGGCTGTGCCGGCCCGCTCCCGAATGGAGTTTGACTAACTCTTCCGGGCCTCGGGGAAGCGCGGCAGACCGTCGTCAGGGATCGGCTCCCAGGGCGCGGCGTAGGCGACATACGACCGGGCCGACGGGCGGATTCCCGGGTCGGTGTCGAACACGCCCATGCGGACGCTGATCACCTCGGGGTCCACCTGGCTCCGGCTCCAGAGGGCGCCGCCGCAGTTCGAGCAGAAGAGTTTCGCGAAGCCGTCCGGCGGCCGCCACGCCTTGATAAGGTTCGCCCCGGCGAGAATCCGCAGCGAGCCCGGCGCGATGCGCGCTGAAGCGGCCGCCGCGGTCCCGGTGCGCCTCTGGCAGCGGGTGCAATGGCAGTACCCGGCGGAGACGAGCGGCTTCGTAATTTCGAAGCGGACCCCGCCGCAGAGACAGTGTCCGGTCAATGGAAGCTTGAGCATATCGGTACGAGACGAATCGTACGCCCGGGGAGATTCCCCAGTCAATCGTGCGTGTGTGGTTGACTGCCAGCAGCCAGCCGAATCGGGGGAGTCGGGGTCGAAGGAAAAAGGGCCGGGGGGGCCATTCGGCCATCCCGGCCCGGTCTCGCTTGTGACCGCCGCGCTTGCTGCCCGGAGACTACGCGGCTACTGGCACATGCAGCGCTTCCCGAAGCCGAACTGAACGCACACGACCGGATCACAGCCGCCGCCGCACCCGAGAGTGACGCATTCCTCATCCGAGGTGCAGTTGCTGCAGCTTGCGTCCGGAGCCGGACCTGTGCCGGTTGCCCCGCCACCCTCGGTTCGACAGACACCCTCGTCCTGGACGGCTGGACCGGCGGCCTCGTTGACGGGCGAGGTGAGGGAAGGCGCGGTCGCCTCAACCGTGGTCTCCGATGCCAGCGCCGAGGTGGGCCCACCCGCGATCGCCCGCGACCACCGCGAACCGATCCGTCGTGGCGCCGTTGACGAATCCAGAGCACGGACCCGGCGGTGCCACCGGGCCCGATCGTGACCGAGGTTTTGTCAATAGGTGTGTAAACGAATTCAGGCGGCAGCCTCCTCGGAACGACCCGTTGTCCTGACTCCGTTCACATACTTCACTCCTTGGTGGACGTCCTTCATGAGCTCCGGCGCGCGGAGGCGGCGGAACCGTCTCTCGGCGACGAGCATCATCTTCCAGATCACGGCGAGGGCGATTTCGATCTTCTTGAACCGTCTCGCCGCGTCCGTCCTCAGCCGCAACGCCGAGAACGGCGACTCGATGGGATTGCTGGTGCGGAGGTGCCGCCAGTGCTCCTTCGGGAACTCGTAGAAGGTGATCATCCGCTCCCAGTCCCGGTCTAGCACCCGCGCCGCGTCCTCGAGTCCCTTTTTCCGGCACCACTCCTGGTACTTCGACTTCAGCCGCTCGGCTTCCGCCACGGTCTCCGCGTACGGGATCTGGCGCAGGTAGACCAGG
>JBOGOE010000163.1:0-3696 GCA_050747445.1 Candidatus Polarisedimenticolia bacterium | reverse complement strand
CCCCTGCGGGGGCAGGGCCGGCCTCTCGCTCGGACGCCAACGCCGGCAGGGCGCGTGGGCGCCGAGCCGCGTGCGCCCCCTGCGACTCCGCTGTTTGCGCACGCGAGCGTGCCCCGCGCCCACGCGTTGACGGGGGCGGGGGGGTGCGCTAATGTTAGCGGCCGCGATGCCCGCCCCCCGTCGTCTCCTCCTGGCCGTCCTGCTCGTGGCGGCCGGCGCCGCCTGCGGCACCCCTGAAGCGGACGAGAAGGCGATTCGCACGCTTCTGGCGCGCGAGATCGAGGCGGTCAACAGGAAGGACCTCTCGACGTTGTCGGAGGTCTGGGCGAA
This sequence comes from Candidatus Polarisedimenticolia bacterium, assembly GCA_050747445.1. GTDB lineage: Bacteria > Acidobacteriota > Polarisedimenticolia > Gp22-AA2 > Gp22-AA2 > JBOGOE01. The sequence goes on along the minus strand of JBOGOE010000163.1, from coordinate 3,366 downwards.
GGACGACGGCATCCTCCTGTTCGACGTCGGATCTCCCGGCCGTTTCCAGGGCTGGGGACCCATCGGACGGCAATGGAAGGAGTTCTTCGATCGGTTCACCGAGCTCCGCCTGGGCGCAGAGCGGATCCAGGTCGAAGTATCCGGCGACCTGGGTTTTGCCACCTACGACTGGACGCTCGCCGGCCGGATGGGGGACTACGCCCTGGAGGATCGCGGCCAGGCGACCGCGGTCTACCGGGACGGCAGGGACGGGTGGCGGCTGGTCCACGCCCATTTCTCTCCCGCGCCAGCCGGCTCCGGGCCGGCGTCGGAGGCTGCGGCGGCCTCCGGCACCCCCGCCGCAGCGGCGGGAGGCACCCCGCCCGCCCCGGGGAACGCGGCGCCCACCGGGGCGGCGAAGCCCGCCGGGACGCCGCCCGGATAGGGCGCAGAGCCCCTGACGACCCGTCCCCCGGGGGCGGCTGGACAGTCCCTCCAAAAAACGTATCTTTGACCGCGAGGGCGGAGACGCGAACCGTGTCAGCGACGATGCCGAAGGACCAGGTCATCCGGGAGAAGCTCCCCAACGGGCTCACCGTTCTGATCGCCGAGGAGCATTCCGCCCCCGTCGTCGCCAGCAATCTGTGGGTGCGCGCCGGATACTTCGACGAGGACGACCGCGAGATCGGGATCTCGCACGTCATCGAGCACATGTTCTTCAAGGGGACGCCCGATCGGCCGCGCCCCGACCAGATTGCCACCGAGGTCAAGGGCCTCGGGGGCGAGCTGAACGCCGCCACCTACTACGACGCCACCAACTACTACTTCGTCCTTCCGGCCGAGAACTTCCGCGGCGGGCTTCAAGTCCAGGCCGACGCCCTGATGCACCCGCTGTTCGAAGCGGACGAGCTGAAGCGGGAGATCGAGGCGGTCATCCAGGAAGGACGGCGGAAGCTCGACACGCCGGGCGCCTACGCCATGGAGATGCTGTTCAAGGAGGCGTTCACGGCCCACCGCATCCGCCGCTGGCGGATCGGCGAGGAGCAGGCGCTGCGCGCCCTGACGCGCGACGACCTGCTGCGCTACTTCCAGACCCACTACGTCCCGGATCGGATCCTGCTGTCGGTCGTGGGGGACGTGCGCGCGGCCGAGGTGCTGGAGGCGGCCCGCGTCTATCTCGGCGGCATGCCCACCCGGGAGGGGGCGCCCCTCGGCTCGCCCCCGGAGCCGCCGCAGACCGCATTCCGATGCGCGCGCCTGACGGGCGACATCCTCCGGGCCTGCACGGTGATGGGATGGCATACCGCTCCGCTCCTGACCGACGACGACCTGGCGCTGCGGGTCCTGGCGCACATCCTGGGGAGCGGCCGGTCGTCGCGGCTCTACCAGTCGGTCAAGGAGCACGCCGGACTGGTCGACACCATCGGGGCCTCGGTCGAGTCGTTCCGCGACATCGGCATCCTGACCGTGGTCACGGAAAACGATCCGGAGCGGGGTCCGGCCGCGGTGCGTGCCGTGCACGCCGAGATCGAGCGGCTGCGGCGCGAGCCGCCCGAGCCGGCGGAGATTGATCGGGCGCGCGCCGCCATCGAGTACCGCTACCACCAGAGCCGCGCCGACGTGCTGGGTCGGTCGACCATCCTGGCCGCCTACGAGGCGCTGGGCGGCTACGAGCTGGCCGACGAGATGGTGGAGCGGCTGGGCCGGGTGAGCGCCGCGGACGTGCAACGGGTGGCGCACCACTGGCTCACTCTGGAGAACGCCACCCACCTCGAATACGTCCCGGAGAGCGTCAAGGGGCCGGCGCCCGATCCGGAGACGCTCCTGCACGACCTGCGGCGCACCGCGGCGGCCCCGCCCCTCCCGGAGGAGGCGTCGGTCCGGATCGCCCGCGGCGTCCCGCCGGCGGCGCCGACCGTCCCGCGCGTGACCCGCCTGGGGGAGAGCCGCGGCGTGACGCGGCATCGCTTCGAGTCGGGCCCCGTGCTGCTGCACGAGGAGCGCCGCGATCTGCCGCTCGTCACCTTCTGCGTCGCCTTCCGGGGCGGGCGGTCGGGGGAGGGCCGGGAGAATTCGGGAATCACGCGCCTGATGCAGGCAGTGCTGATCAAGGGAAGCACGTCACGCGGCGCCCGCCGCGTGGCGCGGGAGATCGAGGGGCTCGGCGCCACCATCGAGCGGGTTATCGACGAGGACTACTTCGGCTTCGCCATCAGCATCCTGAGCCGCTGCGCCCGCCGCGGATGGGAGATCCTGGCCGATCTGATCCGGCGCCCGTCGTTCCGGCACGAGGAGATCGAGCGCGAGCAGGGGTTGCTGCTCTCCGCCCAGGATTCGATCAAGGACCAGTCGCTTCCCTATACCTTCCAGCTCTTCCGCCAGGCGGCCTTCGGCAGCCACCCGTACTCGCTGCCCTCCTTCGGGTTGCAGATGCCGGTGCAGTCGATGAAGCGGGAAAACCTCGTCGCCTGGCACCGGCGGATGGTCCGGCCCGCGACCATGGTGATCTCGATCGTCGGGGACATCGCCGAAGCCGAGGCGGTCGATCTCGCCGGCGGAGCGCTGGCCGACTGGACGCAGGAGGGCTTCGGCGACAAGGACCCGGGCCAGTTGATCCCGTGGGGCGCCGCGGAGGTCGTCGAGGCCCGTCGCCGGCGCCAGACCGCCCAGGTCATCGGATTCCCGACCCCGGGCCTGCAGACCCCGGAGCGTCTGCCGCTCGACATCGTCCAGGCGGTCACCTCGGGTCTCGGCGGGCGGTTCTTCGAGGAGGTGCGCGGCAAACGCGGGCTCGCCTACGCGGTGCACGCGTTCAACTATCACCGGGTGGCCGGCGGCGCCTTCTGCGTCTACCTGGCGACCTCACCGGAGAACGAGGCCGAGGCGCGCCGGGTGCTGTTCCAGGAAATTGCCCGACTCCGCCGGGAGGGGGCGAGCCGCGAGGAGATCGAGCGGGCGGTCCGGTACGCCCGCGGCGCCCACGCGATTGCCATGCAGGGCAACGGCCAGCGAGCCTTCCGTTACGCCGACGCCGAAGTCCGGGGCCTCGGGATGGAAGCGGTGCAGACCTACCCCGACCGGCTGGCGGCGGTCGGGCACGACGAGATCCGCGACGCTGTCTGGCGTCACCTGGATCCCGACCACTGCGCCCTCGGCGTCCTGCGCGGCACCGCCGACACGCGTCCCTGACTCTCCAGATCGGTCGTGGCCGGGAGGACTAACAGCCGGTGCCGGATTCGGGCTCGGGGGCCGGCTCCTGCGGGGCGGGCGCGTCCGGAGCCGGTTCCGGCGGCGCGGGTTCGGAGGGCGCGGGGTCCGAGGGGGCCGGCTCGGAAGGGGCGGGCTCACCGGGCGCCGGAGCGGGCGGCTGCGGCCCGGCGGGCGGGG
>JBOGOE010000162.1:0-19874 GCA_050747445.1 Candidatus Polarisedimenticolia bacterium | reverse complement strand
CAACCCATCGACTCCTCCTCGCTCCTTGCATCCGCCGCGCCAGCCCCCGGCGCGCGGCCCAACGGAATACCCGGACCGGCTCCTAGTGAGGCCGCATGGCGAAGAGGTAATAGTAATAGAGGACGGGGGCCGCGTAGAGCAGAGAGTCGACCCGATCGAGAATTCCGCCGTGTCCCGGCAGGAGCGCCGCGCTGTCCTTCATCCCGGCGCCCCGCTTGAGCATCGACTCCACCAGGTCCCCCATCATCCCGACGATTCCGAGCGCCACGCCCAGGACCACGCAATCGACGACCTCGAGACGGTTCATGAACCAGGCCCGCGCCAGGAACGCGGCGGCCAGCGCCCCCGCGATCCCCGCGGCCGCCCCCTCGACCGTCTTCCTGGGGCTCACCCGGGGCGCCAGCGGGCGCCGTCCAATATACGATCCGACGTAATAGGCGGCCATGTCGCCGCCCCAGACCACCAGGAACAGCAGAAACACGAGGTCGCGTCCCGCCTCGCCGTTTCCCGCGGGCTCCACCACCCGCAGGCGTCCCATGTAGCCGAACAGAAGACCGACGAACAGACCGACGAACAGGGTGGCGCCGAGGTCGGGGAAGACCCGGCGCCACTCCCCGCCGCGCCGGAGCGACAGGATCGGCGCCGCCACGAGCCCCACGACGACGGCGTACTCGAGGGGCAGGCGCGACACGACGCCCGACGCCATCGCCAGGAGGGCGATCAGCGCGCCGAGGAGCTTGTGGGGCCGCGCCCCCGATCCCTCCGACAGCCGGTACAGCTCGCGCAGGGCCAGGGTGGCGGCGGCGGCCATGAGGGCGAACCAGGCGGCGGCCGGGGCCTTCCTGACGATCAGGTAGAAGGCGGGCAGGAAGACGACGGCCGGGAGGATCCGTTTCATGGCGGCACCGAGGAGGTCAGGCCGTGACCTTCCCGGGGGACCGCCCGAGCGACGGGGCCGGCTCCTCCTCGACCCGGCCGTAGCGGCGCTCGCGCTTCTGGTAGTCGACGATCGCCTGCAGCAGCTCGCGCCGCCGGAAGTCCGGCCACAGGGTCTCGGTGACCCAGATCTCGGCGTAGGCGATCTGCCAGAGGAGGAAATTGCTGATCCGCAGCTCCCCCGAAGTCCGGATGAGCAGGTCCGGATCGGGCTGGCCGGCGGTATAGAGATGGCGCGCGAAGGCGTTCTCGTCGAGCGGCGCCGCGGGGTCGGCGGATCGGGCCCGATCGGCGAGGATCCGGTTGCAGGCATCCACGATCTCCGCCCGCCCGCCGTACGACAGCGCGATGTTGAACAGCAGCCCGGTGTTGTTCCGGGTGCTCGACATCCCTTCCTCGAGATCGGCGCGCACCCCAGGGCTGAGCGCCTCCATCCGGCCGATGACATTGAAGGCGATGTTGTTCGACTTCAGGGTCAGAAGCTCCTTGCGCAGGTACTCGCGCAGGAGCCGCATCAGGGTATCGACCTCGCCCCGGGGCCGCTTCCAGTTCTCGACCGAAAAGGCGTAGAGGGTCAGCACCTCCAGACCGAGACGCGCCGAGGTCTCCACGACGTCACGCACCGCGGCGATCCCCGCACGGTGACCGGCGACGCGCGGCAGGCTCCGCATCCGGGCCCAGCGTCCGTTGCCGTCCATGATCACCGCGACGTGACGGGGCAGGCGATCGAAGTCGATCTGCAGCAGGAGGCTCTCTTCGGGGGAGCCTTTGGCGATGAACCCTTCGAGGTTACCGTCCGGATACGTCATGGCGGGACGTCGACGCTCCCAGCGGGTCGAGGTCGCATCGTAGCACACGGTTCCGAACACCCGCAAGGACGCCCCCGCGCCGCGAGACGCCGCCCCGCAGCCGACGGGGACGAGTCCGGCGTCGCTTTGCGACGCCTCCTCTCGATTCGCCTCGCGCCCGCCTACCGCCGGCGTTGGGGGACGAGCGAGGCGCGGCGGGGATCGCGCGTGCAACCGCGTTCAGCGCGGGTAGCCGTCCGGGTGCTCGCGCAGGAAGCGCCAGGCGGAGTCGAGGATCAGTTCGAGCTCGCCGCGGCCCGGGGACCATCCGAGATCGCGTCGCGCCCGCTCCGACGAGGCCACCAGCGTCTCCGGGTCTCCGGGACGGCGCGGAGCGCCGCGCGACGCGATCGGGCGCCCGGTGACGCGGCGGGCGGCTTCGATCACCTGCTTCACCGAATAGCCGGCGCCGTTGCCGAGATTGCAGACGAGCGCCCCGCCGCGGCGCTCGACGCATCCGAGCGCCAGCAGGTGGGCGTCCGCCAGATCCTCCACGTGGATGTAGTCGCGCACCGCGGTGCCGTCGTGGGTCGCGTAGTCGGTCCCGTAGATCGGCACCGGCGGCCCGCCGAGCGCCGCGCGGAGGACGTTCGGCACGAGGTGGGTCTCGGGCGTATGGACTTCACCGAGCGCGCCGTCCTGGGTCGCGCCCGCGGCGTTGAAATAACGCAGCGACACGGAGCGCACGCCGTGCGCCGCGTGGTACCACGATAGCGCCTTCTCGAAGGCCAGCTTGGTCTCGCCGTAGGGATTGGTCGGCCGCGTCGGGTGGTCTTCGGCCATCGGCACCACCACCGGCTCCCCGTAGACCGCGGCGCTGGACGAGAAGACGAAACGCGCCACGTCCGCCTCGCGCAGCGCGTCGAGCAGGGTGAGCGAGCGCTCCAGGTTGTTGCGATAGTAGAGGGCGGGGTTCGCGACCGACTCCCCTACCAGGGCGGAGGCGGCCAGGTGCACCACCGCCTCCGTGCCCCGGCGCCGCACCACCTCGAGCACCAGGGACCGGTTCCCGAAATCGCCGACCACGAGATCGGAGCCGGTCGCGGCCGCGCGGTGGCCGGTGCTCAGGTCGTCCAGGACGACGACGGCGTGCCCCTCGTCCCGCAGCCGGCGCGCCACGATCGAACCGATGTACCCCGCACCACCTGTCAGCAGCAGCTTCACGCTTCCTCCCCGTAGAAGACGCGCTCGAGGACCAGCCCGCACGGCGCGGCGCAGGGTCCGGCGCGCCGCCGGTCCCGCGCCGCCAGGATCTCCGGGATCGCCGCCGGCGGGATCCGCCCGCGCCCCGTCTCGATCAGCGTCCCGGCCAGGGTGCGCACCATGTGACGCAGGAACCCGTCGCCGCGCACCCGGATCTCCACCCGCGCCCCCGCCTCGACGACGCTGACGTCGTGGAGCGTCCGCACCCGGTCCACGACGTCGGTGTCGGAGGCGCACAACGAGGTGAAGTCATGACGCCCCACGAACAGGGCCGCCGCCGCCCGCATCGCCCCGACGTCGAGCGCCCCGCGCACGGGCGCCACGAACGGCCGCTCGAAGGGGGACACGACGTCGCCGCGGATCAGGGTGTAACGATACTCCTTGCCGCGGGCGCTCGTGCGGGCATGGAAGCCGGCGGGCACCTCGTCCACCTGGAGCACGGCCACGTCGCCGGGGAGGCGGGCGTTGAGGCCACGGCGGAGCCCTTCGGGTGGCACGCGCGAACCGATCCCGACGCTCGCCACCTGGCCCCGCGCATGCACGCCGGCGTCGGTCCGTCCCGCCCCCAGGAGGGACACCGGCTCCTGCAGCATCCGCGACATCCGCTCCTGGAGCAGTCCCTGGATCGTGGCGGCGTGCGGCTGGATCTGCCAGCCGGCATAGCGTGTTCCCACATAGGCGAGGGTCAGTTTGAGGTTCCGCATGTCCGGACGGACGTCCCGGCCGCCGGAGGAGCCGCGGCGCGTTCGCCGCGCGTCATTATATGACCCCGGCCGCGCGGTTTGACGCTCCCACGACCGGCCGGTATAATCCCGCGCCCCGTGAGCGCGAGGTGCCGCATGGTCCGACGATTTGTCTCGCTCCTGGCCCTGGTCCTCCTGTCGATCCCGCCCGTGGCGGCGCAGCCCGAGGACTACCGCAAGCCCGACAAGGACTGGGTCAAGGGCCCGGTCCGGTGGATCCTGAGCGACGCCGAGGAGAAGGAGTTCAAGAAGCTGTCGACCGACGAGCAGCGCGCCGCCTACGTGAAGTCGTTCTGGGAGGCGCGCGATCCGACGCCGGGAACGCCGCTCAACGAGTTCGAGGCCCTGTTCTGGCACAAGGTCAAGGAGGCCGAAAAGGCCTTCACCACCACCGACCCCGGCTCGCTCACCGACCGGGGGCGGGTCTACCTGCTCCTGGGTCCCCCTTCGGACACCGGCAAGGACACGCGCGGCCGCATTCTCTGGACCTACGAACCGGGCCCGACCAACGGCATCACCGAGAAGATCCAGCTCTCGTTCGTGGCGCCGACCCCGTTCACCATCCAGCTCCTGGATCGGAAGCTGCTGGAGACCTACGTCCGGGCGCACCCGGCGACGCGCGGCATCGGGTGGAAGATCCCGCAGGCTCCCGAGGAGGTCCTGGTGCCGGCGGCGGGCGCCGGTGAGGAGGCCGCGGAACCCGAAACTCCCGAAACCATCCGCCAGGTCGCGGCGCTGGAGGCGGTCCTGGCGAAGGGAAGCGGGCCCACCGCCGTGCCGTTCCAGGCGGCCTGGGATTTCTATGCGACCGCGGATGGCACGACGCTCACGGTCCTCACGCTGGAAGCCCCGCGCGAGGCGGGGCACGGCAGCGGCGACGAGGCCCTGCGACCCTTCGCCCGCCTGGTGCCCGACGCGTCCGGCGACCAACCGGTCAACGTGGTCGGCGACCAGCCCTTCGTCCCGGCCGCCGACGCGCCGGCCGGCTCTTTCATCTATCAGGCGCGGCGCAACCTGAAGCCGGGCTCGTACCGGGTCGCGCTGATCGTGGAGGACCGCGTGATCCAGGGAGCGAGCGGGACCCTGGTGCAGACCCTGCGGGTGCCCGATTTCCGGGAGCGGTCCTTCACCCTCAGCAGCGTGGCGCTGCTTGGCGCCTTCCGGCAGGCGGCCGCCGACCTTGGCCCGGACGACGCGCCCCGGGCGGGTCCCTACGTCCTGGGCTCGTTCCGGATCGTGCCGCGCGCCGTCCCCGTGCTCCAGAGGACCGACACCCTGGCGCTCTATTACCAGGTGTACAACCCGACCCCCGACCCGGGGACCAGCCGGCCCAACCTCGAGGTGACCTACTCCTTCTTTATCATGGACGCCGGCACCTGGAAGCCCTACCGCAAGCCGATCGTCAAGAACCAGCGCGGCCAGGTCGAGCTGTACGCCATCGACCTCAAGGACCTTCTGCTTCCGAACCAGCCCCTGCCCGCCGATTTCCGCATGGAGGCGCGCCTCCTGGACATTCCGGGCGGGAAGGACGTGAAGCGGGAGCTCCTCTTCAGCGTCCGGTAATCAGCAGACGGGGCGGGCGGGACGTCAGCACGGCCCGCCGGCCGAGCGGCAGGGTCACCTTGCCGCGGCAGTGTCCCGCCTGCAGGCCGGTCAACACCGGGACGCGCGCGCCGCGCAGGTGGGTCTCGAGGATCTCCCGGATGGTCAGGGCGGCGTCCGGGTCCTTCGGCTCGCATCCCGTCAGGCTGCCGACCACCATCCCCGCGATCCCCTCGAGAGCGCCAGCGTGGCGGAGGGTCAGGAGCATCCGGTCGATCCGGAAGGGTTGCTCGTTGACCTCCTCCCAGAACAGGATGGCCCCCCGGGTGCGTGGCAGCCAGCGGCTCCCCGCGAGCGCCGCCAGAAGCGACAGGCAGCCGCCCACCACTCTCCCCTCCCCGCGACCCGCCCGCACCACCCCGTCCCGCGGCAGCGCGAATGTGAGCGCCCGGTCCGGCTCGACGAGCGCCGACCAGAGCGACTCCTCGTCGAAGGAGTCCGGTTCCCCCAGCTCGGCGACGATCGGGCCGTAGAAAGACGGCAGCCCGATCGTCCTGTCGGCCGCCGCCTGCAGCATCGTGCTGTCGCTGTAACCGACGATGGTCTTGGGCCGCCGCCGGAGCGGTGACAGATCGATCGCTTCGAGGATCCGTCCCGTGCCATAGCCGCCCCGGGCGAACCAGATCGCGGCGATCGACGGGTCGGAGATCATCCCCTGCAGGTCGGCGCGCCGGTCGCGGTCGGGGCCGGCCAGATAGCCGTGACGCTCCCGGAGGTGCCGTCCCTCCACCGGCCGGTAGCCCCGCCGCTCCAGATAGGCGAGCCCCGCCTCGAGCCGCTCCGTCCGGACCGGCCCCCCGGGCGCAGCGACGCCGATCCGATCCCCCGGTCGGAGCGGCGCCGGTGGCCGCCTCAACGCCCGCGTCTCCGGGCCCGGCGCGCGTGGCGCTCGAACTCGCGACGCGCCCGTTCCAGGTGATGCCGCCCCGCCAGGAGACGGAGACCCGTGAGCGCCAGCGCGCGGACCGCGACCCGCAGTCCCGCCCGTCCGGCGGCGCCTCCCGCGGCGCGCGCGAACCCGCGCGAGTGCAGCGACACCGAGCGGGGCGCAATGGCGACGTATGGATGCAGGGACGGGACCTGCTGGCTGACGTTTCCCATGTCGAGCGAGCCCATCCTGGTGCGCGGCGTGTCGACGGTGCGCCGCCCCAGGCGCCGCAGCTCCTCGCGGAACAGACCGGCCATCGCCCGGTTGGTGCGCATTTCGGCGTACGGGTGATCGAGCGGGCGGATGGCCGCCCGCGCGCCGGTCTCGCGGGCCGCCTCGCGGGCGGCGGCGCGGAACGCCGATTCCACCCGCCGCAACGCGGAACGATCCGGCGCCCGCAGCGTGAAGCGACCGACGGCGCGCGCCGGCACGATGTTGGCGCGCCGCCCCCCCTCGAGGATCACACCGGGCATCCGCACGGCGCGCGGCAGCCGGTGTTTCAGGCGCTGTACCTTGAGGAACAGGCGGATCATGGCATCGAGGGCGTTGACGCCGCGCTCGGGCGACGCGACAGCGTGCGCCTCCCGCCCCAGATAGGTCACCTCCAGCGAGTGGCAGGCGAGCGAGGTGGTGTAGACGCGGTTCTCGGTGGACGGATGGATCATGAGGGCCGCGTCAAGGTGCCGGAAGACACCCCGCTCCGCCATCACCACCTTGCCGCCGATGGTCTCCTCCGCCGGCGTGCCGATCACCAGGACCTCCCCGCCGATCGGACCGAGGGCGCGCGCGAGGACAGCACCGGCCCCGGCGGCGGCGGCGCCGATCAGGTTGTGGCCGCAGCCGTGCCCCAGACCCGGGAGCGCGTCGTACTCGGCCAGGAAGGCGATGCGCGCCCCGCGCCCGCGCCGTTTCCGCGCGACGAACGCCGTCGGCATGCCGGCAATGCCGCGGCGCACGGTGAACCCTTCCCGACGCAGAAAGGCGACGAGGAGCGCCACCGAGCGCCGCTCCTCCTCGGAGAGCTCGGGATGGCGGTGCAGGCGTCGCGCGATCCGTTCGATGCCGGGGCGGAGGCGCGCGGCCTCGCGCGCGACACGGCTTCGCAGACCGGCGGTCTCAGGCATGCAACGAGGAGGGCGGACCGGAGTGAGCCGTAAGCCGAATCCTGTCGCCGCCCTCGCGGGCGGCCGATGGTCATTCCTCTATCCCGGCGATCGCCCGCCGGAACGGCGCCCCGTCTCGTGCAGGCGCCAAGCGACCGACCCGGGAGCTTTCGGGCGGGCCACCCTTGAGCGCTCCCCTATTTGGTCTTGCTCCTTGCGGGGTTTGCCGAGCTATCCCGGTCACCCGGGATACTGGTGGGCTCTTACCCCACCGTTTCACCCTTACCGGCCGGCGGGCAGGACCCGACCGGCCGGCGGTCTGTTTTCTGTGGCACTTTCCTTCCCGTCACCGGGACTGGGTGTTACCCAGCGCAATGCCCTGTGGAGTTCGGACTTTCCTCTCCCCGGATGACTCCGGGCAGCGACCATCCGTCTCACTCCGATCCACCGGCATCTTAGCCGGAAGGCCGCGGCGGCGCAACCGCGCGTGCGGCGCCCGACGCCCCCCGCGTGGATCGCTGTGCTAGGATTGCCCCCGCCCCGCTCCGGAGAACCGGTGACCGCCGACATCACGCTCGAGAAGACCGTCCCGCACAGCGTCGAGGCGGAGCGTTCCGTCCTGGGCGCCATCCTGGTCGAGAACACCGCGATCAACCGCGCCCAGGAGATCCTCAAGGAAGAGGACTTCTACCGCACCTCACACCGCAAGATCTTCAAGGCGATGACCGACCTGTCGGAGAAGACGGCGGCCATCGATCCGGTGACCATCAAGGAGGAGCTGGCGCGCGCCGGCGACCTCGACGCGGTCGGCGGACCGGCCTATCTCGCCTCGCTGGTCGACGGCGTCCCCCGCTCGGCGAACGTCGAGCATTACGCCCGCATCGTCAAGGAAAAGGCGATCCTGAGAAGCCTGATCGAGGCCGGGGGCCAGATCGTGCAGACGGCCTACGAGGCGTCCCGCGAGGTGGAGGAGATCCTCGACCATTCGGAGCGTCTCATCTTCCGCATCGCCCAGGATCGCCTGCGGGCCGGCTTCGTCCCGATGAAGGTGATCGCCGACCAGAGCCTGGCCACCATCGAGCGGCTCGCCGAGCGCCGGGAGCTGGTCACCGGCCTGCCGACCGGCTTCGCGTCCCTCAACGAGTACACCTCGGGCCTGCAGCCCTCCGACCTGATCGTCATCGCCGCCCGGCCGGGCATGGGGAAGACTTCATTCGCGATCAACATCGCGCAGCACGCGGCCCTGCGCGAAGGGAGGAAGGTCGGCATCTTCTCCCTGGAGATGTCGCGCGAGCAGCTGTTCCTGCGCCTCCTGACCGGTCTGGGCCGCATCGACGCCCACCGTCTGCGGACCGGGCGGCTCACCAAGGACGAATGGACGCAGCTCACCCGGGCGTTCGGCGAGCTGGCGACCGCGCCGATCTCGATCGACGACACCGCCGGCAACTCGGTCCTGGAGATGCGCGCCAAGAGCCGGCGGCTCCGCCTGGAGCAGGGGCTCGACCTGGTGATCATCGACTACATGCAGCTGATCCGGAGCCGCGCGCGCTTCGAAAACCGCAATCAGGAGATCTCCGAGATCTCCCGATCGCTGAAGGAGCTCGCCAAGGAGCTCAACATTCCGGTCATCGCCATCTCCCAGCTGTCCCGCGCCCCCGAGCAGCGGGGAGGCGACCGGCGGCCGCAGCTCTCCGACCTCCGCGAATCGGGGGCGATCGAGCAGGACGCCGACGTGGTCATGTTCATCTACCGGGAGGAGGTCTACAAACCGACCGAGGAGAACCGCGGGAAGGCCCGGCTGATCATCGCCAAGCAGCGCAACGGGCCGATCGGCACGCTCGATCTCGCCTTCATCCGCGAGTACACCAAGTTCGAGGAGCTGGAGTGGCAGCAGCAGTGACCTCCGGTCTCCTCGCCCGCCACCGCCCGACCTGGGCGGAGATCGATCGCGACGCGCTGCACCACAACCTCCGGCAGGTGCGGGAGCGGATCGGCGATCGGCGCATCCTGGCGGTCGTCAAGGCGGACGCCTACGGCCACGGCGCCGTGGGAGTGGCGCGCTCCCTGGCGGGGGCGGGGGTCGCCATGTTCGGTGTCGCGCTGCCCGAGGAGGGGGTCGCGCTGCGCCGCGCCGGCATCGATCGCCCCATCCTGCTGCTCGGCGGCATCACCCCGGAACAGGCCGGCCTCGTCGCGGAGCACGGGTTCATCCCGGCGGTGTACCGCGCCGACCAGGTGGAGGCGCTCGACGCCGCCGCCGCGCGCGCCGGCCGACCGCTCGACGTCCATCTCAAGATCGATACCGGCATGGGGCGGCTCGGGGTCCCGGCCCCCGACGTGGGGGCGTTCGGGGAGATCCTGGCGCGGGCGGCCGGCGTCCGGCTGGCCGGTGCGTTCTCCCATCTGGCCGTCGCCGACGCGCCCGGGGATCCGTTCACCGCGGCGCAGATCGAAAGGTTCCGCGGCGCGGTCGGAACCCTGCGTCGTGCCGGGCTCGAGCCGGTGGATCTGCACCTGGCGAACAGCGCCGCGATCAGCGACCACCCACCCGCCTGGCTCACCCTGGTGCGGCCCGGCATCGTCCTGTACGGATACCCGCCATCCGACCAGGTCTCGCCGCTCGACTGGCTCCCCGTCCTGTCCCTGAAGACCCGCATCATCTATCTGAAGGATGTCGCCCAGGGGACCTCCCTGGGCTACGGCCGGACGTTCGTCACCTCGCGCCCGTCCCGCATCGCGTCCCTGGCCGCCGGTTACGACGACGGGTTGCCGCGCGATCTCGGAAACCGCGGGCAGGTCCTGGTGGGCGGCCGATTCGCCCCGATCGTCGGGCGGATCAGCATGGATCTGACGACCATCGACGTCACCGACCTCCCCGGGGTCCGCCTGCACGACGAGGTGGTGCTGATCGGCCGGGACGGCGGCGAGCGGATCGGCGCCGATCGGATCGCCGCGCAGTCCGGCCGGATCGTCTGGGAGGTGCTGTGCGGCATCGGAGCGAGGGTGCCGCGCCTCTACCGCGGCCGGGAAGGCGAAACGCTCGACTCACGATTCGGATGCCTCTAGCCCCTCGGCCGATGAATCGCTATGATGTCCGCGTGCTGCCACCGATCGCGCAGGTCCTGAAACGCACCCGGAACGGGGCGCCGGGGCGCCGTCGTGCCGATCGGGGACGGGCCCGGTGGGGATGACCCTGCTGCGGTCCCTGCTCGTCCTGCTGGCGGTCCTCTGCGGCAGCCTCATCCGTCCGGTTTCCTTCGATCCGCTCGATCTCACGGGCGCCGGCGTCGGTCTCGCGGCCGCGGCGGTCATCATCGGCCTCGAAGTGCTGCTGCGGCGCCTGGACCTCACGACGCTCCTCGGAGGCCTGACGGGGCTCCTGGTCGGCGGCGCGGCGGCCGGAGTGGTGGTCTCCCTGCTGCCCCTCGAAGGTCTTCCCGGCGTGCCGGTGCTGGCGGCGCAGGGTCTGGTGTTCCTGCTGTTCGGCTACACGGGCGTGGCGCTGGGGGCCGCCCGCGGCGATCGGTTCTCGCTGCCGAGCCTGCGGGCCGCGTGGAGCGGCACCGGCGAGAAACAGATCTACAAGATCCTGGACACCAGCGTGATCATCGACGGCCGGATCGCCGACGTCTGCGAGACCGGCTTCCTGGACGGCACGCTGGTCGTGCCGCAGTTCGTGCTGCGCGAGCTCCAGTACATCGCCGACTCCCAGGATCCGCTCAAGCGCAACCGCGGGCGCAAGGGGCTCGACATCCTGCAGCGCATCAAGAAGGGCCCGGAGATCAAGGTCGCCATCTCCGAGGCGGACTTCCCGGACATCAAGGATGTCGATATGAAGCTGATCGAGCTGGCGAAGCAGCTCAACGGAAAGATCATCACCAACGACTTCAACCTCAACAAGGTGGCCGAGCTGCGCGGCGTCCAGGTCCTCAACATCAACGTCCTCGCCAACTCCCTCAAACCGGTGGTCCTCCCGGGAGAGACCATGAAGGTGTTCATCCTCAAGGAAGGGAAGGAGGCCAACCAGGGGGTCGGCTACCTCGACGACGGGACCATGGTCGTCGTCGACAACGCCAAGAAGAACATCGGCCGCAACATCGACATCACCGTCACCTCCGTGCTGCAGACGACCGCGGGCAAGATGTTTTTCGGCAAGTCGGATGCCGGCTCCGCCCTCCCCCCCGCCGAGGAGGCCCCCGCCACCGGCGTGTCCGGACCGCGGAGAACCAGCCCTTGAAGCGTGGCGCGCTCCTGGGGATCGCGGTGATCGCGGTCGGCGCCATGCCGGGTTTCGGGGCCGAGGACGGGCCGCCGCTCGCCGGGCGCACCTACCTGGTCCTCCCCTTCGAAAACGTCGTCGAGGACGCGTCGCTCGACTGGCTGTCCTCCGGTCTGGCGCTGTCGATCGGCGAGGCGCTGCGCGGCTTCGGCGGGCGTCCGATCGAGGACGAGGAGCGTTCGGTGTTCCTGGAAGGAAGCGGCGTTCCGCCGGGAGCCACCCTCTCCCTGGGAACCGCGCTCGATCTGGGGCGTCGCGCGCGCTCCCGGCCCGGAGGCACGGCGCCCGACCGCCTGGTCCTGGGGCGCTTCACCGTCCAGGACGGCGGCTTGCAGCTGCAGGCGCGCACGGTCGATCTGGAGGCCTCGAAGGCGGGCGCCTGGGTGGCGCGCGACGGGCGGCTGCGCGACCTTCTCGAGGTCCAGGAGGACCTGGCCGTCGGACTGCTCGAGGCCGAAGGGGTCAAAGCGAGCGGCCGCTCCGAGTCGCTGCGGCGGCAGCGGGGCGGGCTTCCGCTCCTGGCGTTCGAGACCTACTGCCGCGCGATGGCGGAGACCGACACGCGGAAGCGGCTGCAGCTGCTGCGGCGCGCCGTCCAGGAGTTTCCGGGCTATCCCAAGGCTGCCTACCAGGGAGCGCTTCTCCTCGCCCGCGAGGAGCGCTGGGGTGAGGCGGCGGTCCTGCTCGGGAAGGCGGCGTTCGACCCCCACCCCTACGAAGCCGATTTCCATCTGCTGGCCGCGACCGTCGCGCTCGAACGCCGCGAGGCGGAACGCGCCGCCGAAGCGGCGCGGCGGGCCCTGGCCTTCGAGGAGAGCGCGCGCGGCCATCTCCTGCTCGCGCGGGCCCTGGTGCTGCTCGGAGACCGGGAGCAGGCCCGCGCCGCGCTCGAGCGGGCCCGGGTGGTCGATCCCTCCGACCCGGAGGTGGCCGACCTGCTGAAGAGCCTGGAAAACGGCACGGCGCCGCGGAGGGCCCAGTGATCTCGTCGGATCTGGAGATCGCCCGCCGGGCGAGGCTCGTCCGGATCGATGGCCTGGCCGAGAACCTCGGACTCCTCCCCGACGAACTGGAACCCTACGGCCGCTACAAGGCCAAGGTCTCGCTCACGGCGCTCGATCGCTTGAAGGATCGTCCCGACGGCCGCTACATCTGCGTGACCGGCATCAATCCGACGCCCCTCGGCGAAGGGAAGACCGTGGTGACCATCGGCCTGACGCAGGCCCTGTGCGCGATTGGCCGGCGCGCCCTGAGCACGCTGCGACAGCCGTCCATGGGGCCGGTGTTCGGCATCAAGGGCGGCGCCACCGGCGGGGGCCGCTCCCAGGTCGTGCCGATGGACGAGATCAACCTGCACTTCACCGGCGACTTTCACGCGGTCGCGTCCGCCCACAACCTGCTCGCGGCTATGATCGACAATCACCTGCACCATGGCAACTCCCTGGCCCTCGACCCCGAACGGATCCTGTGGCGCCGGAGCGTCGATCTGAACGACCGGGCGCTGCGGCGCGTCCGCGTGGCGGTCGGCGGCGGCACCAACGGCGTCGAGCGGGAGACCGGCTACGACATCACCGCCGCCTCCGAGGTGATGGCGATCCTGGCGCTGGCCGACTCCCCCGCCGACCTCAGGGAGCGTCTGGGGCGGATCCTGGTGGCCGTCGACCGGCAGGGACGGGGCCTGCGGGCGGCGGCGCTCGGAGCGGCCGGGGCGATGGCCGCCGTCCTCAAGGACGCCCTCAAGCCGAACCTGGTCCAGAACCTCGAAGGCGGCGGCGCCCTCATCCACTGCGGCCCCTTCGCCAACGTGGCGCATGGGAACAATTCAATCCTCGCCGACCGGCTGGCGCTGAAGCTCGCCGACTACGTCGTGACCGAGAGCGGGTTCGGCTCCGAGTGTGGCGCCGAGAAGCTGTTCAACATCAAGTGCCGCGCCGCCGGCCTCCGCCCGGCGGCGGCGGTCATCGTCTGCTCGGTGCGGGCGCTGAAGCTGCACGGCGGCGTCGAGGGAACCCCTGACGCCCTTCGCCGGCCGGATCCGGCGGCCGCCGGGCGGGGCTGCGCCAATCTGGCGAAGCACGTCGAGAACGTCCGCCACCACGGTCTCCCCGCGATCGTCGCCATCAACCGGTTCGACGGCGACAGTCCCGACGAGATCGAGGAAGTGGTGGGGCGGTCGCGGGCGTCCGGCGCCTTCGCCGCGGTCCCCGTCGAGGTCTGGGGGCGGGGCGGCGAGGGTGGTGTCGAGCTTGCGGAAGCGGTGATCCGGGCCTCCGAATCCCCCGCCCCGTTCCGGTACCTCTACCCGGCCGATCTGCCGATCGAGGCCAAGATCGAGACCATCGCCCGGACCATGTACGGAGCGGCGGCGGTCACCTACACCGATGCGGCGCGCGAGGCCATCGCCTTCTGCCGCGACGCCGGGCTGGCCGGTCTGCCGATCTGCATGGCCAAGACCCCCCTGTCCCTGTCGCACGACCCCAGGCTGAAAGGCCGCCCGGAAGGATTCACCCTGCCGATCACCGACGTGCGCCCCGCCGCGGGGGCCGGGTTCATCTATCCTCTCGTCGGCAGCATCATGACCATGCCCGGGCTTCCCGCCAGACCGGCCGCCCTGAACTTCGACCTCGACGACCAGGGCCGCGTCCAGGGACTCTCCTAGCCTCCCCGTTCCCGGCCCGCGTCACGCCCCGCGGGGTGGGCGCACTGGGACCGTCAGGTCTTGACGCCTGTTCCCCGTCGTGATAGGAAGATCCCTCGGATTGCGTGATCTCCGCGGAGGAACCATGAAACTCTGGTTGGGTGCTGTGCCGGTCCTCGCGATCGGCGCGCTCGGGGCGGTCCTGGTCTCCGCTCCTCCCGCCTCGGCCGACGAGGAACGGGTCGTGGTGTCGCGGCCCGGCACCGTGTTCCACAAGCCCGGCAGCGCCGACCTGCGCGGCCGGGGTCACGAGCGAACGCTCGGAGCCGCCTTCGCCGCGGGGTACGCTCCATGCCACCTCTGTTATGCGCCCGCGGCGAAGTCCGGCAGGACGTCCACGGGGACGCTGGCCGGGGCCGCGAGCGGTTCGCTGACCACCACCGGTGGCTTCGCGATCGTGCTGTCCCAGGGGTCGGTCGAGACCCCCTTCGGATTGAAGCAGGGTGTCGGTGAGCAGTCGGGTCCGAGACGCGCCGGCGGCCGGGACCCGTACGACGATCTGGCGACCATCCGGAACCCCGGCGCCGAACAGGGCGCCTACGGCGGCACCTCGCCGTAAACGGGTGGTGCGACCTTAACAACGGCCCCTTCCGGTCCGCGATGGACCGGGAGGGGCCGTGTCATTGTGTGGGATCGATCAGGCGGCGCGCCGCCCGCCGTGCCGGGCCACGACGATGGCGTCGTAGGCGCTCAGGGTCCACAGGAGCGCCCCGCAGAACAGGATCGTCATGCCCGCGAGCCGCGCCTTGTTGAGAAGCAACGCCTGCGGGCTGAGGAGCGACAGGTCGGCCAGGATGCGCATGAACGGGGACTGCAGGAACAGCACCAGCAGATAGACCTGAAGGAGGAACGAAAAGAGGAAGAACACCGCCTTCCCGAGCTGCCCGTTCAGCAGCTGCCCCCAGCCCGGCACCAGCGCCGACGCCAGACCCGAGAGGGCCGGTTGTCCGAGGCCGGTGAAGCGCCCCTGGCGCACCTCCGCCGAGCGATAGGCCTGCGCCACGTTGTAGATCATGAAGAGGATGACGCAGAAGTCGATCGACGAGGCGTACAGCATCAACTCCCATTCGCTCACGAAGAACAGGTGGGCGAAGGTGCGGATCTGCTCCCAGGTCATGTAGAGGAAGTAGTGGAACGCCAGGATGAGCAGCTCGCACAGCACGAAGAGGGTCGCGAGCTTCCCCTCGCCGTTGTAGAACTGCCCGAGCCCCCAGACGAAGAGCGACAGGGACGAGGCCGCGGCCGGACCGGCGGGGACGCCGCGCGCCGTGCGGCGAGCCGGGCGCGGCGCCTCCGCGACCGTCTCCTCGGCAGCGATCTTCTCCGCCTTGGCCGACTTGGCGACGGTCAGGCCGCCCCGGCGCTCCGCCTTCCCCTTGCCGCCGGGTTTGAGGATGTCGTCTTCGGTGATGACGAAGACCTCGTCCTGGTTGATCATCATCCCCTCCAAGGATGCCCGGGCGCGGCACGGACGGGCCGCCGCGTACCCCGCGGACCGGGCCGAACATCCATCGGTTGAGCAAGCCCCGTACCATGACCGCCCCGGAAGTGTCCAGGTCGCGGGACGCTCCTAAGCCCCGTGGTGACGCGACTTGCCCGGCCCCGGAACGCCGCGCGCGCGAAGCCTCGACACGGCGGCGCCGGCGTCCTCCGCGCAAAACGGTAAGCCGGATTACGGATTCGTGCTCAGGAATGCTCGCGGCCGACGATCTCCGCGAGAGCGCGGACGTCCCGGACCAGGGCGGCGAACTGCTCCGGCAGAATCGCCTGCGGGCCGTCCGACAGGGCGTGCGCCGGGTCATGATGGACCTCGACCATGATCCCGTCCGCGCCGACCGCCACTCCCGCGCGGGCCAGCGGGATCACCTTGTCGCGGCTGCCGGTCCCGTGGCTCGGGTCGACGAGGATCGGCAGGTGGCACAGATGCTTGACCGCCGGCACCACGGCGAGATCGAGGGTGTTGCGGCTGTGGTCGGCGAAGGTGCGGACACCGCGCTCGCACAGGAAAACGCGGTAGTTCCCCTCCGAAACGATGTATTCGGCCGCCATCAGGAACTCGTCGAGGGTGGCCGACATGCCCCGTTTCAGGAACACCGGGAGCCGCGATTTCCCGGCGCGTTTGAGCAGGGAGAAGTTCTGCATGTTGCGGGCCCCGATCTGCACCGCGTCGGCGTGGTCCTCCACCATGGCCATCGACTCCTCGTCCACCGCCTCGGTGACCACCGGCAGCCCGAACCGCTCGCGCGCCCGCGCCAGGATCTTCAACCCCGGCAGACCCAGGCCCTGGAACGCGTAGGGGGAGGTCCGCGGCTTGAAGGCGCCGGCGCGGAACAGGTCGGCCCCGGCCCCCCGCACCGCCTCGGCGATGGTCAGGATCTGCGCCTCGCTCTCCACCGCGCACGGCCCGGCGATGATCGCCAGGCGCCGTCCGCCGATCGGCACCCGGCCGACCTCGATCACCGAGTCGGCCGGCTTGACCTCCCGGCTCACCAGCTTGTAGGGACGGGTGACCCGGATGGCCTCCTGCACGCCCGGGAGCATCTCGAACTCGGCGGGGTCGAGCGGGGTGTGGTTGCCCGTGATTCCGATGGCGGTCCGCTCCGCTCCCGGAATCGGATGGGCCCGCAGCCCGAGGGACCGGATCCGTTCGGTCACCGCCCGGATCTGGTCCTCGCCGGCTCCCCGCTCCATGACGATCAACATGACGCCTCCGCTCTCCAGGAAGGCCCGGATCCTAGTCCGCCCGGCCGGGCACGCGCAACCGGAAGGTGGCCCAATCTGTTGACACTAGGACGGATCGACTCCTATACTACGCGCTTCGATGCGAGCCTCGGGGCGCCTTTCCGGCGCCCTCCCGGACAGAGAGGTGCAGGCGCGTAGCTCAGGGGGAGAGCGCTACCTTGACACGGTAGAAGTCAGCGGTTCAAATCCGCTCGCGCCTACCACCCCTCCCCCCTCGCTCCTACCGGGCCCCGCCGCCAGCCGGCGGAGAACGGGGCGTCCAGAATGAAGGGACCAGTCGTCGTGGAGACGATCAACGTCACCCTGCCCGACGGGAGCGTCCGCGGCTTCCCGCGTGGCACAACGCTCGACCGCGTCGCCGCGGCCGTCGCTCCGGAGACGGCCAGGGCGGCCATTGCGGCGCTGGTCGACGGCGCCGAGAAAGACATCTACCTGCCTCTCGATCGGGACGCCGCGGTGTCGTTCGTCACCTCCGAGTCCCCCCAGGCGCTGCAGATCCACCGGCACACGACCTCCCATCTCCTGGCGCACGCGGTCAAAGAGCTGTTCCCGGAGGTCAAGATCGGCATCGGGCCGGCCACCGAGGAGGGGTTCTTCTACGATTTCGAGCGCGCCACGCCGTTCACCTCCGAGGACCTCGAGCGGATCGAGGCGCGCATGCGCGACATCAAGGCGCGCGACCTGCCGATCCGCCGGATCGAGCAGCGCAAGGAGGAGGCGCTCCGCTATTTCCGGGAGCTCGGGGACAACCTCAAGGTCGAGCTGGTCGCCGAGAAAGGGGGCGACGTCGTCTCCTGCTACCGGCAGGACAGCTTCATGGACTTCTGCACCGGCCCGCACCTCCCCTCGACCGGCCGGATCGGCGCGTTCAAGCTGCTCTCCGTGGCCGGGGCCTACTGGAAGGGTTCGGAGAAGAACCAGCAGCTGCAGCGGATCCACGGCACCGCCTTCCCGAAGGACGAGCAGCTCAAGGCCCATCTGGAGATGCTCGAGGAGGCGAAGAAGCGGGACCACCGCAAGCTGGGGCCGGCGCTCGACCTGTTCAGCGTCGAGGAGACCGCCGGCCCGGGGCTGATCTTCTGGCACCCGCACGGAACGGTCGTCCGCCAGGTCCTCGAGGACTTCTGGAAGGAAGAGCACCGGCGGGGTGGCTACCAGCTGGTGACCACGCCGCACGTGTCGCGGGACGAGCTGTGGCGCCTTTCGGGCCACCTCGACTACTACAAAGAGAACATGTACACCTTCGAGATCGAGGAGCAGGGGTACGTCATCAAGCCGATGAACTGCCCCGGTCACTCGCTCATCTACAAGTCGCGTCTGCGCTCCTATCGCGAGCTGCCGATCCGCTACGCCGAGCTGGGCACGGTGTACCGTTACGAGCGCTCGGGGGTGCTGCACGGTATGATGCGGGTGCGCGGCTTCACCCAGGACGACGCCCACATCTATTGCACCAGGGACCAGGTCCTGGAGGAGATCGGGGGGGTTCTCGACCTCTTTCTGCAGTTCCTGCGCACCTTCGGTTACGAGCGCTACGAGGTCGATCTGTCGGTCTGGGACCCGGCGCACCCGGAGAAATACGCCGGCGACGCCGCGGGGTGGGCCATGGCCGAGGAGGCCCTCGCCCGGGCGCTGGCCGCGCGCTCCCTCCCCTACGCCCGGCGCGCGGGGGAGGCGGCGTTCTACGGCCCGAAGATCGACATCAAGATGTTCGACGCCATCGGGCGTCCCTGGCAGGGTCCGACCGTGCAGTTCGACTTCAACCTGCCGCGACGGCTTGGGATCACCTACATCGCCCCGGATTCCTCCCCCACCCCGGTCATCATGGTCCATCGGGCGATCTACGGCTCGCTGGAGCGCTTCATGGGGGGGCTCGTCGAGCATTACGCCGGGGCCTTCCCGCTGTGGCTGGCGCCGGTGCAGGCGGTCGTCATGCCGATCACCGACCGGACGCGGGATTACGGCCGCGGCGTCGTCGAGCGCCTGCGTGGGGCGGGGCTCCGCGTCGAGCCCGACGATCGGAACGAGAAGATCGGCGCCAAGATCCGCGACGCGCAGCTGCGCAAGGTGCCGTTCATGCTGGTCGCCGGCGACCGGGAGGCCCACGCGGGCACCATCTCGGTGCGCAGCCGGCGCGATGGCGACCTCGGCCCGGCGGGGTTCGAGTCGATCCTGGAGCGGATGGTGACGATGCAAAAGAACCGGGAGCCGGGACCGTAGTCCATCGTTCAACCCCTCGTGGACGGGGGCGGGAGGGATCACGCCATCGAGAGAAAATTGAGAATCAACGAAAAGATCCGGAGCCGGGAGATCCGCGTCATCGGTCCGGACGGCGCGCAGCTTGGGATCATGCCGCCGGACCAGGCGCTGCGCATGGCCCAGGAGCAGGGGCTCGACCTCGTCGAGGTCTCGCCCGAGTCGTCTCCGCCGGTCTGCCGGATCCTGGACTACGGGCGCTATCGGTATCAAATCAACAAGAAGTCACAGGAGGCCAAGAAGAAACAGAAGACCATCCAGGTCAAGGAGGTGAAGTTCCGCCCCAAGACCGACGAGCACGACTACGAGTTCAAGCGGAACAACATCATCCGCTTCCTGAGCAAGGGGAAAAAGGTCAAGGCCACGGTGATCTTCCGCGGCCGCGAGAACATGCACCGCGACATCGGTTACCGCATCCTGGGACGGATCCGCCAAGAAGTCGCCGAGGTCGGGATGGTCGAGAACGAACCGCGCCAGGAGGGCCCCTTCCTGGACATGATCCTGGCGCCGCGCCGGGGCGGGGCGGCGGTGCCGCCGCC
>JBOGOE010000161.1:0-3008 GCA_050747445.1 Candidatus Polarisedimenticolia bacterium | reverse complement strand
GATTGACAGTCCGCCGGACAACCCGCTAGATTGCGGCCTCCGGCACGGAGCGCGGGAGCGGACGGTGCGGACGTACGGCAACTACATCGACGGCGCCTTCATCGAGGCGGTCTCCGGGAAGACCTTCGAGGCCATCGACCCGGCGACCCGCGAGGTCCTCGGACGGGTCCCCGACTCGGGGCCGGAGGACGTCGACCGTGCGGTGGCGGCGGCCCGGCGGGCGTTCGATCGGGACGGCTGGCCGGGCACCCCGGCGCGCGAGCGGGGCCGCATCCTGTTCCGGCTGGCGGCGTTCCTGAAAAGCCACGCCGCCCGGTTCGCCGCGATCGACACGCGCAACAACGGCAAGCCGATCGCCGAGGCGCAGGGGGACGTCGACGACGCCATCGCCTGTCTGGAGTACTACGGCGGGTGGGCGACCAAGATCCACGGCGAGGTCCTGCCGGTCCCCGGCGAGGTGATGAACCTGGCGCTCAAGGAGCCGGTCGGGGTCGCCGGGCAGATCATCCCGTGGAACTACCCGCTGATGATGGCGGTGCAGAAGATCGCCCCGGCGATCGCCGCGGGCTGCACCGTGGTCCTGAAGCCGGCCGAGCAGACGCCGCTGTCGATCCTGGAGCTGGCGGAGGCGTTCGGCGACGCCGGTCTGCCGCCCGGCGTGGTCAACATCGTCAACGGCTTCGGCGGGACCGCCGGGGCGCCGATCGTCGCCCACCCCGCCGTGGACAAGATCGCCTTCACCGGCTCGAGCGCCGTGGGCCGGATCCTGATGCGCGAGGCCGCCTCGACCCTGAAACGGGTGTCGCTGGAGCTCGGGGGCAAGTCGCCCAACATCTTCTTCGCCGATGCCGGCTTCGAGGCGGCGGTCGAGGGGGCGTTGTTCGGGGTCTTCCTCAACCAGGGGGAAATCTGCTCGGCGGGCAGCCGCGTCCTGGTCCAGCGGCCGATCTACAGAAAGCTCCTCGACGCCATGGTGGAGAAGGCCCGGACCATCCGGGTGGGCCCCGGTCTCGATCCGGAGACCCGGATGGGCCCGCTGGTCAGCCAGGAGCAGTACGACAAGGTCCTGTCGTATCTCGAGGTCGGCCGGAAGGAGGCGAAGCTCGCCACCGGCGGCGGCCGGCCCGCGGCGCTCCCGAAGGAGGCCGGACGGGGATTCTTCGTGGAGCCGACGATCTTCTACGACGTGGACAACGCCGCCCGGATCGCGCGCGAGGAGATCTTCGGGCCGGTCATGGCGGTCATCCCGTTCGACACCGACGAGGATGCCGTCCGGATCGCCAACGACACCGAGTTCGGGCTGGCGGCCGCCCTCTGGACGCGCGATCTGTTCCGGGCGCTGCGGACGGTGAAGCGCCTGCGCGCCGGCATCGTCTGGGTCAATCACATGCAGCCGGCAGCCGTGGAGGCCCCCTGGGGCGGCTTCAAGCAGTCGGGCTTCGGGCGGGAGCTGGGGCCGCACGGGCTCGACGAGTACCTCGAGGTCAAGCAGGTCTACATCAACCTGGACGACCGTCCCATCGGATGGTACCGGTGACGGGGCCGCGGCCCGGCGCCGGGGACGGCGAAACCTCCCGCCTGCTCGATCTGCGCGACTGCGACCTGCCGGGCTGGGCCGCCGTCCACCGCGAGATGCTGCGGCTGGACCTCGAGCAGCAGCCCCGCTGGTTCCGTCCCTGGCTCCGGCGCAGCCGCCGCCTGCAGCGGGCCACCGGCTACGACCACTGGTCGCGTTCCTGGGAGTACCCATGGGCGATCCGCGCCGCCGGGCTTCCGGGGGCGGACGGGCGCGGCGATCCCCCGGACGACACCGGCAGGCTGCGGGTTCTCGACGTCGGGGGTGGCGGGAGCCCGTTCTCCCTCTACCTCGCGGCCCGGGGTCACGAGGCCTGGGTCGCCGACCCGTCGCTCGATCAGGGGACATCGTTCGTCTTCGACCGCGGGCGCGGTCCCGTCCGCAACCTGCGATCGCTTCTCAAGCGTTCCCTGTTCCGCGCGCTCGGTCTCAATTCCCTGTGGGGGCTTCCGGAGCGGCGCCGCGGCGCCGGGACGGCGGCCGCGGTCCGCCGGCTCCCCTGCCCGGCGGACCGTCTCGATCTCGCCGACGCGTCGTTCGATCGGGTCTTCTGCCTGAGCGTCATGGAGCACATCCCGGTCGCGGGCTGGCCCGCCTGCATGGCCGAGTTCGAGCGGGTGCTGCGTCCGGGGGGCCGGCTGGTGATCACCCTCGACATGACGACACCCGAGGCCGACGCGCGCCACTATCGGCGGCTCGTGGAGGTCTCCGCCCTGCGGCTCCTCGGCGACCCGTCCTACCCGGTGCCGCTGGCCGCCGACGAGCAGCGGCGCCGTCATCCCGGTCACGGCTACGAGACCATCGGTCTCGCGTGGATCAAGTGACCTCCCCGGCGCCCGCCCCCCGGGAGGCGGCCCCCCCGCCCTCGTGCGCCGAGGCGCTGCGCTTCTGGCTCCGGCTGGGATGGATCAACTTCGGCGGTCCGGCCGGTCAGATCGCCATCATGCACCGGGAGATCGTCGAGCGCCGCGGCTGGGTGACCGAGGGGCGGTTCCTGCGGGGGCTCAACTTCTGCATGATCCTCCCCGGTCCCGAGGCGCAGCAGCTCGCCACCTACGTCGGCTGGATGCTGCACGGGACGCGCGGCGGCCTGGTCGCGGGCGCCTTGTTCGTCATTCCGTCGATCCTCGTCCTGATGGTCCTCTCCTGGCTGGCGGCCGCCCGCGCCGGGGTCCCGGCGATCGCCGGCCTCCTGTACGGCGTGCAACCGGTGGTGGTGGCGATCGTGGCCGATGCGGTGCTGCGGATCGGGCGCCGGAGCCTGCGCCATCCCGTCCTGTGGCTGTTCGCCGCCGCCGCGTTTGCGGCGATTTTCGCGCTCCGCGTCCCGTTCCCGGTCATCGTAGCGGCCGCCGGTGCCGCCGGGGCCCTGCTGGCGCGACCCCTGCCCGGGGCGTTCGGGGCCCGGGAGGGCGCGGCGCCGGGCGTGGGC
>JBOGOE010000160.1:0-7857 GCA_050747445.1 Candidatus Polarisedimenticolia bacterium | reverse complement strand
GGCGGCACCTGACGCGGCGCGCCGCGGCCGCCGGCGCCGCGCTCGCCCTGGTCGTCCTCGCCTTCCTGCCGTTCGCCGGCGACGGGGCGCGGCTCGCCGGCGGGTTCACGGAGTACGCGCGCCGCTGGCAGGGGAACGGGTCGATCTTCCCCATCGTCGAGGCGATCCTGGTCCGTCTCGATCCGGCCCCGGCGCTGACGGCGGCGATCGCCGCGGTGCGGGCCCGCGTCCCATGGAGCGGAGCGCTCGACCTTCTGTATCCCTGGGTCCATCCGCCCTTCCTGGCGCGCGCCGCCTGCGTCGCGGCGGCGATCGCCGTCGCCGTGGCGGCCGCCCGGCGGGTCGCGGATCCGCTGCGGGCCTGCCGGCTGACCATCGGCGCGGCGATTCTCCTGTCGCCGACCGTCCATCCCTGGTACCTGATATGGATGGTGCCCTGGCTGTGCTTCTTCCCCTCGCCGGCCTGGATCGCCCTCACGGGAACCGTGGTGCTGGCGTACGCCGCGCCGCCACAGGGGCAGCCGGCCGCCTGGGTCCCGATCGCCGAGTACCTCCCCTTCGCCGTCCTGCTGGCGCTGGAGGGGTGGCGCGCGCGACGGGACAGGGAGCGCGCCGCGGCGGCTCGTTCGGCGCCGGAGCGGGTGGTAGACTCGCCCGCATCCGACTGAGGAGCGCCCCCTGACCCCGAGCCGATTCGCCGTTTCCCCGGCCGTTCCGCGCCGCGCCGTCATCACCGGTCTCGGCGTGGTCTCGCCGTTCGGAGAGGGGAGCGGGCTTTTCCTCGAGGGGCTGCGCGCCGGCCGGAGCGCCACCCGCGCCGTCACCCTGTTCGATCCGGGCGACCTGCCGTGCCGCGTCGCGGCCGAGGTTCCGGGGTTTGATCCGGGCCGGCATCTCGAACGGGAGGACCTCGACCGCGTGGGGCGCGTCGTCCCGATGGCGATCGCCGCGGCGCGCGAGGCGCTCCGCGACGCCGGGTTCGAACCGGAAGCCGTCCCGCCCGACGTCCGGCGCGACGTCGCCGTCCTGATCGGCAGCGGCGCCGGCGCCATCGATTTCGCCGAGCGCCAGTACGAGGCCTACTACCGCGAGGGGATACGAAGGGTGAATCCGTTCGCCATCTCGTCCTCGGTGGTCGGGATGGTCAGCAGCGAGCTGTCGATCCGATTCGGGTTCAACGGCCCGTCGCACGTCTTCAGCAACGGCTGCACCAGCAGCACCGACGCCCTCGGGTACGCCCTCGAGGCCATCCGCCGCGGCGAGCGGGACCTGATCCTCGCTGGCGGCGCGGAGGCCTGCATCACCCGCGGCATGATGGAGGGGTTCTGCCGGATGCGCGCCGCGGCGGTCGGCTGGAACGACCGGCCGGAGAAGGCGTCGCGCCCCTTCGACCGGGACCGCAGCGGCTTCGTGCTGGGGGAGGGGGCGTTCCTGTTCGTCCTGGAGGAGGCGGAGCGCGCCCTCCGCCGCGGCGCGTCGATCTACGCCGAGGTGGCGGGGTACGCCGCCACCTGCGACGCCCATCACCGGGTCCACATGAGCCGCGCGGGGGGGGAATCGACCCGCGCCATGACGCTGGCCCTCCGCTCGGCGGGGGCGGCGGCGGACGAGGTCGATTACCTCAATCTGCACGGCACCTCCACCCCGCAGAACGATCGGGTCGAGACGCTCGCGGTCCGCGCCCTCCTCGGGGATCGGGCCGCCCGCGTCCCGGCGAGCGGCACCAAGTCGATGATCGGCCATCCTCAAGGAGCCTGCGGCGCCGCGGGGGTGGCCGCCACCGTCCTCGGCATGCGGCACGGCTTCCTCCCCCCGACGATCAACTACGAGAACCCCGACCCGGAGTGCGACCTCGACTACGTCCCGAACGCCGCCCGGCCCGCCCGGGTCCGCCTCGCCCTGTGCAACTGCATCGGCTTCGGATCGAAAAACGCGGCCCTGGTGCTGCGGACTTCTCCGTCGTGAGCCGCCCGTACGACGTCCTGGTATCGGGCGGCGGTCCCGCCGGGGCGGCGCTGGCGGCGGCGCTCGCCCGGTCGGGTGTCCGCGTCCTGGTGTGCGAGGCGGCCCGGTTCCCGCGCGCCGTCGTCTGCGGGGAGTACCTGCCCCCGGGGGTGGAGGGGGCGTTCGCCCGGCTCGGCGTCCTCCCCGAGGTCGAGACGCTCGGGCCGCGCCGGCACCTCGGGATGGCGGTGGTGGCGCCCGGCGGAGTCGAGGTGCTCGGGCGCTACGGCGGGGAGAAGCGGGGCTGGGCGCTCCGCCGATCCGAACTCGACACGGCGCTGCTCCGGCATGCGGCGCGCCGGGGGGCCGAGGTGCGCGAGGGGTGCCGGGTCGTCGGTCTGGCGCGGGCCGCGGACGGGACCTGGGAGGCGGCGCTCCGCCCGGAGGGCCGCGTGCGGGCCCGCTTCCTGGTCGGGGCCGACGGTCGCAATTCGCTGGTGGCGCTCCGGCTCGGTCTGCGGCGCCGATCGCGGCACCGGCGCTTCGCGGCGATGGGGCACTTCGAGGGGGTCGAGACCCCCGCCGACCACGGCGAGCTGATCCTGACCGGGTACGGCTACTGCGGCATCAACCCTCTGCCGGAAGGTCTCGCCAACGTCTGCCTGGTGGTCGACCCGCGGCGTCCCGGCCCGGCGCTTCCCGGGAGCGCGCGTCTCGGCGATTTCTTCGAGGAGAAGATCGCATCGCACCCGCTGACCCTCGCCCGGATGGTCCGGGCGCGCCCCGCCGGCCCGCTGCGGGCCACCGGTCCGCTGGCCCGGTCGGTGCGATCGGCGGTCGCCGACGGGGCGCTCCTGGTGGGGGACGCGGCCGGCTTCTACGACCCGTTCACCGGCGAGGGGATCGGGATGGCGCTCCGCGGCGCCGCGCTGGCGGCGGGTCTCCTGCCGGATCTCCTGGCGCGCGGTGATCTGACGGACCGCAGCCTGGCGCCGTACGAGGCGGCCCGCCGCGCCGCTTTCTCCGCCAGGCTCCGTCTCGACGCCCTGCTGCAGACGGTCATCGCGCGGCCGCGTCTCGCCGCCGCCGTGGCCCGGCGGCTGCGGCGCCGTCCGGAGCTGGCCGATCGGATCGCCCGGGTCGCGGGCGAGATCGAGGACCCCTCCGCGGTCCTGCGCGCTTCATGGCTGGCGCGGCTGGTGTTCGCGTGATGCGGCGCGACCGCTGACCCGGTGGCGGCGATGCACCCCGCAACCGTGGCGTACCTGGCGCTCGCGGGTCTGGCGATCGTGCTGGCGTTCGGCGAGCGGCTGTACGCACGGCGCAACGAGATCCGGATCCTCGGCGAGGGGGGGGAGGAGGTCGCCCCCGCGGTGTTCCGCTGGATGGCGCCCGTCTACATCCTGCAGTTTCCCGCGTGCGTCGTCGAGCACCTCCTCCTGCATCGCCGCCCGGCCCCCCTCCTCGGCGCCGCGATGGCGATCCTGTTCCTCCTGGCGAAGGGGCTGAAATTCTGGGCGATCGCGAATCTCCGGGACGCCTGGACGATGAAGGTGATCCTGCCGCGGCGGTTCCGGGTCGTCTCCGGGGGACCCTACCGCTTTCTGCGTCACCCGAACTACCTGGCGGTGATCGTGGAGCTCGCGGCGCTGCCGCTCGCCGGCGGCGCGCTCTACACCGCGCTCGCCGTCGCCGCCTCGTTCTTCCCCCTCCTGGCCCTGCGGATACGCACCGAGGAGGCGGCGCTCCTCGCGCGGCCGGGGTACGCCGAGGCGATGGGCGGCAAGCGCCGCCTCATCCCGTCAGGGCGGCGATGACGGCCCGATCGGCGCGGATCGCCGCCGTCTGTCTCGGTCTGGCGGCGGCCGCGGGCGCACCCGCC
This sequence comes from Candidatus Polarisedimenticolia bacterium, assembly GCA_050747445.1. GTDB lineage: Bacteria > Acidobacteriota > Polarisedimenticolia > Gp22-AA2 > Gp22-AA2 > JBOGOE01. The sequence continues at coordinate 4,031 of JBOGOE010000160.1, read as the reverse complement.
GGCGGGCCGCTGACGCTGCCGATCGATCCGGCCGGAAGCCATCTGCTCTTCCTGATCCACCGGCCGGGGGAGACCATCGAGGGGCGGGCGCGCGGGTTTACCGGCGAGGTGCGGCTGGACCCGCTCCACCCGGAGCGCTCCGAGGTCAGGCTTCGGGTGAAAGCGGCGTCGCTGGAGACCGGGAACCGGATCCGGGACGGCAAGATGCGGCGCAGCCATCTCGAGGTGGAGCGTCATCCCGAGATCGTTTTTCGCTCCCGGTCGATCCGGGCGGGGGACGGTGCGCTCGCCGCCGGCGGGACCCGCAAGGCGATCGTGGAGGGGGCGCTCTCCCTCCACGGCGTGGAGCGCGACATCCTGTTCCCCGCGACGATCGGGTATGATGGCCGCTCCCTTGTGGCGGAAGGCGAGGTGGTCCTGCGGCTGACGGACCACGCCATCCCGATCCCGCGTTTCCTCTGGATCGAGCTCGACGACCAGGTGAAGGTGCGCTTCCGCTTCCGGGCCGCGCCGGCGGGGGAGGGAACGCCGCCGGGGGGGCCCGCGGGAGAGGCCGCGCCGCCGGGGGCGCCGCCCCGCGACTGAGCCTATGGTGCACGTTCGCGACACACACTGGGCCGACGAGATCGCCGGCGCCATCCTGAAGGAGCGCTCGGGCCCGCTCGAAGTGTCGACCGGCATCTCCCCCTCGGGGGAGATCCACATCGGCAACCTGCGCGAGGTGATCACCGCCGACGTGGTGACCCGCGCCCTGCGGGAGCGGGGGGCGACGGTTGTCCTCGACTACGTCGCCGACAACTTCGATCCGCTGCGCAAGGTTTACCCGTTCCTCGACGCCGCGGTGTACCGCGAGCACATCGGCAAGCCGCTGTCGGAGTTCCCGTGCCCCTGCGGGAAGCACGCCTCCTACGCCGATCACTTCCTCGAGCCGTTCCTGCGCTCGCTCCAGGCGATGCGGATCGAAGTCAAGGTCCTGTACGCGGACCGGCTGTACAAAGAAGGCTTCCTGGTGCCCCAGACGATCCAGGCGCTGCGGGGGCGGGACGCCATCGCCCGGATCCTGGCGGAGTGCACCGGGCGGCAGGTGGAGCCGGACTGGTCTCCGTTCAATCCGATCTGCGAGTCCTGCCGCAGGATGACCGGGACGAAGGTCACCGGGTTCTCGGAAACGAAGGAGACGGTCGATTACGCCTGCGCCTGCGGCGGGGGCGGCACGGTGTCGATGAAGGGGGGCGGCAAGCTCACCTGGCGCGTCGACTGGCCGGCCCGCTGGGCCCGCATCCCGGTCACCGTGGAGCCGTTCGGCAAGGATCACGCGACCCGCGGCGGCTCCTACGACACGGGGGCCCGCATCTGCAAGGAAGTGTTCGGCGCCCCGCCCCCGTACCCCGTCACCTACGAATGGATCTCCTTCAAGGGGATGGGGGACATGTCGAAGAGCAAGGGGAACGTCCTGTCGGTGCACCGGATGCTCGAGGTGCTGCCGCCGGAGGTGCTGCGGTATCTCGTCGTCAAGACGCGGCCGATGCGCTCCCTCGGTTTCGATCCGGGGCTGCCGCTCCTGTCCCTGATGGACGAGTTCGACGACGCCGCCTCCGCCAGCCGCGACCCGCGCGCCATGGCGCTGTCCGGGGCCGACGGTTTCACCCCGGTCGGCGTGCCGTTCCGGCACCTGGTCAACGTGGTGCAGATGGCCGATTTCGATCTGGATCAGACCATCACCATCCTGCGCCGAAACGGCTACCCGGTCCCCGACGAGGCGGCGCTCAAGGAGCGTGCCGGCTACGCCATCCGCTGGCTGCGCGAGTTCGCCCCGGAGGAGGTGAAGTTCTCGGTGCAGCGGGCGCTTCCCGCCGGAGCGGCGGGGCTGGCGGCGCCGCAACGGACCTTCCTCGGGCGGCTGGCGGAGCGTCTCCGTCCCGGGATGAGCGGCGAGGAGATCCACGCCCTGATCTACGACCTGGCGAAGGAGTCCGGCCTGGAGAAGGCGACCGGTGGCTTCGAGGCGATCTATCGGGTCTTCCTGGATCGTCCCAAGGGCCCCCGCGCCGGGTGGTTCCTGGCGTTCCTCGACCGGGGGTTCGTCGTGTCGCGGCTGCAGGAGGCGGCGCGCGGATGAACCGGCCGGCCGCGCTCCCGTCCCCGCGCCGCCGCCGGGGCCGGGCCGCCACGATCGCGGCGATCGTCCTGGCCTGTGCGATCGCTCCCGCCGCGCCGCCCTTCCGGCCGTCCGTCGCCGCCGGCGGCACTCCGCCCGAGGTCAAGCAGGGCTTCATCGCCCGCTACGTCGGCAAGCCGGCCCCCGCGTTCAGCCTCAGGGACCTGCAGGGAAAGACGGTCGGACTGGGCGATTTCCGGGGGAAGGTGGTCCTGCTGAACTTCTGGTTCTCCGCCTGCTTCCCCTGCCGCCAGGAGACCCCGGATTTGATCCAGCTCTACAGGCTGCACAAGGATCGGGGACTGGTGGTGCTGGGAATCAACACCGACGCCCTGGTGATGGGAGACCCCGGCGGCGCGGCGCTCAAGAGGTTCCTGGCGCAGTATCCGATCCCGTATCCGGTCCTCAAGGCCGACATGAAGATGTACCGGGACTACGGCAGCGCCCCGATCCAGCCGATCTCCTTCCTGATCGATCGCCAGGGGAAGGTATCGCAGGTCTTCTGGGGGGCGCGCCCGGGCGCCCTGTTCGATCGGGCGGTCCGTCCCCTCCTCGCCGCCGCCCCCGGACGATAGCCCGCCGCGCCGGAGACCCGCCGCGCCGGAGCCGCGGTCAGCCGTACACCGCCTTCATCCAGGCCCGGACCCGCGCCGCCGATTCGTCCGCCGGGATCCGCGGCAGCACCACGGTGCCGCCTGGACGCGACCACCTGGATGCCGCCTCCTTGCGGGGCCGGAGCCGCTCCCGGATCCCGGCGCCCCCCCGCCGGGCGGGCGCGGCGGCATCGGCGAGGATCGCCGCCCCGAGGGCGGACGCGTCGGGAAGGTCGCGGACCACGACCGGGCGCTGCAGCAGATCCGCCTGCGCCTGCAACAGGGTGCGGCAGCGCGCCAGCCCGCCGGCGACGTACACCGGCGCGGTCCCGCCCGCGGCGGCGCCGGTCCTCCCGCCGTGCCGGTGGGCGGTCCGCACGATCTCGGCGCAGCGTTGCGCGATCGACTCCACCACCGCCCGCATCAGGTCGCGGGAACCGGCGTCCACCCGCCCGGCGAAGCGGGGTGTCGCCGCCGGGTCCCAGCGCGGCGCCCCCAGCCCCGAGACCGCGGGCAGGAAATGGACCGTCCGCCGGCCGCCCGGGTCGGGCCCCAGCCAGCGATCGAGCTCGGCGACCCGGACTCGCAGCCCGAGACGCCGCCGCGCCCAATCGATCGCGGTCGCCGCGGCGTTCACCGTCCCCTCCACGGCGTAGCGCGCGACGATCCCTCCGGCCGCCTCGCGCCGCGAATCGACCAGTGTCGCCAGGAGTCCGGGAACCGACGGCCGCCGCCCGCCCACCTGGATCAGGACGAAGGCGCCCGAGCCGTAGTTGATGACGATGTCTCCCGGCCGCCGGCAGCGCAGCCCCGGGAGCGCCGCCTGCTGGTCCCCCGTCATGGCGCCGACCTCCAGAGGGCGGCCGTCGATCGCGATCGGAACCCCCCCGGCCATCGTGGTCGGCACCAGCGCCGGCAGCGCCCCTCCCTCCGGCAGCGCCTGCAGGCCGAACATCTCGATGAGGTCGAGGTCCCAGGCCAGCCGCGCCGCATCGAACAGCAGGGTCCGCTGCGCGTTCGCATGATCGATCGCGTACACCGCGCCGCCGGTGAAGTGCCACAGCAGCCAGGTCCCGAGCGTCCCCCACAGGGCGCGCCCCGAGGCGACGGCGCGCTCCAGGCCGCGGACGTGATCGAGGGCCCAACGGAGCTTCGCCGCCGCGTAGTGGGGGCTGAGGCGCAGCCCCGTCCGCGCGCACGCGAAGGCGTCGAGATCCCCTCCCGCGGGCCCGCGCCCCCGCCGGGCGCGCCGCCGCAGCCGCGTGACCAACGCGCGGCCC
>JBOGOE010000159.1:0-4809 GCA_050747445.1 Candidatus Polarisedimenticolia bacterium | reverse complement strand
GCGCGCCATCACGAACAACAGGTCCGAGAGACGGTTCAGGTAGATGATCGCCTGCGCGTTGACCTTTTCCCTGCGGGCGAGCGCGACCACCCGCCGCTCGGCGCGGCGGCAGACGGTGCGCGCCAGGTGCAGCCACGCGGAAGCCGCGGTGCCGCCGGGGAGGACGAAGCTTCGCAGGGGGTTGAGCGCCGCGTTGAATCGATCGATCGCCTGCTCCAGCGGCCGGACGTGGGTCTCGGCGATCCGGAGTCCGGGCCGGGCGCGGTCTCGCTTTCCGGCGCGCTTCTCCGGCAGGCAGAGGTCGGCCCCCAGATCGAAGAGGTCGTTCTGGATGCCGCGCAGGAGCGCGGCCGCCTCGTCGTCGGGGCGGCCGGCGGCGATCGCCAGGCCGAGGAGCGAGTTCAGCTCGTCCACCGTGCCGAAGGCTTCGATGCGCGCGTGATCCTTGCGCACCCTGCGGCCGTCGCCGAGCGCCGTCGTCCCACCGTCCCCCGTTTTCGTGTAGATGCGCGACAGCACGACCATCGGCCGTCCTCCGTCCGGACCGGGCGACATGGTAGTCGAGTTCGGCGGTATCATGGGCCGCAACATCGAGGGGTCACGCGAACGTCGATGCCGGCGCGGACGAAGGCAGGCAGGCGGCCGAGCCGCCGCACAGCGGTGAAGCGATCGGCCGCGCCGGCGTCACGCGGTGATGCCGACCTCCGCAGCCGCGCCCACCTCCGTCTCACCGTGAACGGCGAGACCGTCGAGGCGGCGGTCCCGCCGCACCGGACGCTCCTCGAGGTTCTGCGCGAGGACCTCGGTCTCACCGGGACGAAGCACGGCTGCGAGCTGGGGGAGTGCGGCACCTGCACGGTCCTGATCGACGGCCGTCCGGAGTTGTCCTGCCTGGTCCTGGCGCTCGAGTGCGAGGATCGACCGATCGTCACGGTCGAGGGACTGGCGCGCGGTCCCGAGCCGCATCCGCTGCAGACGGCCTTCGCCGATCTGGGGGCGGCGCAGTGCGGCTACTGCACCCCCGGCATCCTGTGCGCCGCGATGGCCCTGTTCGAACGAAGCCCGGAACCGTCCCGCGCCGAGATCCGCGAGGCCCTCTCGGGAAACCTCTGCCGCTGCACCGGCTACATCAAGATCTTCGAGGCCGTGGAGCTGGCGGCCCGCCGGCTGCGCGAGCCCGGGGCGCGGCCCGACGACGAGACGCTGCATGGCCGGAGGGACTGAGCGGGTGGCCGCTTCGCGCCGGCCCGCAGCGGCCGCCCGCCCCACCCGCGTCGTCGGGACGCCGGTCCGCAAGGTCGATGGTCTCGCCAAGTGCAACGGAACCCTCCGCTTCGCCGACGACATCGTCCTGCCGCGGATGCTCTACTGCCGGATCCTCCGATCCCGCCACGCCCACGCCCGGATCGTCCGGATCGACACGACGAGGGCGGCGGCGATGCCCGGCGTGCACGCGGTCCTGACGGGAAAGGACCTGCCGATCCCTTTCGGCATCCTTCCGATCAGCCAGGACGAGCATGCCCTCTGTCCTTCGCGGGTCCGCTTCATCGGCGACCCGGTGGCGGCGGTGGCGGCGATCGACGAGGACACCGCGGCCGACGCGCTGCGGGCGATCGAGGTCGAGTACGAGCCGCTCGATGGGGTTTTCTCCATCGAGGAGGCGCTGTCCCGCAAGGAGCCGCGGATCCACGAGTACGGCGAGGGGGGGAACGTCCACAAGACGGTGGCGCTGGAGTTCGGCGACGTCGAGGCCGGGTTCCGCGACGCCGATGCGGTCTTCGAGGACCGCTTCTACTACGAAGGGAGCACCCACCTGCCGATGGAGCAGCACGCCGCGGTGGGGCAGCCCGAACCGGACGGGCGGGTCACGGTCTGGTCCAGCACCCAGACGCCGCACTACGTCCACCGCGCCCTGGCGAAGGTGCTGGCGATGCCGGCGTCGCGCATCCGCGTCATCGCCTGTCCCAACGGCGGCGGGTTCGGCGGCAAGAGCGATCCGTTCGGCCACGAGATCGTGGTGGCGAAGCTGGCGCTCCTCACCGGCCGCCCGGTCAAGGTGACCTTGAACCGCGAGGAGGTTTTCTACTGCCATAGAGGCCGGCACCCGGTCCTGATGGAAGTGAAGACCGGGGTCCGGAAGGACGGGTCGATCGCAGCGATGCACTTCCGGTCGCTTCTGGACGGGGGGGCGTACGGTTCGTACGGCGTGGCCAGCACCTACTACACCGGCGCGCTGCAGACCGTGACCTACCCGGTCGCCGCCTACCGCTTCGAGGGGCTGCGGGTGTTCACCAACAAGCCGCCGTGCGGACCGAAGCGGGGTCACGGCACGCCGCAACCGCGCTTCGCCCTCGAGGTCCATCTCGACCGGATCGCCGAGCGGCTGGGAGTCGATCCGGCGGAGTTCCGCCTGCGCCACCTGGTGCCCCCCGATTCGCTGACCGCCAACTGGCTGCGGGTCGGCTCGATGGGGCTCGGCGCCTGCATCGAGAAGGTCGTCGAAGGCTCCGGCTGGAAGGAGAAGTTCGGGCGGCTGCCGCCCGGCAAAGGGATCGGTCTGGCCTGCTCCTCGTACATCTGCGGGGCGGGGCTGCCGATCTACTGGAACAACATGCCGCACACCGGCGTGCAGCTGAAGTGCGACCGGGGGGGCGGGGTGGCGGTCTTTTGCGGCGAAATCGACATCGGGCAGGGATCGGACACGGTGCTGGCGCAGGTGGTCGCGGAGATCCTTGGGATCGATCCCCTCGACATCCGGATCGTCGCCGGCGACACCGACCTGACGCCGGTCGATCTCGGCTCGTACAGCAGCCGCGTGACCCTGATGATGGGGAACGCCGCGATCCAGGCGGCCGAGCGGGCGCGCGATCTCCTGGCGCGGGCGGCCTCGGAGCGGCTCCAGGTCCCGGCCGACCGTCTCGCATTCGCCGAGGGGCGGCTCTTCGACGTCGAGGATCCCGGACGCGGCATGACGTTCGCCGAGGCGGTGCAGGCGGCCGAGGCGGTGTTCGGGACCATCGGCACGGTCGGCTCCTACACGCCGCCGCCGTCCCCCGGCCGCTACAAGGGGGCCGGCGTCGGTCCGTCCCCCGCCTACTCGTACAGCGCCTGCGTGGTCGAGCTGGAGGTCGATCGCCGCACCGGCTGGATCGCCGTGGAACGGATCCACCTGGCGCACGACGTGGGGCGGTGCATCAACCCGGTCCTGGTCGTCGGGCAGGTGGAGGGGAGCGTCTACATGGGGCTCGGCGAGGCCCTCATGGAGGAGCAGACCTTCCGCGCCAACCGGCGCGGGGTCCATCGCGCCCCCTCGATGCTCGAGTACAAGAGCCCCACGACGATGGAGATGCCGGAGGTCGTCACCTATCTCGTGGAGGACCCCGATCCGAACGGGCCGTTCGGCGCCAAGGAGGTCGGGCAGGGACCGCTCCTGCCGGTGGCTCCGGCGATCGCCAACGCGGTCTACCAGGCGGCCGGCGTCCGGATCGACGAGGTGCCGATCACCCCGGAGAAGATCCTGGCCGCGCTGGAGTCGCCGTCGAAGCGCCACGGGCCGCGCCGCCTCCCCGCGTTCGCGTGGCCCGCGCCGCTGCGGGTCCCGGTCCCGGTGACGCCGCGATGATGCGCCTGCCCCGGTTCCGGTACTTCGGCCCGCGCACCGCGGCCGAGGCGGCGGCCATCCTCGCCGGCGAAGGCCCCCGCGCCGCCGTCGTCGCCGGGGGGACCGATCTCTATCCCAACATGAAGCGCGGCCACCAGACGCCGGCGGTCCTGGTGGGGTTGCGGCGGATCGACGCCCTGCGCGGCGTGCGCCCGATGGGGCGGGGCGGCGGCCTCTTCATCGGTCCCGGGACGACGCTGTCGGCGCTGGAGGAGGACGCGGGTCTGCGCGCCGGCTGGTCCGGACTGTGGGAGTCGATCCGGTCGATCTCCACGCCGATTCTGCGCAACATGGGGACGATCGGCGGCAACGTCTGTCTCGACACCCGTTGCAACTACTACGACCAGACCGAGGAGTGGCGGAGCGCCATCGATTACTGCATGAAGTGCGCGGGGACGGTCTGCTGGGTGGCGCCCGGGAGCGACGTCTGTCTGGCGGTGAATTCGAGCGACACCGCGCCGGTCCTGTGCGCCCTCGGGGCGCGGCTCCGACTGACCTCACGGCGCGGCGGCGAGCGGCCCCTCGACGCACCGGATCTCTACCGGCGCGACGGCATCGATTACCTGACGAAACGCCCCGACGAGATCCTGACCGGGATCGAGCTGCCGCCGGCCGGCCGGTTCCGCACCGCCTACCGGAAGCTCCGCCGCCGCGGCGCCTTCGACTTCCCCGTCCTCGGCGTCGCCGCGGCCCTCCGCTTCGAACGGGACCGGGTGGCCGAAGCGCGCCTCTGGCTGGGCGCGGTGTCGATGGCCCCGGTCGAGGCGGTGGAGGCGGAGGCGGCCCTCGCCGGCCGGCCCCTGACCGACGCCGCGATCGAGGAGGCGGCCCATCTCGCCTACCCGAGGGCCAAGCCGGTTGACAACACCGACTTTTCCCTGCGCTACCGCAAGGAGATGACCCTGCGTCTCGTCGCCGACGCGCTCCGCGCGACCCGCCCGGCCTGAGGCGTCAGCCCCGCGACGCGAGGCGCCGGCGCCTCGCTCGGATTCCCACGCCGATCGTGCCTCGGGGTCGCGCGTACCGTGGTCCTGCCTGCTCCGATGAGATGATGGCGGCCGGGTCGTGATGAGTCGATCGCGGGGATGCGGGCGGGCGCACCGGCCCGCGCCGCGCGGTCGTCAACGCGGGCGCCGGAGACCCGCCTG
>JBOGOE010000158.1:0-11578 GCA_050747445.1 Candidatus Polarisedimenticolia bacterium | reverse complement strand
GGGATCAGTACCCCAGTTCGGGAAACCAGGTCCTCAGGACCGGCCGCGCCAGCAGGAGCAGCGCCATCGGGATCCCCAGAAGCAGGGCGACCTGGAGCAGGGCGGTCGCGAGCGGGAGTGACGTGGGGGGGACGAGCCCCGGGCGTCCGGTGGGCGCGCCCCCCTGGGGCGGTCCGGGTCTGGGGGAACGCTGCATCTGCGCCATCGGGGTCTCCCTTCGCGCCCGCGACGCGGGCGCCGCCTTATACCACACCCGCCCCGCCGGAGTCCCCGCGGGCGGCGCCTTTCATCGTGTGGCACGCGCTGGCCGCAACGTTGTATAGTCACTATCTTCCCTGGGGGTGCCGGGATGACGATCGAAGAGGCCCTGCGCGAGGAACGGCTGACCAACCTCGTGCTCTCCCATCCGGCCTGCGTCGCGCCGGGGACCTCCCTGCGCGACACCCTGGGGTTGATGCGGGAGGAGGAGGCCGGCTGCGTCCTGGTGTGCGAAGGGGACCGGCTGGTCGGCATCTTCACCGAGCGGGACGTCCTCGACCGCCTGCTGGGGCGGGGTCTCGACGAGGACCAGCCGATCGAGCGGCACATGACCCGGGACCCCGACGCGTTGCGCCTCGACGACACCCTGGGTGACGCGGTGCGACTCATGACCGAGCGCGGCTATCGGCACATCCCAATCCTGGACCGGGCGGGTCGGGGGGCCGGGCTGGTGGCCGCCAGCGACATCGTCCGCTACATCGCGGAGCACTATCCGGCGGAGGTGGTCAACCTGCCGCCGGCGTTGCACCAGACGTTCATCACCCCGGAGGGGGGGTAGACCCCGCTCCGGTTCGAGCAGGCGTCCATCCGGCCCGCAGCCGGTGGGCGAGGAGAGACAGAGCAAGGTGAGCACCCGGACCGGGATCGCCCCGCCGAAATCGAAGGTCACCGAAATCGAAACCGTCGTCATCCGCTTCGCCGGCGACTCCGGCGACGGGATGCAGCTGACGGGCACGCAGTTCGCCGACACCACCGCCCTGGCCGGGAACGACCTGGCCACCCTGCCGGATTTCCCCGCGGAGATCCGGGCGCCGGCCGGCACCCTGGCGGGCGTCAGCGGCTATCAGATCTCCTTTTCGTCGCGCGACATCCTGACGCCGGGGGACCAGCCCGACGTGCTGGTGGCGATGAACCCGGCCGCGCTCAAGGTCAACCTGGGCGATCTGGACGAGGGGGGGATCCTGATCCTCGATACCGACGCCTTCAGCGAGGCGAACCTGCACAAGGCCGCCTACGCCACGAATCCGCTCAAGGACGGCAGCCTGGCCGGGTTCCGCGTCTTCGACCTCCCGCTCACCTCGCTCACCCTGAAGGCGGTCGCCGAGACGGGTCTGACGGGGCGCCAGGCGACCCGCTGCAAGAACTTCTTCGCGCTCGGGCTGGTGTTCTGGCTGTACGAGCGGCCGGTCGACTACACGCGGGACTGGATCGAGAAGAAGTTCAAGAACCACGAGCAGATGGCCCGCGCCAACACCCTGGCGCTTCTGGCCGGCTACAACTACGCCGACACAACGGAGATCTTCACCACCCACTACCGCGTGCAGAGGGCGCAGCTGGCCCCCGGGACCTATCGCAAGATCACCGGGAACGAGGCCACCGCCATGGGGTTCGTGACGGCCGCCCTGCTCTCCGACCGGCCGCTGTTCTACGGCTCCTATCCGATCACCCCGGCGAGCGACATCCTGCACGAGCTGTCGCGGTTCAAGAACTATCCGGTGAAGACCTTCCAGGCCGAGGACGAGATCAGCGCCATGGGGGCCGCCATCGGCGCCGCCTACGGCGGGGCGCTCGGCCTCTGCGGCACCAGCGGACCCGGTGTCTGCCTGAAGAGCGAGGCGATCGGTCTGGCGGTGATGACCGAGCTCCCGGTGGTCATCGCCAACATCCAGCGGGGCGGTCCGAGCACCGGTCTCCCCACCAAGACCGAGCAGGCCGACCTGCTGCAGGCGATGTACGGACGAAACGGCGAGTGCCCGGTCGCCATCGTCGCGCCGGCCACGCCGGCCGACTGTTTCACGATGGCCATCGAAGCCTTCCGGATCGCCACCCGTCACATGACGCCGGTCTTCTTCCTGTCGGACGGCTATCTCGGGAACGGCGCCGAGCCCTGGCGCGTGCCCGCCCCCGCCGACCTGCCCCGGCTCGAGGTGAAATTCTGGACCGACGCGGCCACTTTCAAACCGTACCTCCGGGATCCCCGGACCCTGGCGCGGCCCTGGGCGGTCCCCGGGACCCCGGGTCTCGAGCACCGGATCGGCGGGCTCGAGAAGGAGGACGTGACCGGCAATGTCTCCTACGATCCCCTGAACCACGAGAAGATGGTGCATCTGCGCGAGGAGAAGATCGCCCGGATCGCCGACGACCTCCCGCTTCAGGAGATCCACGGCGATCCGTCGGGCCGGCTGCTGGTCGTCGGGTGGGGCAGCACCCACGGCGCCATCACCTCGGCCGTGGACGAGGCGCGCCGCGACGGCCTGGCGGTGTCGTCGATCCACCTGCGCTATCTGAATCCTTTTCCGCGCAACCTGGGGGAGATTTTCGGACGCTTCGAGACGATCCTGATCCCGGAGCTCAACCTCGGGCAATTGCGCGCCCTGCTGCGCGCCCGCTTCCTGGTGGACGCCCGGGGTCTCAACAAGGTCCAGGGAAAGCCGTTCCGCGTCTCCGAGATCGCCCGCGCGATCCGGAACGCCCTGAAAGGTTGAAACCGCGATGGCCCCCCAGTCCGGTGGTGTCGAAATCAAGGAATCGAAGCTGACCCGGGCGGATTTCTCCAGCGACCAGACGGTGCGCTGGTGCCCCGGGTGCGGCGACTATTCGATCCTGGCGCAGACCCAGAAGCTGATGCCCACCCTGGGGATCCCCCGGGAAAACATCGTGTTCATCTCGGGGATCGGCTGCTCCAGCCGGTTCCCCTACTATATGAACACCTTCGGCTTCCACAGCATCCACGGCCGCGCCCCGACCTTCGCGACCGGGTTGAAGCTGGCGCGCCCGGAGCTGTCGGTCTGGGTCGTCACCGGCGACGGCGACGGGCTGAGCATCGGTGGCAATCACCTGATCCACGCGATGCGCCGGAACCTCGACCTGAAGATCCTTCTCTTCAACAACCGGATCTACGGTCTGACCAAGGGGCAGTACTCGCCGACCAGCGAGTTCGGGAAGAAGACCAAGTCCAGCCCCTACGGCACCGCCGAGCAGCCGATCAACCCGCTCGGCGTGGCGCTGGCGTCCGAGTGCACCTTCGTGGCGCGCTCGGTCGACACCGACACCCAGCACCTGACTTCGGTCCTGGATCGCGCCGCGCGCCACAAGGGGACCGCCTTCGTCGAGATCTACCAGAACTGCAACATCTTCAACGACGGCGCGTTCGAGGCCTTTACGGCCCGCGAGGTCCGCAGCGACCGGATGGTGGTGCTGGAGCACGGCCGGCCGATCCTGTTCGGCAAGGAGCGCAGCCGGGGGATCCGCCTGCGCGGCGTCCACCCGGAAGTCGTGACCCTGGGGGAGAATGGCGTGACCGAGAGGGACATCCTGGTGCACGACGAATCGGCCCAGGAGCCGACGCTGGCCTACCTGCTGAGCCGGCTCAACTATCCGGAGTATCCGGTCCCGGTGGGTGTCTTCTACCGAGCGGAGCGCCCGCGGCTGGAGGAGCTCACCGAGCACCAGGCGACCCAGGCGATCGCGAAGTTCGGCGCCGGGAACCTCGAGCGGCTGTTGAGCTCGGGAGCGCACTGGACCGTGACCTAACCGATGACCTGCCCCGACTGCGGCTTCGACAACCTCGCCGGCGCCGATCTCTGCGAGCAGTGCCAGCAGGATCTGCGCTCGCTCGACGTCCTGCCCCGGCCGCGCCGCGGCCGGGGGCCGTCGCGCGCCGTCCTCCGGACCCCCCTGCGCGAGCTCGATCCGCCCCTGGCGCTCACCGCGACGCCGCAGTCCCCCGTGTCCGAGGTGATCGGCCGGATGCAGCAGAAGCGTCAGGGAAGCGTGCTGGTGGTCGAGGCGGGCAAGGTCGTGGGGATCTTCACCGAGCGGGACGCGCTGAACCGCCTCACCGGGAAGAAGCTGGATCTCGATCGCGTGCCGGTCGGCGGGGTCATGACGCGCGACCCGCGCGTGCTGCGCGACGACGACACACTGGCCACGGCGCTCCACTGCATGGCCGTCGGATCCTGCCGGCACGTGCCCGTGGTGCGCGAAGGGGAGCCGCCGCGGTTCGTCTCGGTGCGCGGGGTCCTGGGCTACCTCCACCGCCACGGACGATGACCCGCCCTACTCCTCCGCGACGCGGTCCAGGGCGCGCAACCGGTCCGGCGGCCACGCCGTCACGATCTCCGCGACCACCGCGTCGGCCACCGCCGCGGCGCTCCCCGGACGTTCCTCCGCCGGCCCCCATCTGAAGGCGGCGCTGTAGTCGCCCGCCCCCGTCTCCCCGGACCGCATCGCCGCCGCGTCGATCGCCTCCTGGAACGGGGCGGGAAGCTGGCGGGACACCTGCCCCTCCGGGCCGATCGCCCGCACCGCGTACGGAATTTCCTTCCAGTACATCACCTTGACCTGGGCCATGGGTCCCACGATCCGCACGCGCCGCGTCTCAAACCGGACAGGGCTTGGTCTCGCAGGCCCCGGAGAACGACTTGCAGTTTTCGGCGCTGGTCGTCTTGCCGCAGGCGATCCTGCCGTGGACGAACTGGCAGGCCTTGAAGCCGCACCCTTGCGCGGCGTACGCGGGGGTCGCGAAGGCATCGGCGAGGGCGTTCCGGTAGGGTCCGGGCGTCCCCGAATCCGGAGCGGCCAACACGAGAACGAGAGCGACCAGGGCCGCGGCCATCATCAGACGACGGAGGGACGTGCGCATCGGCTGCCTCCTCGTCCGGATCGTGCTCCGGGGCCGGTGGGGTCCCGGTGCCGGTCCGGAAACGCGGAGACTCTAGCGCGGGGCCGCGCCGTCCGTCAACGCGGGGCGCGCCGGCCCCGGTGGACCGGCGCGCCCCGCAGGTTCCTGGCGAAGTCGCCGCTACGGGTTGCGGCTCGCCGGTCCGTAGACCTCCGTGACATGGCCGGTCCGGAGGAGCTCCACGAACAGATCCCGCGCGCCCTTCACCTTCGGGAGCGGGAAGGAGTAGGCGACGCCGGCGCCGGTGACACAGGCGTCGCAGGGGATCACGGCGTCGTTGATCTGAACCCGGTTCCCGCGGCCATCGAGGGTCACCGCGTTGAAGCCGACCACGTCCACCTCCGCCGTTGTCCTCCAGCTGAGCACCGCGGCGCCGCTCCCGAGACCGCCGCGGGCGGCGAGGTCGACCACCCGCTGGTCGCACGGCGCGGGATTCTGATCCGGGTTGGGGATGGTCGGGCAGGTGTCGCAGGCATCGCCGGAACCGTCGGCGTCGGCGTCCGCCTGATCGGCGTTGGGCGCGGTCCGGCAGTTGTCGCAGATCTGGTCGATTCCATCGCCGTCGGAGTCGGCCACCCCGTCGAGGTCGTCCCTCAAGCCGTTGCAGTCGTTGTCGGCGCCGTCGCAGCGCTCGGGGGCGCCCGGGAAGGATGCCGCGTCGCCGTCATCGCAGTCGGCCAGACCGCTGCCCGGACAGGCGCTCGCGCCCTGCCGGCCGAACCCGTCGTGGTCGTGATCGACGCAATTCCCGGCGGGACAGGTCTCCGCGGGCGGGGCGCCGGTGTCCGCGATGACGCCCGGCTCGGACTCGACCGCCCCCTGGATCCGGATGTTGTCGATCCACCAGCCGTCGTCGTGGGTGGAGTCCCACCCCTCGATCGCGCTGTAGTATCCGGAGCAGCAATCGAACTCCCACGACTGGGCGATCCAGCGCAGGCGGACACGGCGGCCGGCGTAGCCCTGGAGGTCGAACCGGCTCCGCACCCACAGCCCCGACCCGGTGCTTCCCGCGTGGCCGGGACCGGCGCAGTCGTAGACCCCTGTGTCATCGAGCTGATTGCCGCAGTGCGACCAGACGCCATTCGGGTAGCAGGTCAGCTCGCGCGCCCCGTTCGGCGCCGGCGCACCCGGGCCCGCGTCGGTCGGGGTGAAGTTGCAATAGGTCGGCGACGTTCCAAAGGAGGACCAGAGATAGGGGACGTGATCGTAGACGTTCTCGAATGGCGCAAGCCGGTCCCAGAATCCCCAGCTCTCGACGCTCTCGTCGGGGTCCGCGTCCACGCCGATGTGGACGTCGCCGTAATCGACCGCCTGCCCCGGGGGCGTGTTGAGGTAGTTGTTGTCCATCATGACGGCGACGTGGAAGAACGACAGCTCGAGCCCGCGCTCCCCGGGGCTGACCGCCAGATTGATCGGGTTGGTCATGAAGGCCGGCATCTGGCGGAAGCGCGTGGTGGACAGCTCCGCCGGCTGTCGTCCCACGCCGGGATGGAAGCCCCAATGCAGGGAGGTCTGCCCGTCCATCGCCAGCTCGCCTTCCGGCGGCGTCTCGTGACCGGTGTCGGCCGCGCAGGCGCCGCTCCCGGCGGGACAGTGCAGGTGCCAGTCCATGTCGAAATCCGGCTCGATGCGGCACTCCGGATCCTCGGGTGGCACCTGAAAGCCACCGCATCCCACGGCCAGGATCGCGTTCCCGGCGGCCGGGTCGTTCCCCACCCAGACGCCGATGGTGTCGTTCAGCGCGTCGGGGGTCCCGGCGGGGCGGTCGCTCAGCCGCACGATTCCGTCGCCGTCACGGTCGGTGTCGAACGATTCGACGATGGTTCCGTCGTCGGCGGTGCCGGGGGTCCCGTCGGGTCCGGCGACCGGCGGGGCGGCCGGGTTGAGAACGTCGAGATCCGCCGGCAGGGCGATGCAGACCCGCTCCATGAACCCCGCCGGCTGGCTGGCGGTCACCACGAAGCACAGGTCGATCATCGCCGGGTTGAGCGAGGATGTCGTTTCGAGCGCCTCGCTCGCCCTGAAGGAAAATCCGGGGTCGGTCGGATCGAGGCTGCCGAGCCGGGCCGTCTCCCCCGAACCAATCGCCGCCAGATTGAGCACCGCCTCGACGATGCAGGAAACGTCGGCGTCGGCGGTCACGAGGGTGGCGGTGACCCCGGTCAGGGCCGGACCGTCGTTCCGCAACGTGACGGCGACGCGACCGGTCTCGCCGGTATCCGGGTACGGGTCCAGATCGCCGTTGAGATCCCGGTACTCCCGCGACACCACGACCAGCGGGGAGTCGGCGGTCGCGAGGGGGGTGACGGCGACCGCGAAGACCAGAAGAAGCGGGAGAACGGTCGAAACCGGCCGGGACCAAAGCCGCGACGCAGGAATACGCATGAGCGGACCTCCCGAGACGAGGAGACGGTCAATCTGCGCGGCGAGAACGGAGTCGGCCGGCAGCGGCGGCACCGGCCCGTGGCGTACCCTATACGTCGAGACGGGCCATGCTGCAACCACGATTTCCAATGCGAACAAGCGGGGAGCGGGGCCACAGAAGCAAGTGGTGCCGAAGACAGGATTTGAACCTGCACGTCCTTGCGGACACTAGACCCTGAATCTAGCGCGTCTGCCAATTCCGCCACTTCGGCACGGAGGCGGGCGGTAGCATAGCAGGAGCGTTTGCCGCCCCGCAAGCAGATCGAGAACGGCGCTTCCGGGGATTCGCCGCAATTCCCTGGGACGCCACCGTCCATGAGCGGTCTCGGTCATCGGCGGCCTGGTGGTCGGGACCGGGACGAGCCCGGATCGCCTGGAACGGGAGTGGCGGCTGACGACCGGTGTGAGCGAGGACTTCGGCGCGGCGTGTAGATCCGGCTGATGTTGAAGCCGAGTCGGAAGTCTCCCTCCCCCCACTCCAGGTCGCCGCCCGGGGCGTACAGGTCGGTGTGCGCCGACGGCGTATTGCTGGCGAGGATCTGGAAAACGTGGCGGGCGGTGGCGACGCTCCAGGCGATCGATCCCCCCTGGAACGTGTTCCTGAACCCCGACGTCTGACGGATCCATTCGCCGGAGATCGCCATCTTCGGGCTCAGATGGAGCTCCGCCCCCACGCCGATGGCGACGCTGCCGCTTCGATCGGTGGGGCTCAGGGTGTCGGCGCGCGCCACATAGGTCGGGGCGAGCAGGAGCGACAGGCGGGGGCCAAAGCGGCGGGCGACGATTGCCTGGGCGGTGTACCGATCCCGGTTGCGGATGCCGTCGTCGCCGAGGGCCGTGGCGCTGGCGCGGAGCGCCAGCGACAGCGGCGGTCCCCCCGGCCGCTGCCGGATCGGGATCCAGCGCCCGTGAAGCTCGAAATCGGGTCCGGTGAGATCGAGGCTGGTGCGGCGGATCCCGACGTCGGCCCGCTCGCCGACCCCCCAGGCCAAGCCGATCGAGACGAAGGCCCCCGAATCGAGTCCATAGAGCCCCTCGCCGCCGGCGTCCCGCGCCGGTGATTTGAACCGGTGCAGGATCCGGAACTCCAGGGCGCCCCTTCCCAGGGGATCGGTCGTTGGCAGGTTGATCAGGTGACTGTCGTGGAAGGATCGCTCCCCGATCGCAGGCGCCTGCTCCTCAGCCGGCTCGCCCCAGGCTTCCGTGGGGAACGACTCGATCCAGCGGCGCACATGGGAAATCTTCTCGTCGCTCAGGGGCTCCAGCCCCTGCGGCATCCGCGGTCCGCGGTAATGTCCCTGATCGGGTGGTAGAAGCTTCAGGTAGAGGAGGCTCTGATCCGGCCGGCCGGGGGAGACCCGGAGTCGGTCCGGGTCGGTCGTCGAACGGACATTGACGGTGTTCCGGTAGAGACCGGCCGCCTCCAGACGCATCCCGGCGGCGGCATCCGCGCCGAGATGGCAGCCGGGCATGGCGCACGAGGCCTGGAGGATCGGAGCGGCGCGCGCGTAGGCCTCCGCTTCCGCGGGCACCGGTTCCTCCTGCGCACGCGCCGCACCGCAGTGAAGGGCGGACGCGACGGCGAAGGCCAGGAGGCTAGTTGTCCAGCGCGCCCTGCGCAATCCATCCTCGGAGCAGCTCGATCTCGATCTCGGGCAGGGGCGGCTGGCCGAGGGGCATCTGCGACAGGCAGCCACCGGCGGAAGCCTGGGTCCCCTGGAGCTTGTGGACCAGATAGCTGGCATCCGGATCCCCCGGCTCGACCCGATCCAACCCCGGGACCTCGGCGCTCGGCACGTCGGCAATCACCGCCCGACCCTGGCGAAGATCGAATCCCGGGCGGGACGAGAAGTCGGCGCAGGAGGGGAGCGGCGAGGGGGAGTCGCCATGACAACCTGCCGCAGTGCAGCCGCGCGTGTCGAAGATCGGGGCGATGTCCTTGCCGAAGGAGATCGGGACCATCTCCGGCGGGATGATGCGAAATGGATCGTCGACCGTGTTGGCGCAGCCGGCACCCAGGAGGCACGCCAGGGCCGCCATCAGGATGGCTGCGAGGCGCGAGAGGGACGGCATGATCTTCAACCTATTCTTTACCTTTTCTCCCTGAGCAGTTTGATATACGACGAAATCGCCAGGACATCCGCGTCTGAGATCGCCCTTGCGTAGGCCGGCATCCGGAGCCGCTGGCGGTTCACGAAATATCGGGCCAGCCAATCGTCGCGGAAACGCCGGATGCCTCCGTCGAGGATCCATTCGCGCAGCTCGGTTTCGCTCTCCACCAACTCCCCGTAATCGTCACCGAGCCAGCCGGGAACGTACCCCGTGAGCGAACCGGGGTTCGCGACCCCGCCCGCACCGGCGATCCCGTGACAGGCTTCGCAGCGGTGCTCGCCCACCAGATCCCGTCCGCGCGCCGCGGCGGAGTCGGCGAGTGGCTCCATCCGCGACACCGCCATGAAGTAAGCCACGAGGTCGTCCACCTCCCCCGGCCTCAGGACCTCCCGGTAGGCCGGCATCCGGATCGCCGCGCGTGATCGCTCCGCCGCGGCGCTCTCGCTGGCCGCCCGGCGGCGTGACAGGCCGTCCAGGACGTATTCACGCACCTCGCCGGGCCCGTCGACGTACATCATCGGGACGCCGCCGTCCCAGGCGGGGACCTCACCGCGCGTGTTGGGGTCGGGAAGCCCTCGGGTCCCGTCGGGTCCGTGACAGGCGAGGCATCCGGCGCGCGCGGCCACGACGGCGCCGCGGCGGATTGGGTTTGACTCCCTCCACCACCAGAGGGCGCGGAGCCCGGGGGGCGCCGCGATGCCCGCGAGGACGAGCAACGCCGCCCCCAGGAGGACCGCCCGACCGGGTCGCAAGGGGCCGCCGGTCTCCTACAGGCCGGTGACGGCCTTGACCGTCAAGCCGTTGATTCCATCCCGGGCAACCGCTTCTCCCTTGATCTCGGCGTTCTGCCCCGCCAGCCCCCTGGCACGGCCGAAGGGGGCGACGTCGACGTGGTCGGCGAACAGGAGGTAGAGCTTGCCGTCGGTGGTCAGGAGACCGATCGGCTGCCCCTGCTCGGCGCACTTCTTCGCGCATCGGGCGTGCTGCGGTCCCTTGCCACCGTGGACGACGTAGCAGGCCAGGTCGACGATCTCGCCCCTGACCGCGAGAAAGACGGATTCCGCGTGGACCTCGTCGGCGTCGAGCGGGGCGCCCGGGAGCGCTGCCGCGGCGGCGAGGGTGAAGACGACGGCTCGAAGCATCCGGGTCCTCCGTTTAATGCTCGTCCGCGGGCGGCCCGCATCCCGGGCCGGCGGGTGCATCGGACGGGTGCGGGCGATCCACGCCCGAAGCCTACCGGCAGGCACGGTAAGGGAACGGTAATATTTAGGTAAGCTGGCTCCGGGCGGGCGCCGCCGCTGAACCGGGTGGATGACGCGGGACGGATCCCTGGTCCGGGCGGAGGCGTGGGCTGGAGACCGTCAGGGCATCGCCTCGGGCCGCGCGGCAGCCCGGGCTCGACGGTTTCGGTCTGCGACTGCTGCCACTCGTGAGCGACCGCCATCGTCCTGCTGTTCGAGGGGTCGATCGTGGTGAACCCATCCGCACGATCGAGATCGAGCACGCGCATACCGGGAGCGCCGGCTCGCCCGCCACCTCGATCGCCGGGACCCGACCTGCGCCTGAAGCGCCTCCCGGACCCTCCGACCGGGGACGTTTCCGGGGGCGGCGTCCGCGTGGGGTCGGTCGCCGCCCCCGGGTCCGGGGGCACAGCGCCCCAGACATCGTCGGAGTTCGGGTCCTGAGGCAGGACCAACCCGAAGCCTACCGGTGGCCCCGGTAAGCGACCGGTAAGATTTCGGTAAGTCCCCCCCTTCCGCTCCGATCCCGCGCCGGCCCCCGGACCGCAGACGAGGGGGTGGTTTGCGCCGCCTTGGGGCTGTGCTAGGGTGCACCCTTCCCGGGAGGGGCGATGGGCGGCCGCGAACACGACGATCTGCACGAACGGGTCCTGGACGTCATGCGCCGGGGGGGAGGCCGCCCCACCAGCCTGCGGGATCTCTCGGAGCATCCGGCGATCGGGCGGTCCCGGCGCAAGGCGCTCCGTCACGCCCTCCGCAAGCTCCTCGAGGGGGCGCGCGTCGTCCGGGTCGGCCGGGACCGCTTCGCCCTGGCCGGCGCCGGACCTTCGACCGCCCCGGCCGGACGGCGGGCCGCCCC
>JBOGOE010000157.1:0-42131 GCA_050747445.1 Candidatus Polarisedimenticolia bacterium | reverse complement strand
CTCGCTCCTTGCATCCGCCGCGCAAGCCCCCGGCGCGCGGCCCAACGGAATACCCGGACCGGCTCCTAGAAACTCTGTTCGCCCAGCGAGAAGCCGTTGAAGGTGTCGCTCTTCACGACATCCCCCGGCAGCTCGAGGCGGAAGCGGCTGCCGGCGATGTCGACGTTCGGCCTCAGGTCGTGGAACGTGAGGATGGTGGAATCGCCGTCGGCCTCGACATACTGCAGCTTGCGTGGCAGGGAGGTCGTGACGTCCACCCAGATCTTCATCTCGGCCATCCGTTCGCGCACCTTCTTCTTGCGCGGCGTGAGGACCAGAAGACGGGTGCCCGGCAGATCCGTCTTCGGCGCCAGCGCGAAGTCATACGAGCGGCCCAGATCGTCGATCGACTGGCCCAGTCCGATGAAGCGGAACAGCCGCCGGCCGACGAATTTCCTGATCGGCACCTCTTCCGCCCGCTTCAACGCCGGGTAGTACGCGACGTACCGCTCTTCGGTGATCACGAAGACCTTCCGATCGGGCTCGAGGTACTCCCAGCGGACCTGGTTCGGACGGAGAAAGAACAACTCACCGTGCGACACCACCGGTCGCTGCAGCAATCGGAGGCGTTTTTCCTCGGTGAACCGCGCCACGAGGGTGGTGGTGTTCCTCTGCGCCTGATCGAAGTCGTCGAGGACCTTGCGCAGCTCGGGGTCCGAGATCCCCGCGCGCAGTGCGGGTCGCGCGGCGTCGGCGCCGCGATCCTCCTTCGGTTCCCCGCGCCCGTCGGGAGCGGCGGCGGAGAGAGGCGGCAGGATGCCGAGCGCGACGATCAAAAGAACGGCGACCGGATGATGGCGACGCAACGTGCGGACCTCGGGGATCAACACGACCCAGCAGCAATCTAGCAGAGCGGGATCGAGCCGTCAAGCAAACGGGCGCGCTTTCGCAGTTGACAAATCCGTGACGCATCCGGATCATGCGGTTCCTGGGGTGCCATGCTCGCAAACCTCTTCTCCGCCATCCGTCTGACGCTTCTCCTCGCGGCCACGGCGTCACCGGCACCGGGCGCGGAGCCCGACGACGCCCCCGTCCTGCTCGGCCGTCTCCGTCCCGCGGCCATCCTCGGAGTCGGACCGGCGTGGAAGGCGGAGCGCGCCGCCTATCGTCCCGACGCGGACGCGATCCGGACCATCGCGTCGAACCGCATCCGCGCGACGCTCGACGTCTACCTCGGGACCTGGTGCCCCGACAGCCGCCGCGAGGTGCCCCGGCTTCTCAGGATCCTGGAGACGGCCTCCCCCCGAGGCCTGCGCGTGCGGTTCTACGGGATCGACCGGACCAAGGAACACCCGGCGCGGCTGGTACGGCGCGTCGCCCTGGAACGCGTGCCGACCCTGGTCCTGACGGCTGCCGGCCGCGAGGTGGGGCGGATCGTCGAGACACCCCGGGGTCCTCTCGAGCGGGACCTGGCCGACCTGATCGCCCGGCTGGCGCCGGGCGCCCCCGCGCGGGGAGACTCCGGGGACCCCCGGTGATCACCTATGCGGTGCGCCGCATCCTGGTCGCGGTTCCACTGTTGCTCGGGGCATCCACACTCGTCTTCCTCCTCATCCACCTGATTCCCGGCGATCCGATCGAGGTGATGCTGGGGCCGGGAGCGGGTGGCGCCGACATCGAGGATCTCCGCCACCGGCTCGGTCTCGATCGGCCCCTGGCCGCGCAGTATGGCGTGTTCCTTGGCGGATTGCTGAAGGGGGACCTCGGACTCTCGTTGCGCTATCGGGACCCCGTCACGACGCTGATCGCCGAGCGTTACCCCGCGACCCTGCTCCTGGCCGTCACCAGCCTCGCCATGGCGGTCGGCCTGGCGCTGCCGCTGGGTCTCGGGGCGGCGCTCAACCCCGGCTCCCTCGTCGATCGGGGCACGACCCTCTTCTCGGCGCTCGCCCTCGCCATGCCGACCTTCTGGCTGGGACCGCTCCTCATCCTGATGTTCGCCGTCCGTCTCGACTGGCTTCCGGTGTCGGGGTTCGACTCCCCCGCCGCGCTCCTGCTCCCGGCCACCACGCTCGCCCTCTCGCTCGCGGCGCTGCTGGCGCGGCTGCTCCGCGCCGCGCTGGCCCGGGAAACCGGGGCGCCCTACGTGCTGGCGGCGCGGGGGCGCGGGCAGCCACGGTATCGGGCCATCGCACGCCATGCCCTGCGCAACGCCCTGGCTCCGGTCCTGATGGTCGCCGCGCTGCAGCTCGGCTCCCTCCTGACCGGCGCCATCCTGACCGAGACGGTGTTCTCCTGGCCGGGTCTGGGGCGCCTTCTAGTCCAGGCGATTTCCCACCGCGACTACCCGCTGGTGCAGGGGGCGGTCCTGCTCATCGCCGTGACCTACATCGCCGTCAATCTGTCGGCCGATCTGCTCCACGGCATGCTCGACCCGCGCCTCTCCCGGTGACCGCCCGGCACCGCCTCACGGGCGCCTGCGGCGCGGCCCTTCTGCTGCTGCTGGCGGGCGCCGCCGCACTCGCCCCCGTCCTCGCCCCCTGCCCCCCCGACGTCCAGGAGCTGTCGGCACGGCTGGAAGGCCCGACACCGGCGCATCCGCTCGGTCGCGACGATCTCGGTCGCGATGTCCTGGCGCGGCTCCTCTGGGGCGGGCGGATCTCCCTGGTCACGGGGCTCCTGGTGGTCGGGGTCTCGGGAGCGGTCGGAGTCGTCGTCGGGAGCGCGGCCGGGTTCCGGGGAGGCGCCATCGACCTCATGCTCGTCTGTCTCACCGATCTCCTGTTGTGCTTTCCGGGTGTCCTCCTCGCGGTGGCGCTGGTCGCCGTGCTCGGTCCCCGCCTGGAGAACATCGTGATCGCCCTGTCGATCGTCGGGTGGGTGGGGTACGCACGGTTGGCGCGCGGCCAGAGCCTGGCCCTGCGGACCAGGGGCTTCGTGGAGGCGGCGCGAGGCCAGGGAGCCCCGTCGCACCGGCTCGTGGTGCGGCACCTCCTCCCCAACCTGCTGCCGCCGGTCCTGGCGCACGCGGCGCTGGGACTGGGCGGAGCGATCCTCGCCGAGGCGGGTCTCTCGTTCCTGGGGCTGGGAGTCCCTCCGCCCGCCCCTTCCTGGGGGAGCATGCTGCGGGCCGGGAGCCAGCAGGTCCTCGACGCACCCCACCTGGCGCTGTTTCCCGGGGCGGCGATCTTCGTGGCGGTGCTCGGGGCGAACCTGCTGGCGGACGGTCTGGCCGGTGGCGGCGACCCCGACCGCTCGGAACCGGGGTTTTGAGGGGCGCATGGGCCCGGCCGGGCGGGGACGGCGGCCCCCGTCAGGATGTCAGGCGCATCTGGCTGCGCGCCAGGACCTCGTGCATCACCTTGCGCTGGATGGTCTCCCACTCGGGGTCGCTGATCTGCAGGACGACCATGACGACGTCCGGGTCGAATTGCGTGCCGCTGTGGCGTCGGAGCTCCTCGCGCACCCGTTCGTAGGTGACCGCGCGGCGGTAAGGCCGGTCCGACGTCATCGCATCGACGGTGTCGACGACCGAGAAGATCCGGGCCCCGAGGGGAATCTCCTTCCCCCGCAGGCCGCGCGGGTACCCCTGGCCGTCGTAGCGCTCCTGGTGGCTCAGGACGATTTCGCGCGCCGCCTCCAGAAAATCGATCCCCTCCAGGATGCGGTATCCGAGCTCGGGGTGCCGGCGCATCTCGGCCCATTCCTCGGACGTGAGCTTCCCCGGCTTTCGCAGGATGGCGTCGGGGACCCCGATCTTGCCGACGTCGTGCAGGAGCGCTCCGCGATAGATGTCGGTCAGCTCCGGCTCGCCCACGCCCATGCGCCCGGCCACCGTCACGGTGTAGGCGGCGACCCGGAGCGAATGTCCCAGAGTTTCGCTGTCGCGCGTGTCGAGGGCGGTCGCCAGGGCCTCCAGGGTGGTCTGATACGAACGCACGAGCTGCTCGGTGCGCTCCCGGACCTTCTCTTCGAGGTCCCGCTGGTAGGCGCGATTCTCCAGGATCAACCGGCGCTTCTCGAGCGCCCGCTCCACGGTGATCCGCACTTCGGCCAGGTTGAAGGGTTTTGTCAGGTAGTCATGGGCCCCGAGCCGTATCGACTGGATGGCCGTTTCGACGTCGACGACACCAGTCAGCATGATGATCTCGATGTCGGGCCGGATCCGCTTGATCTCCTGGAGGAGCCGGACGCCGTCGAGGCCCGGCATGTCGATGTCGCTGACCACCAGCTCGAACGGCCTGGAGCGCACGCGCTCCAGCCCCTCGGTCCCGCCCGGGGCGGTTTCGCAGTCGTAACCGCTGGCCGCGAGGCCCTCCGAGAGGAGGTCGCGGATGGTCGAATCATCGTCGACGATCAGGATGCGCGCCGTCTCTGCCATGGATTGCCGTACGCGAACCGCCGCCACCCGACCCCGCGGCCGCAGGACAATCTAGGCGGACGATCCCGCCGGCGCAATGCGGCGGTGACCGTGTGCGGGCGGATGTCGCACGCCGCGACCGCAGGCGCCGCCGATTTCAATCTTTGGATCCGGGAAGCGGTTCCAGGTCGAGCCAGTTGGGACCCGTCAGGAGATCGACGCGCAACGGGACGGCGAGCGGATGGACGCTCTCCATCGTCTCCCGCAGCAGCGCCCCGGCGCGCGCCGCGTCCGCCGAACGGACCTCCAGGACCAGCTCGTCGTGCACCTGGAGGATCATCCGGGCCCCGGGAATCTCCGTCCGGAGGCGTCCATCCAGGACCACCATCGCTTTCTTGATCAGATCGGCGGCGGTGCCCTGGATGGCGCTGTTGACCGCCGCCCGAATCGCCTGCTGGCGGGCGTTCCGGTCGCTCGAACGGATCTCGGGAAGGTGACGGACCCGGCCGAAGAGGGTGTGCACCTGGGCGGTCTTCTCGGCGGCCGCGACCGCGGCATCGAGGTACTCCTTGACCCTTGGGAGGCGGCGGAAGTACCGCTCGATGAACTCCTGGGCCTCCTTGAGCCGGATCCCCTGCTCGCGCGCCAGCCGCTGCGCCCCCATCCCGTAGAGAACGCCGAAGTTCACCACCTTGGCGCGCCGGCGCATCTCGTCGGTGACCAGCTCCGGCATGACCCCGAACACTTCCGCGGCGGTGCGGCGGTGGATGTCCTCCCCGGCCCGGAACGCCTCCACCAGCGCGGGATCGCCGCACAGGTGCGCCAGCACGCGAAGCTCGATCTGCGAGTAGTCCGCGGACAGCAACACCGCTCCATCCTCGGGGATGAAGGCGCGGCGGATGAGGCGCCCGGTCTCGGTGCGGACCGGGATGTTCTGCAGGTTGGGATCGCTGCTGCTGAGCCGGCCGGTCGCGGCGACCGCCTGGTTGAAGGACGTGTGAATCCGGCCATCCCGCGGATCGAGCAGCGCCGGCAGGCTGTCGACGTAGGTCGATTTGAGTTTCTGCAGCCCGCGGTACTCCAGCAGAAGACGCGGCAGCTCGTGCCTCCGCGCCAGCTCCTCGAGCGTCTCCTGGTCAGTGGAGAACGAGCGGGTCTTCCGGGTTTTCCGTCCCGGCGTGAGGTTCAACTCCTCGAAGAGGATGGTGCGCAGCTGCGCCGGCGAGTTGATGTTGAACTCACGACCCGCGGCGGCGTGGATGGCGGCCGTCAGCCGTTCGAGCTCCCGCTCCCACTCCCTTGCCAGACCCCGAAGATAGGCCGTGTCGATCCGCACGCCCGCCATCTCCATGTCGGCCAGGACGGAGGCGAGCGGCAGCTCCAGATCGGTGAACAGCCGGTGGAGCCCGCCCTCTTCGAGGGCCGCCGACAGCCGTTCCCGGATCGCCAGCGTCGCGGCGGCCCGCGCCCCCAGGACGGCGGCGACCCGCTCCGGTCCGACGTCCGCGATCCGTCCGCGGCGCGCGCCATCTCCGAGAATCGATGCGTAGGCCGGCACCTCCAGACCCGCGAACTCGCGGGCGACGTCCTCCAGGGCGTGACTGCGGCGCCCCGGGTCCATCAGGTAACCCGCGAGCATGGTGTCGCAGGCGAATCCCGGACAGGCGATGCCATGGCGGCGCAGGAGGATGAGATCGTTCTTGATGTCGTCCCCAACCCGGCCGCATCCGGGATCCTCGAGCACCGCCCTGAGGACGCCGAGCGCGCGGCCGGGGTCCAGCTGTCCGGCGGCGCCCAGGCCGAGGTGCCCGGTCGGCACGTAGAAGCTCTCGCCGCCCGGGGCCGCCAGCGCGATGCCGACGATCCCGGCCCGCACCGTCGCGCGGTCGTCCCCCTCGATGTGGACGGCGACCAGACCCGCTTCCCTGAGACGGCGCGCCACGCCCTCCAGGACCCCCGCATCGGTCAGGAGGGTCGTCCGGCCGGCCGGAGGGGCGGCCGCCGGAGCGAACTCGGCGGCGATCGAGCGGAACTCCAGCTCGGTGAACAACGCGCGGGCCCGTTCCGGCTCGGCCTCGCGGAGCCGGAAGACCGCCGGATCGAAGGCGACCGGCGCGTCGGTGCGGAGAGTCGCCAGGTCGAGACTGAGGCGCGCCGCGGCCTCATGATGGAGCAGCCCGTCACGGTATCTCTTCAGCCGATCGGCCAGGTCCGGCGCGGCCGCCAGCACCGCATCCAGGTCACCGAACGCCCGCACCAGATCCTTCGCACCCTTCTCGCCGATTCCGGGGACTCCGGGAATGTTGTCGCTCGCGTCACCGCACAGGGCCAGGACGTCGCGCACCCGGACGGGCCGGACACCGAAGCTCCGCTCGACACCCGCCTCGTCGAGATACTCCTCCCTGACCGGGTTGAACACCACGACGCCGTCACCGACGAGCTGCAGCAGGTCCTTGTCGGTCGCCACGATGACCACCGAGTAGCCGTCGCGTCGCGCCTGCCCGGCGAGGGTCCCGATCAGGTCGTCGGCCTCGTATCCGGGGGCCTCGACCATCGGCACCGAAAGCGCCTCGCAGGCTCTTTTCACCCACGGGATCTGCGCGATCAGATCCGGGGGGACCTCCGGGCGATGGGCTTTGTAGTCGGCGAACGCCCGGTGCCGGAAGGTCGGCTCCGCCCGGTCGAACGCCACCGCCAGATAACGCGGGCGATGCTCCTTGAGGAGCTTGCGGAGCATGCTGACGAAACCGAACACGGCGTTCGTGGGGAGCCCCTCGCTGGTCCGGAGATCCCGGATGGCGTGGAAGGCGCGGAACAGGTTATTGGTGCCGTCGACCAGATAAACGGTACGCTCCGGATCGAGGCGGGAACCCACGCGGTCGCCTCCCTGGATCGTCCCGCCGTCAGGAGACGGGGGGGGCGGCCGGCGCGGTCGGGCGCGGCAGCCAGTCGTAGAGCGGGTGGGTCCTGCAGAGCGCCCGGACCCGCTCCCGGATGCCGACTTCGGCGGCGGCCTCGGGGGCTCCCTCCAGCGTCTCCAGGAGGAGCGCCGCGATCTGCCGCATCTCGGCCGGGCCCATTCCCCGCGTAGTGACCGCGGGGGTGCCGATGCGCACGCCGCTGGCGATCATCGGCTTCTCCGGATCGAAGGGGATGGTGTTCTTGTTGAGGGCGATACCAAGTCGTTCGAGGCGCTTCTCCGCGTCACGCCCGGTCAGCCGCCGGGCCCTCAGATCGACGAGAAAAAGATGCGTGTCGGTGCCACCCGAGACGATCCGCAGGCCGCCCCGCGACAGGGACTCCGCCAGGATCCGGGCGTTTTCCACGGTGCGGGTCTGATCGCGGCGGAAGGGCTCACCCATCGCCTCCTTGAGGGCCACCGCCTTCGCGGCGATGACATGCACCAGAGGCCCGCCCTGAACGCCGGGGAACACGGCGCTGTCGATCTCCTTTGCCCAGCGCCCGCGACACAGAATGAGGGCCCCGCGGGGCCCGCGCAGGGTCTTGTGCGTCGTGGTGGTGACGAAGTCGGCGTGCGGCACCGGATTCGGGTGGGCGCCGGCCGCGATCAGCCCGGCCACGTGCGCGATGTCCGCCAGGACCAGCGCCCCGACGTCGCCGGCGATCGCCTGGACCCGCGGGTAATCGATGACCCGCGCGTAGGCGCTGGCCCCCACGACGATCATCCGGGGCCGGTGCTCGCGGGCGAGGCGCTCCAGGGCCTCGTAGTCGATCCGTTCGCTCTCCCGATCGACCCCGTAGGGAACGACCTTGAAGGTCCGTCCTGAATAATTGAGCGGGTGCCCGTGGGTGAGGTGGCCGCCGTGCGACAGATCCATGCCCAGCAGGGTGTCGCCCGGTTTGAGGGCGGCGAGGTAGACCGCCATGTTCGCCTGGGATCCGGAGTGCGGCTGGACGTTGGCGTGCTCGGCCCCGAAGATCGCCTTGGCGCGCTCGATGGCGAGCCGCTCGACGGTGTCGGCGTGCTCGCACCCGCCGTAGTAGCGCCGCCCCGGATACCCCTCCGCGTACTTGTTGGTGAACACCGAGGCGGTGGCCTCCAGCACGGCGCGCGAGACGAAATTCTCGGAGGCGATCAGCACGAGCGTGTCGGCCTGGCGGGCCACTTCGGCGAGCGTGGCCGCCGCAACCTCCGGATCGATCCGCTGCAGGGCTTCGAGCACGGCATCCCCCCTTCGTCGCCGGATCGCGCGGCGCGGCGCCCGCGGGTGGCGGCCCGCCGTGGCGAGCGAACGGCTGCGCGTCTGGAGCGACCGGCGTGGGTCGCATCATAAGCCACGCACCGAGAGGCGATCAACCTCCGCTGCGGCGAGTGAAACGGGCGGCGTGCGCGCGGAACCTCGCCGGGGGTCCCTGGTCGCGTGCTATCATCCGCCGCCCGCCGCGGAGGGTCGTTCCGCGCGCCGTGGCGCGCCATGAGACCGCCCGACGCCCTGCACTACGAAGAACACGGTCCGAAAGACGCCCCACCCGTGCTGTTCCTGCACGGGATCACCGGCTCGCGGCGGTACTGGCGCCGCGGCGTGCGACGCCTTTCGGCCTCGTTCCGCCTCATCCTGCCCGACCTGATCGGGTTCGGTCTCTCCCCCAAACCCCATCTCGAATACACCCTGGATCTCTACTCCCGGAGCGTCCGGGGACTGGTCGAGGAGCTGGGGCTCGATCGACGGCCCCTGAAGATCGTGGCGCACTCACTGGGCGGTCTGATCGCGCTCCATTACGTCGCGCGTCATCCGCACGTGGAGCGCATGGTGCTCCTGAGCCTCCCCCGGTACGACGATCCGGCAGCCGCCCATCGGCTGTTCTGGCATGGCTCGCCCCATTATCGTCGTCTCCTGAACGAACATTCCCTGTCCGAGACCGTCGCCCAGCTGAAGCGCAGCGGTCTGGAGCTGACGCTGCGCTACGTCCTGCGATTCCCGTGGACCGTGCTCATCGACAGCCACAAGTTCTCCTTCAAGTCCCTGACCTCCACCATCGAACATTGTCTGCTCAACTACCGGCTCGACGACCTGCTGCCATCGGTCCCGCCGGTGCCGACCCTTCTGGTTCACGGCGAACAGGACTCCGTCGCACCGCTGGCCCATGTCGCCCGCCTGCCCGCGGCGCATCCTCATATGCGGCTCGCGACCGTGCGCGGAACCGGGCATCACCTGTTCCTGACGCACACCCGCCGCTGTCTCGATCTGATCGAGCGATTCCTCCTCACGCGGCCGGTCGAAGCGCCGGGATCGCGCCTCGACCTCCTCGAGGCCTCGACCTCCGTGACGGGACCGGAATAGTCCTCGAAACGATCCACCAGTCCTTACGACTGACGCCACATTAATGAATCTAAACCATGTATGGTAAACAACTTATCGCAATAATCGTTCAACTTGACAAGAACACACTCAAGTTCTATAATCTGCCCCGCGCAGTCGAGGGAATGGAGACCAGAAAGGGAGCCGCCCGATGAACCTCGAAAAACTGACCGTCAAGTCGCAGGAGGCCCTCCAGTCCGCCCAGACCGTGGCGGAGGCGTCGGGACACCCGGAGATCACTCCCGAACACGTCCTGCAGGCGCTCCTGGATCAGGAGGACGGCCTGACCTCCCTCCTGCTGGCGCGGCTCGGGGTCGACCTGCCCCGTCTCCGGATGCGCCTCAAAGCCCACATGGAATCCCGCCCCCGGGTCGAAGGGGGCGCCGCGCCGCACGTCGGCGAGCGGCTCCGGCGGATGCTGGAGTCGGCCGGACGGAGGGCTGGAGACTTCCGCGATGATTTCATCTCGGTGGAGCATCTCCTCCTCGCTCTCCTCGAGGAGCGCGGACCGACCGGTGACCTCCTCAAGGAAGCCGGCGTCACCCCGGCGGCGGTCCTGGAAGCGCTGCGCGCCGTGCGCGGCACGCAGCGCGTGACCACGCAGGATCCCGAGGGAACCTTCCAGGCGATTGAGAAATACGCCCGCAACCTCACCGACGGGGCCCGGCGGGGCAAGCTCGACCCGGTCATCGGCCGGGACGAAGAGATCCGCCGCGTCGTCCAGGTCCTGTCGCGCCGCACCAAGAACAACCCGGTCCTCATCGGTGAGCCCGGGGTCGGCAAGACCGCCATCGTCGAAGGACTCGCCCGGCGCATCGTCGACGGGGACGTGCCTGAAGGGCTCAAGGGCAAGGACGTCGTCGCCCTCGATCTCGGATCGCTGGTGGCCGGGACCAAGTACCGCGGCGAGTTCGAGGATCGACTCAAGGCGCTGCTCCGGGAGATCGAGCGGAGCGAAGGACGCTATATCCTGTTCATCGACGAGCTCCACTCCCTGGTCGGCGCCGGTGCCGCGGAAGGGGCGGTCGACGCCGCCAACATGCTGAAGCCGGCCCTGGCGCGCGGCGAGTTGCGTTGCATCGGCGCCACCACGCTGAACGAGTACCGCCGGCACATCGAGAAGGACGCCGCGCTCGAACGCCGTTTCCAGCCGGTGATCGTCGGCGAGCCGACGCTGGAGGACACCATCGCCATCCTGCGCGGCCTCAAGGAGCGCTATGAGGTGCATCACGGCGTGCGCATCAAGGACGCCGCCCTGATCGCAGCCGCCACGCTCTCGAAGCGCTACATCACCGACCGGTTCCTGCCGGACAAGGCGATCGACCTGATGGACGAGGCGGCGTCGCGGTTGCGCATCGAGATCGACTCGCTGCCGCACGACCTCGACGTTCTGGAGCGCCGCGCCATCCAGCTGGCCATCGAGCAGAAGGCCCTGGAGAAGGAGAGCGACGCCGGCAGCCGCTCCCGGCTGAAGGAAGTCGAGAAGGAGATGGGCCGGCTCCGCGAGGAAGGCGACGCGCTCAAGACGAAGTGGCGCACCGAGAAGGACGCCATCCAGGAGATCCGCGCCCTGAAGGAGGCGATGGAGCAGAAACGCCTCCAGGCGGAGCAGGCCGCCAAGACCGGCGACCTCGCGAAGGCCGCCGAGCTCCGATACGGTCACCTGGCCGGCCTGGAGAAGAGCCTCGCACAGGCCAACGACCGCCTGCGCACGCTGCAGGCCGGTCGGCCGATGCTGAAGGAGGAAGTGGACGAGGAGGAGGTGGCGGTCATCGTCTCCCGCTGGACCGGAATCCCGGTGGCGAAGATGCTCGAAGGGGAGGTGCAGAAGCTCCTCCGGATGGAAGACCGGCTCCGTCGGCGCGTGGTGGGCCAGGACGCGGCGATCCGCGCCGTCAGCGACGCCGTGCGCCGCGCCCGCGCCGGTCTCGCGGACCCCAACCGCCCGACGGGATCCTTCCTCTTCATGGGACCGACCGGGGTCGGCAAGACCGAGCTCGCCCGGGCCCTCGCCGGGTTCCTGTTCGACGACGAGCGCGCCATGATCCGCATCGACAAGTCGGAGTACATGGAGAAGCACTCGGTCGCCCGACTGATCGGCGCCCCCCCGGGCTACGTCGGCCACGAGGAGGGCGGCCAGCTGACCGAGGCGGTGCGGCGGCGCCCCTACGCGGTGGTCCTGTTCGACGAGGTCGAGAAGGCCCACCCGGACGTCTTCAACGCCCTGCTGCAGATCCTGGAGGACGGCCGGCTCACCGACGGCCGCGGGCGCGTCGTCGATTTCAAGAACACCCTGATCGTCATGACCTCCAACCTCGCCGGCCCGTTGATCCAGTCGTGGGGGGACCGGGATCGCGAGGGGCTCCGCGTCAAGGTGGAGGAGGAGCTCAAGCGGCACTTCCGGCCGGAGTTCCTGAATCGCATCGACGAGACCGTTCTGTTCAACAGCCTCGGGCGGGAGGACCTGCTCCGGGTGGTCGACATCCAGGCGGCGCGCTTCTCGACGCTGCTCAGGGACAAGGGGCTGACCCTCGAGATCTCACTCGGCCTCCGCGAGCACTTGGCGGAGGCCGGCTACGACCCGCAGTACGGCGCGCGTCCGCTCAAGCGCACGTTCCAGAGGCTGGTGCTCGATCCGCTGGCGCGGCGGGTCCTGGAGGGACGCTTTCGACCGGGCGAAGCCATCCTGGCCGACTGGTCGGAGAGTCGCGGAGAGGTCGGGTTCGCGCCGGCCGGGGCGGGGGTCGCGCCGGAACCCGCCGCCACGGGGCGTCGCTCCCGCTGACGCGGGAACCGCGTCCGCCAAAAGGGAGGGAAACCGATGAGCCAATGGGATCCATTCCGGGACCTGGTGACGCTGCAGGACCGGATGAACCGACTGTTCCAGGAGACCCTGGCCCGCCCCCAGGGGCAGGAGAGCATCGAGGCGGGGCAATGGGCGCCGGCGGTGGACATCTTCGAAGACGCCGACAGGATCGTGCTGCTGGCCGACCTCCCCGGGATCGAGCAGAGCGCCATCGAATTGCGCGTGGACGACAACGTGCTGGTCCTGCGCGGGGAGCGCCGCCCGGCCTCCGAGGCCAGGCCGGAAGGCACCCACCGGGCCGAGCGACCGCACGGCACCTTCGTGCGCTCCTTCGGCCTGCCGCGCAACGTCGATCAGGGAGGGATCAAGGCGACGCACCGGAACGGCGTCCTGGAGGTCGTGCTGCCGAAGAAGCAGGAGGCGCGCGCCAAGTCGATCCGGGTCGACGTCAAGTAACGGCGCCCGCGCCGGCCCGCCGTCGGGTGCCCGGCGGCGGTGGGTTAGAATGACGGCCGCCCCGCGGTGCCCTCGGGCGCCGCGGGAGCCCATTCAGTCGAGGAGACCGACACAACGATGAACACGCTCAAGACCGCATTTTTCCTGGGGCTGCTGTCCGCCCTGATCCTGGTGCTCGGCAACGCCTTCGCCGGCCGCCAGGGGATGATCGTGGCTCTTGGTATCGCGGCCGCGATGAACTTCTTTTCCTACTGGTTCTCCGATCGGATCGTCCTGGCGCTGTATCGCGCCCAGCCGGTGACCCGCGAGCAGGCTCCCAGGCTGTACGAGATCCTGGAGCGCCTCACGGCGAGAAACGGTCTGCCGATGCCGCGCGTCTACGTGCTGCCGGAAGACGCTCCAAACGCCTTCGCCACCGGACGTGACCCGCACCACGCCGCAGTCGCCGTGACCCACGGGATTCTCCGGCTCCTCAGCGCCGAGGAGCTCGAGGGGGTCCTGGCGCACGAGCTGTCGCACGTGAAGAACCGGGACATCCTGATCGGCTCGGTGGCCGCGACCCTCGCCGCGGCGGTCATGGTGATCGCGAGCATGGCGCGCTGGGCGGCTTTCTTCGGAATGGGAGGCCGCGACGACCGGGACGGTCACGCCAACCCGATCGCGCTCCTTGCGACCATCATCCTGGCGCCCCTGGCCGCGACCCTCATCCAGCTCGCGGTGTCGCGGTCGCGCGAGTACGAAGCCGACCGGACCGGCGCCGAGATGACCCACAACCCGTACGGGCTGGCGAACGCCCTCCAGAAGCTGGAAGACGCCAGCAAACGGATCCCGATGACGGCCGGCAGCCCCTCGGCGAGCCACCTGTTCATCGTGAAGCCCTGGAGCCCGGGCGTGCTGAGGAACCTGTTCAGCACGCATCCGCCCATCCAGGAGCGGATCCGCCGCCTCCTCGGACGGTAAGACGGGACGACCGCACGCGATGAGCGACCGCACGGAGCATGAGGGGCGCGGGGAGAACGGGCGGGAGGCCCCGTTCCGGGTCGTCGATCGGCGGCCGCGATTCGACGATCCCCCCCCGCCCGGAGAGACCGCACCCGAACCGGAGACCCGCTACCCGACGGTCGTCGAGGAGCTGAGGGGGCGCCTCGAGGAGGCCGAAAGGCGGGCCGGTGAAGCGGAGGGCCGGACGCGGGAAATCTCGGCCGCCTACCGGCGGATCGAGGATGAGCGGGACGCGTTCCGCGAGCGCCTGCAACGCGACCTGGATCGGCGCGTCGAGATCGCCCGGGCCGGGTTTCTGCTCAAAATCGTCGACATCCTGGATGATTTCGACCGGGCGATCGCGGCCGCCCGCGTCTCGGAGCACGCTTCGGCGTTGCTCGACGGCGTCATCCTGATCCGCGACCGCGTCCTGCAGGCGCTCGGCTCCGAGGGTGTGGAGCGCCTGGTGACCGAGGGGCGTCCGTTCGATCCGGCCATCGCCGAAGCGGTGGCCACCGAGCCGGTCGACGACCCGGCGCGCGACGGGCTCGTCGTGGAGGAGCTGGCGCGCGGTTACGCCATCAAGGGAAGCCTGCTTCGTCCCGCCCGGGTCCGGGTGGCGCGGGTGCCTGCGGGGCCCGGCTCCCAGGAGCCGCCGGAGGGTGCCGCGCCCTGACCGTCTCCACGAGGTCGGACGGCAGGCGGCCGTCGATGCCGTCCGCTGGTGCGATGCCGAGCAGGAAGCAGATCAGCGGCGCCACATCGATTGCCTCCAGGACCTCGCGCCGCGCTCCCCGCCTCAGACCGGCCCCCCATCCGCGGAAGACCCCGCGCATTTCGGGGACCTCCGGCCGATCGCCGTGCATGCCGCGCGCCGGCGCCCGGTCGGAAGGACCGTCGGCGAAATAGGCACCGGTCGGCGCGATCACCACCAGGTCGCCGGTCCGTGTCGGGTGATCGCAGCGCAGCGCCGTCGGGAGATCCGCCCGCACCCACACGCTCGCCCCCTCCAGCTCCCGCAGGAGTGCTTCCGCCCTCCGGCAGGATGAGGTCTCCACGCAGTAGACGTTCGCCGTCCGGCCCGAGGCGTGCACCCGGACTCCCCCGGTCCCCGCCAGCAATCGGTCGATCCGGATCTCCCGGGACACCGGCGCCATGCCGTGGTCCGACACCACGACCAGCGCCATCCGCCTTCCGGATCGTGACACTTCCCGCAGCACCTGGCCGAGGAGCGCGTCGGTCTGCCGGACGCGGCGCAGGACCCCCTCTCCATCGGGGCCTTCCTCGTGCCCGGCCCGATCGGGACCATGCCAGTAGGAGAGGATCAGCCGGGGACGCTCGGGGTCCGGCAGGCGCAACCATTCCACCAGGGTCTGCGCCTTCTCGGCGTCGAGTGTCTTGTTCGTGAAGACGCGGCTCCGGCCCGCCGCCGACCTCCGCCAGGAGCCATGCGAGAACGGCCAGTGATAGACGGCGGTCCGCACTCCCTGCCGTTCCGCGGTGATCCACAGCGGCTCGGACAGGAGCCAGACGGGATCGTCATCCATGCGGAACACGCCGCGCCGGCGGTCGAAAAAATCGTTGTTGACGATGCCGTGACGATCGGGGTGGCAGCCGGTCGCCAGGGTGGCGTGCGCGGGGAACGTATTGGAGGGGAACGGCGGCTGGAGCGCCGCCGCGACACCGTCGCGTGCCATGCGCTGCAGGTGGGTGGCCCCGGCACGGTCCGGCAGATCCCAGCGCAGACCATCGATCGAGATCAGGACGACGGTCTCGGCGGGTCCCCGGAAGGTCGGTGCCGCCGCGGTTCCCGCGCGGGCGGTCGCCGGACCGGCGACGACGACCAGACCGAGAAGCGCCAGCGACGCGGTCCGGCGTGCAATCGCCTCATGCAAGATAGGCCACCGCGAAGCCGATCTGGGCGAACATCATCATGAGGTACATGTGCGTCCAGGAGGGGTGGTTTTCGGAGCGCGCCAGCGCCCCCGGGTCCCTCAGGATGAGACGGACCGTGTACCCCCCCCACGCGGCCAGGACCACACCGAGGAGAACCAGCAGCACGGGGTTCCCGGTCAGGATCGGCCCGGAGCCCCCCGGATCGGGGAGGACGGTGCCGAGCGGGAGGAGGAGCCAGGGAAGCACGAAGCAGGGCGCGATCAGCCGCGCCGCCCGGTCGACGCCGTGCCGGATCGGCAGGGTCCGCACCCCATGCGCGGCGTCCCCCGCCATGTCGGAAAAATCCTTGCTGGTCGACGCTCCGAGGAGGTAGAGGAGGAACACCAGGCCGATGTACCAGGGCTCCAGGTGCAGGATCGACCCGGCCATCGACCAGCCGGCGACCTTCAGGAGGCAGCCACGCGGCACCGCGATGGTCAGGTTCGCCCAGAGCCCGAAGCGCTTGGTCCGTCCCCAGACCGGATCGGAGTAGACCAGCGTCAGGATCAGCCCGGCCAGAAAGACGAAGAAACACTCGTGCTGCAGGAGCGGTGCGGTGGCCCGCTCCCGCAGGGAATCACCCGCCCCCGGAACGATCCACCAGGTCGGCAGGAGGGCGGCGACGTAGAGCAGCCAGGCGAAGCGCAGTCCGGCTTTTGGCGCGATGGCCCCCGACACCAGGGGGCGCTGCGGCTTGTTGCGCCGATCGATCTCCAGATCGTGGTACTGATTGACGGCATTGCTCGCTCCGTTGAGCAGCGCGGCGCAGACCGATCCGAGGGCGATCGAGGCGATGACCGGCAACGTGAAACGATGCGCCGGATCGGGGTGATGCGCGGAGCCGAGGGCCGTGACCGCGCCCGAGACGACTCCGAAGGTCGGTGGCAGGAGGGTGAACGGACGCGTGAACGCAAAATAGAGCCGGGCGCGCGAGGCGAAGCCGCGGATTCGGCGCACCGCCCGCCGCATCACGGTTCAACCCCTCCAGGGGAGCGCCGCCGCCAGGGCGGCGAGTCCCAGTCCCGTGAGGGCGCCCACGAGCGTGTTGGAGAAGTTGACCGCCTCGTTGTCCATGAGACCGCGAGCCTCCAGCGTCGCACCGAGGTACGAGTCGGCGGTCGACCCCACGAACGCGGCGGCCAGCGCGATCCAGAGACGACCGATCTCCAGGAGCCCGAGCGCGCAGGCGAGACCCCCGATCAGGAGGGCCCCCGTCAGCCCGGCCAGCGTCCCCACCACCGACACGGCGCCGTTGGTGCCGGCCGGTACGCGTCGGAACGTCGTGATCAGGAACGGACGACCGCCGTAGGCCTGCCCGATCTCGCTGCTGACCGTGTCGAAGGCCGCGGTGGCGTACGCGCAGACGAACGCCAGCAGCCATCCGGCCGGCTCTCCCGTCGCGGCCGCCAGGAACGCCAGATACACGGAGACCCCGCAGTTGGCGAGAGCGTGCCGGGCGGAGCGCGTCTCGTGCGCCGTCCCGGCCCGGGCTTTCCGACGCCGCCCGAGGCGGGTAGCGGCGGTGCCGAGGACGAAGAACGCCAGGAGGACCAGGAATCCCTGCCACGCTGCGAAGGTGAATGTCAGCGTCCCGATCAGGAAGCCGGCGATGGTGCCGGAACGGGTGACCAACCGGAGCCGGTGGAACAGCACCGCCAGCAGCAGGTTGACGGCGGCGGCCCGGGCGGCGAGGCCGGGCAGCGGACCGGAGGCGTCGGTGAGCCAGGAGGAATCAACCTGTAGGAGCCCGTTCAGGAACAGCGCCGCGAGGATCGGCACGGTGAGATTGTCGTCGAGGCGCCACGGCAGCGACTCGATGAAGGCCGCGAACAGGCACGCCGGCAGCGTCATGAGGAGCGCCCGCACCGGGGACAGGCCCATCCAGACCAGGAGCGGCCAGCCGTACAGGAGGGCACCCGCCAGGAAGCCGGCCGACCCTGCCGCGGTCTTCACCGGATTCCAGGGCAGGCGGCGCCGCCCGAAGCGTGTCCCGATCAGACCGGCCGCGCCGTCCCCGCCCGCGAGGATGCCCCAGGCGGCCGCCGCGACCTCCATCCGGTCGTGGAACAGCACGACGAGGGCGAGGACCGCGACCGGATAAAGGACGATTCCCGACGTCCAGGGCGTCCTCAGCTCTCCCGGCCGGAACAACCGCGCGGCAACCCGGGGCAGGACAAGAAGATTGAACAGCAGCGCCGTCGCCGCCAGCAGCACGGCCTGCGCCGGCGTCAGGAAACGCAGCAGGAAGGCGAGCAGCCCGACCGCCATGTGGACCGCCCGGCGGGGACCATCGGCCCCCCACCCAGCGTCCCGCCCGGGTCTCACGACTCCTCCCCCGGCGCCGGCGCGCGCAGGCAGTGCGCGAGCGCCGCCTCCCACGGCCGGGGTGCCGCGCCGGTGAGACGAGCATAGAGCGCGGTGTCGAGCAGGGCGGCGACCGGTCTCGGCGCCAGACGTCCGGCCCCCTCTCTACCGACGGCCACCGCGGCCTCCGGATCGAGTCCTGCGAGACGCAACGTCTCCCGTCCGAACGCATGACGCGAGCAGGCGCCGGTATTGGCGAAATGGACGATCCCGCGCGCCGGTGTGGCGAGCAGGCGGAGGACGGCATCGGCGAGGTCGGCGGCCAGAGCCGGCGAACCGGTCTCGTCCGCCACGAGACGCACCGCTCCTTCGTCGCGGGCCCGGCGCAGGATCGCGCCGGGGACGCAGGAAGGGGCCGGCCCGAACAGCCAGCCCGTTCTCAGGATCAGATGGGGCCCGCGCGCCTCCTCGATCCGCGCCTCCCCTGCCCGGCGCGTGCGGCCGAGGACGGATCGCGGTTCCGGCCGATCGGACTCGACGTACGGACCGGCGGCGGCGCCGTCGAACACCGCCACCGTGCTGAGGTGCACGAGCCGCACGCCGGCCGCGACGCAGGCACGGGCCACGTTGGCGGCCCCATCGCTGTTCACCCGTTCCGCGGCCTCCGGGTCGACCTCGCAGGCGTCGCCGTCGGAGATCGCCGCGGCATTGACGATCACCGAGGGCCGCAGCCGCTCGAATTCGGCCTCCAGCCGGAAGCGATCGGTGACGTCCAGCTCGGCGCGGGTGGCGGCGATGGTGCCCGGGAACACCGTTTCGAGCCGGGCGGCGATCGAACTACCCGCCAGCCCCCGCGCCCCGAGCACGAGGGGGGTCTCCGCCGGCAGCGTCACTGGAATCCTCCAAAGGCGCCGGGCAGGGTCCCCGGCAGGGCGCCGCCGCTGCCCGACTGCAGGTCGATTACGTTCCCCACCCCCTTGAGGTTCACGAGAAACCGGAACTCCCGCTGGCTTGCGCCCAGGAAGTTGCGGTTCAGGACCTCGAACTGGAAGCCGCAGCACTGCGTGTTGTACCCGACCTTGTACCGTTGGTCCCGCAGCCGCGGCTCTCCCGGGGAGATGTCACCGAGCTCGTAGTTGGCCTGCAACCCCAGGAGCAGCCGCCGGTTCAGAAGGCTGGTCTCCCCCAGGATGCCGATCTGGTTGCGATCGAACGGCCGGATGAAGCCGGGATTCTGCGCCGCGAGCGCCTCGCCTTCGAGGTCGCGCACCCACGACCAGGTGAAGTCGAGAAAGCCCCGGCGGGTGCTGCGCAGGTTGGCGCTGAGACTCGTCTCCCGCAGCGTCCGGAACAGGATGTCCCAGGTCGTGCGCAGATCGAGGCTGGTGCGCGCGGAGGGGTTGAAGCGCAGGGTGGCGCGGACCGGGGAGAAGCGGCTGTCGAGCGGCTGCGTGGCCGTGCCGAGGGCGCTCGACAGGCTCAGCGGGCCGAGAAACGAGTAGTCCTGACTGATCTCGAGGCTGGCGACTTCGACCGTGCCCAGCCGTTGTTTCGGCGCCGGCGGGGCGCCCGCCGCGGGTGTCCCCGCTCCGGTCTCCCCCGGCCTGCCCTCCCCGGGCGCGGCCTCCCCGGAGGCCTGGGGGGTCTCCTCGCCGTCGTCCTCCGTCTCCGCCCGCTCCCCGGCCACCTGACGCAGGAACGTGTACGGGTCGGCGCCGCCGCCGACGTAGGCCGTGCCCGCCAGACCCACGCCCGGCAGGACCTCGCGGCCCGCCTCCATCGGACGCTTGGCGAACAGACGGGTCACCAGGGCGAAGGTCACCCGGTTGGTGTCCCCCGAGACGAGATCGACGTCGTCGAAGCGGATGATCCGGTCGGGGTCGGCGACGGCGGAGCGATAGGCGTACCGGACCTGCGGCTCGATCGTGTGCTTGTACTGCGTCGAGAAGTCGGAGGCCGGCCGGTCGAACACCCGGCTCATCTTCGGGCCGACGAACGTCAGACCGGCGGTGAACACGCCACGGGTCACACCGTCGTCGAGGATGACCGTGGTCTCCCGGTTGCGCACCTGGTCCCCTTCGCCGGCGTCGCCGGTCGAGGCCAGACCGTCGCACCCGATGTCCTCCGCCGCGTCGAAGATGCCGTCGAAATTGAGGTCCGTCTCCGCATCGAGCAGGCCGTTTCCCTCACCGGGGTCGCCGGTGCCCGGCTCGTTGTCGCACCCCAGGTCGTCCCCCTGGCTCCTGGTGTAGAGGGTGCTCCGGTACCCGGCGCTGGCGTCGACGTCCATCCAGGGGAGCGGCGACAGCCGGGTCGAGAAGACCGGGAACAGATCGACCCTCTGGTACTCGCCTCGTTCCGTCCCGCCCCGATTGAAGGAGCTGGCGGACGATTCGAGGGACAGGAAGAGCGGCGCCCGGCCGAGCCTCTGGCGCCGGCCGCGCAGCTCGACGTCCGGCCGGATCCACCGGACGATGGTCTCCTCCCGGTTGAGGAACAACGGGTCCCCCGGGGTCACCGCGACCGGCACGCTCAACAACTGCTCGCGGCGCTCGCCGCGCAGGTTGAGGGAGTAGAAACCCCAGTTCCGCGTCAGGAACAGGTTGCTGATCGCCTGCGGGTTGGTCGACAGGCGGAGGTCCCGCTCGAAATCCAGGTAGTAATCGAAGTCGCTGATGAAGCTGGCGCTGGCGACCAGCCGCCATCCCGCGCCGAACTCCTGGTCGTGGCCGTAGTTGATCACCCAGCGGTCGATGGGCACATCGTCACCAGCGCGCCGCTCTTCCTTGGCGATCTGGTCGCGGATATGGTAGCCGGTGAAGTGCCCCCGGCCGGTCTCGCTGGGAACGTAGCGAAACTCGAGACCGGTGCCGTACCCCGCCTGCGACATGTAATCCAGAAAGAAGGTCGCGTCCATGTTGCGCCGGATCGCCCAGTAGAAGGCATTGCTGACCACGGTGCCGCCGCGCCGCGAAAAACCGAACTCCGGGAACAGCAGCCCGGACGCCCGGTCGGTCTTGATTGGCCAGACCAGGTAGGGAGTGAAAAAGACCGGCACGCGTCCCACCCGGAAAGACAGATTGTGCAGATAGGCGTAGTCGCCCAGGCGCAGCAGGCCGTGGCCGATGCGGAAGCTCCAGTAGGGAATCGGCTGCGTGCAGGCGG
Organism: Candidatus Polarisedimenticolia bacterium; assembly: GCA_050747445.1. Classification (GTDB taxonomy): domain Bacteria; phylum Acidobacteriota; class Polarisedimenticolia; order Gp22-AA2; family Gp22-AA2; genus JBOGOE01. Next base: position 20,824 of record JBOGOE010000157.1, on the reverse strand, counting down.
TGAACATGGCCTCGTGCAGGACCAGCTCGTTCTCCGACACCTTCTCGATCCGCTCGGCCTCGAAGTAATAGGACGGCTCGGCGTAGCCGCGTGCCGTGTAGAAGGTGCCGGTGCCGGTCTCGAGGTTATAGGTCAGACTCTCGGCGGTGATCCGGGCGCTGCCGTGATCCAGGATGACGTTGCCGGAGGCCGCCGCCTCCTTGGTGGAGGGAACGTAGCGCACGAAATCCGCCTGGAGCCGGAGGTCGCCGTAAAGGATATCGACGTATTCCTTGAGGATCAGCTCGTCACGTCCGAAGATCGAACCGGGTCCGGCGGCGATTTCGAGGGGGACGCCGCCGGGTCCCTCGCTGACGATGCGTCGTTTGTCGGCGGGCCCGGCCGGGGACGCCTCGGTCCCGGTCCCCTCCGGTGCCGCGGGCGCCGCCGCCGAGGCGACGAGACCCGCGGCAAGACACAGGACGGCGGCGCACATCGCCCGGACGCTCGGGACCCCGCGAGTCCGCCCGTGTCGGGCGTCGGGCCCGACGCAATACCACGACCGGCTCCTAGGCCACCAGGAGTGCGGCGTACCCGACGACCGATCCGAAATCACCGCTCGCCTCCCCCGAATGGCCGTAGGCGAGGAGACGGCCGGCGCGCGCCCCGAGACGTCGCGCCGCCTCCAGACCGGCCACCGCCGGGGCGACACCGCACATGTTGATCGCCTCCTCGAGCACGACGCGATGCAGGCCCTCGGGATCGACCGCCACAAGCCGTTCGATCGCCTTTCGATCCTGGATTCCGGCCGCCGGCGCCGGTATGTAGTGCGACAGGTCGGTGCTGATCACGGTCAGCACCGGCCCGCCCGCACCCCGCACCGCCTCTGCGATCGCGCGTCCGAGGTCGAGGAGCACCGGCAGGTGGAGCGTGCCGACGCAGATCGGCACGAAGCGGAAGCCGGGTCGGAGGACCTGGAGGAACGGCAGTTGCACCTCCAGCGCGTGCTCGCGGCGGTGCGCCCGGGCGTCGACCCTCGCGTGGCGGCAGCCCCGGATCACGGCGCGTGCGAGATCGGTGTCGATGGGTGACGCGCCGAGAGGTGTCTGCCATTCTCCCTCGTCCATCACCGCCACCGCCTCCCCGGTCCCGGTGTGGTTCGGACAGAGGATGACGTACCGATCCGGAAGCCGGGCCCCCGTGTAGGCAGCGGCTGCGATGCGGCCCGAATAGACGTAGCCGGCGTGCGGTGCCACAAGGGCGATGGCCGCCGGTCCTTCCCCGGCGCCGTTCCCGGCGCCGCAGAGCCGCGTGACTTCGCGGCGCAGCGTTTCCGGTTCGCCCGGATAGAAGGACCCGGCCACCGCCGGCGCGCGGACCATCGGCGTACGCCCTCAAAAGCGGCGTCATGCTAGCAGATGGATCGGGCAAAGTAAAGAAAACCCAAGACTTGCGTTGTTCCCGCAGTGGCCGGTGTGCTACCATGCGCGACGTTTCCCGGGACACGGAGGAGGCATGGGGAAGGAGCTTGGCCGCGCGCGCCGCGATCCCGGCCGGCTGAGGGTCGCTCTGGCGCAGATGGAGCCGGTGCTGGGGGACCTGAAGGCGAACGTGGGGCGGCATGTCCTCATCGCCCGGCGGGCGCTCCGGCAGGGCGCCGATCTCGTGGTGTTCCCCGAGCTCAGTCTGACCGGCTACCTCCTCCAGGACCTCGCACAGGAGATCGCCCTGGACCTCCGGGAGCCGGAGCCGCTGCGGCCGCTGCTGTCGTTGAGCCGGCGGATCCCCATCGCCGCCGGTCTGGTCGAGGAGGGGGCGGGGCACCGCTATTACAACACCGCCGCCTTTCTGGAGGGCGGCCGGATCCGGCACGTGCATCGCAAGGTCTACCTTCCGACCTATGGAATGTTCGACGAGGCCCGCGATTTCGCGGCCGGTGACCGCCTCCAGGCGTTCGACACCCGGCTGGGCCGGTGCGGCATGCTGGTGTGCGAGGATCTCTGGCACCTGTCGAGCGCGCTCGTCCTCGCCCAGGACGGCGCCGGTCTCCTGCTGGCGCTGGTCAACAGTCCCACCGAGGGGATCGACGCGCGGCAAGGGCTGGCCGGTCACGCCGCCTGGCGCGATCTCGTCAAGGTGACGGCGCAGCTTCAGACGATGTTCGTGGCGTACGTGAACCGCGTCGGGTTCGAGGACGGCGTGAACTTCGGGGGCGGATCCTGCGTCGTGGATCCGTTCGGCCGGGTGGTCGCGGAGGCGCGACTCCTCCAGGAGGATCTGGTCGTCTGCGACCTGGAACTCTCCCTCCTGCGCCGCGCGCGGACCTTCTTTCCCCTGTTGCGCGACGAGCGGCTGCCGGTCCTGTCGCGGGAGATCCAGAGGCTCCTGGCCCTTCCGCCCGCGCCGCCCCGGTCCGCGCGCGCCGGCAGGAGGCGGGCGTGAAGATCGTCCTCGCCTACAAGTGCCACGACCTGGGACGGATGGAGTTTTACTCCCGGTTCACCCCTCTCGGTCTCGGCACCATCTCGTCGCTGCTGCGCCGCGAGGGGTTCGACGCACCCATCGTCAACGCCAGCGCCTGGTCGTGGCCCCGCGTCGACCGCTTCCTGAAGACGGAGCGACCCGACGTCCTGGGCGTTTCGACCTTCACCTTCAACCGGCACGAGGCGATGCGATTGGCGGCCCTGGCACGGCGCGCCAATCCCCGGTGTCTCATCGTCGCCGGCGGCCCCCACGCCACGCATCTGCCGCATCATCTGCTGCGCCGGTACCCGCAGCTCGACCTGGTGGCGCGTGGCGAGGGGGAGGCGACCATGCTCGAGCTGGTCCGCGCCGCGACGCGCGGGGCCCTGCCGGCGGCCCTCCCCTCGATCGCCGGGATCACCTACCGTGCGGGCGGTCTTCCCTGTTTCGGTCACCTGCCGGAGGACGACACGGACGGGGCGGCGATCCTCGACACGACCGATCGCCCGGTGATCACCGACCTGGACTCGCTGCCGCACCCCTGCGCCGACCCGCACCTCATCGGGGTCGATACGGCGTCGCAGTTCGAATTCATCATCACCTCAAGGGGGTGTCCCGCCGCCTGCACCTTCTGCTCGTCACCCGACTTCTGGGGCAGGGCGCTGCGCTTCCGGAGCGCGCCCCACATGCTGGAGGAAATCCGCCTCCTGCGTGAAAGGCACGGTGTGGTCTATGTCTCGGTGCGCGACGACACCTTCACGGTGAACAAGAAAAGGGTGATCGATTTCTGCCGCGGTCTTCTCGACACCGGGATCGACCTTCTGTGGGACTGCCAGTCGCGGGTCAACGCCGTGGACGAGGAACGGCTCGCCTGGATGCGGCGTGCCGGCTGCACCCACATCCAGTACGGCGTCGAATCCGGCTCCCCCCGCATGCTGCGTCGTCTCAACAAAGGCATCACCACGGAGCAGATCCGGACGGCGGCCGAGACGACGCGGCGGGTCGGTCTGGGGCTGTCGATCTACCTGATCACCGGGATCGACGGGGAGACCGACGCCGATCTCGACTCGACGCTCCGTCTGATCGAGACGATCCGCCCGCACGACGGTCTGGTCTCCCCCCTGACGGTCTACCCCGGGACCGGTCAGTACGAGGACGCGAAGCGGCGTCTCGGTCTGACCGAGGACTTCTGGGTGCGCGCCCGGGACGAGGCCTTCTTCGTGCGCCGGGACCCTTGGACGCGGCGCGCCCTTCGGACCCTCGGCGCGGCGTTGCGGCGGGCCGGCAGGCAGGCGGCCTACGATCTGGAGGATTTCGAGCGCCAGCGCGCCCTCGTCGGCGATTGTCACGCGCACCGGCTCGGCGTGGCCGAGTACTGGGAGCGCCGTGGCCTCCCGGGACGCGCGCGCGCGGAGTACGAGGCCCTCCTGCGCGACAACCCGCGGAGCCTCTGGGCCCGCATGCGGCTCGGGCGGCTGGCGATGCGCCGGCGGCGGTTCGCGGAGGCGGCAGGCCACTACCGGGCGGCTGCCGCGGTGGTCCCGGCGTTCGAACTGGCCCGCCGTCTCGAGCGTGAGGCGCGGGCGGCCCTGGGTCGCCGCCGCAGCGACCGCCGTCACCCGGCTCAGTCCCCGGTCACCCGGTTCGCCAGTTTCCCGATTCCCTGAATCGCGACGGTCACCTCGTCCCCGGGGCGCAGCGGGCCGACCCCCTCGGGCGTGCCGGTGGCGATGACATCCCCGGGCAGGAGGGTCATGACCCCGGAGATGAACGCGATCAGGCGGGACACCGGGAAGATCATCCGGGCGACCGGCGATGACTGGCGGCGCTCGCCGTTGACGTAGGTTTCGACCACCAGATCCTCCAGCCGCAGCCCGCGCGCGATGCAGGGGCCGAGCGGACAGAAGGTGTCGAATCCCTTGGCCCGGGTGAACTGCACGTCGGTCTCCTGCAGGTCGCGCGCCGTCACGTCGTTGAGGCAGGCGACTCCGAAGACGTGGTCGAGCGCCCGTTCCTCCGGCACCCGCCGGGCGCGCCGCCCGATCACGACCGCCAGCTCTCCTTCGTAATCCACGCGGCGGCTCTCGGGCGGGAGGACGATGGCGCCGCCGGTCCCCAGAAGGGCGGAGGGGGGCTTCAGGAACAACAGCGGCTCGGGAGGCGCCGCGTGCTTCAGCTCGGCGACGTGGGCCATGTAGTTGCGTCCGACCGCCACGATCTTCGTCGGGGCGCAGGGGGGACGCCACGCCAGACCGGCGGCGTCGCGCGGACTCCCGGTGGCGCCGGGGGCGCCACCCGGCCCGGCGAACGGGTCGGTGATTTCCTGCACGCGGTCATCGTCCAGGAGCAGCGCGTAGAAGGTCCGATCGCCGTCGGCCAACCGGGCGATGCGCTCGATGGAAGCGGGGGGGCGTGGTCCGGGCGGGGGTGAGGTCACGCGTCGGCGGGCTACTTGGCCCGCTCCAGATATTTCCCTTCGGCGGTGTCGATCCGGACGACGTCGCCGACGTTGATGAACTGCGGCACGTTGACCAGGAGGCCGGTCTCGAGCGTCGCGGGTTTGCCGCTGTTGCTCGCGGTCGCACCCTTCATTCCCGGGGCGGTCTCCATCACCCTGAGGTCGACGGTGACGGGCAGCTCCACACCGACCGGACGATGCTCGTAGAACTCCACCACCACGCGGACGTTGGGGACCAGAAAGTGGACCGTGTCACCGAGGTCCTCGCGATGGATCGCCACCTGCTCGTAGGTTTCGGTGTTCATGAAATGGAACTCGTCGCCGGAGCCGTACAGGAACTCCATGTCGTGCTGCTCGAGCTCCGCCCGCTCGACCCGATCCTCGGAGCGGAAGCGGTGCTCGAAGCTGTTGCCGGACTTGAGGTTTCGGAGCTTGGTCTGGACCATGCCGCGCCAGTTGCCGGGGGTGATGTGCTGCACGCTCACCACCCGGCAGAGGTTGCCCTCGTGGAGGATGGCCATTCCGGTCCGGAGCTGTGTGGCCTGGATCATGTCGCCGCGCCCGAGCCCTCGTCCGTGCTGCGTGAGGGACGCGGGATTATAGCGGCCCGCGAGCGACGGTCGCAAGGCGCGCGTTGACACCCTCTTCGCGCCGGACATACGCTCTTGGGGTGTCCGCCATCGCCGAAGTCAGCCCCGTCGTACCGCCCGACCTGAGGATCGACCTGGCCACGGCGGAGGCGGTGCTGGTCGATTTCCTGCGCCGCGAAACCCGCAAGGCCGGGGCCGGGGGAGCCGTCGTGGGGCTTTCCGGCGGGGTCGATTCCGCGGTGGCCGCCACCCTGGCGACCCGGGCCTTCGGACCCGGGAAGGTCCTGTGCGCCCTCCTCCCCCACCGGTCCTCCGGCGTCCGCCACCTCCGGGACGCCCGCGACCTGGCCCGACGGCTGGGCGCGCGGACGGTCACCGTCCCCATCACTCCGATGGTCGAGGGCTATTTCCGCGGCCGGCGGTCGAACCGGCTCCGGCGCGGGAACTTCATGGCCCGCCAGCGGATGGCGGTGCTGTACGACCTGTCCGCGGCGCACCGGGCGATGGTGATCGGCACGAGCAACAAGACCGAATTGCTGCTCGGCTACGGCACCCAGTTCGGAGACCTCGCCTCGGCCCTCAACCCGCTGGGCGACCTCTACAAGACGCAGGTCCGGGCCCTGGCGCGACATCTCGACGTCCCGCCGGAGATTGCCGACAAGGTCCCCACGGCCGATCTCTGGGCGGGTCAGACCGACGAGGCGGAGCTGGGTCACCCGTACTCCGAGCTGGACCGCCTCCTGGTCCTGCTCGTCGACCGGCGCGTCACTCCGGAGGAGGCGGCGGCCGCGGGATTCCGGCGGCGGATGATCGCCGACGTCAGGGCGCGCATGATCCGGACCCAGTTCAAGAGACGCACGCCGCTGATCGCCAAGGTGGCGCCACGGACGGTGGGCATCGACTTCCGCTATCCGCGCGACTGGGGGCGGTGATGGACCGGCCGGGTCCGGCGCCACCCGGCACCCTCTACGTGGTCGCCACCCCCATCGGCAACCTGGAGGACCTCAGCCCGCGGGCGCGCGCCGCCCTCGCGGCGAGCCCGATCGTCGCCTGCGAGGACACCCGGACGACGGGTGGTCTGCTGCGCCGGGCCGGTCTGCGATCCCGGCTGGTGTCGTGCCACCGCTTCAACGAGCGGGCCCGGATCGAACCGATCCTGGAAGCCCTCGGTCGCGGTGATAACGTCGCCCTGGTGAGCGACGCGGGGGCGCCTGGCGTCTCGGACCCCGGCGCCCTGCTGGTGCGCGCCGCCCGTGCCGCGGGTCACCGTGTCGTCCCGATCCCCGGTCCCTCGGCGGTGACCACGCTTCTGATGGCAAGCGGCTTCCCGCCCGGTCCCTTCACCTTCGTGGGCTTCCTCCCGCCCCGGGCCGGGGAACGGTGCCGCGCCCTCGAGACCCTGCGCGGCGAGACCCGCCCCCTGCTGCTCTTCGAGGCGCCGCACCGCCTGGCGCGGACGCTCCAGGACGCCCTCCGGATTCTCGGGGATCGGGACGCCTTCGTCGGACGCGAGATGACCAAGTTCCATGAGGAGTTTCTCGAGGGGCCGTTGAGCGCCATCCGATCGGCGTTCGAGGCGCGGGAGCCGCGGGGCGAGATCGCCCTGCTCATCGCCGGGGCCCCGGAGGGCGGCACGGGGTCCGCCGGCGGCGCCGTCGTGACGATCCCTGGGGAGGACCAGGTCCCGATCGAAGTCGCCGTCGGCAGGCTGGAAGCGACCGGGCTCGATCGGAAGGAAGCGATGCGACGGGTGGCGCGGGAGCGCGGCGTGCCGCGACGCGAGGTGTATCGCGCGATCCTCCGGGCCCGCGGCGGCGGCACGGAACCATGACGGGCACCGCGTCGAAGAAGGACGCGGCGGAAAAGGTCCTGGCGACCAACCGCCAGGCGTTTCACGCCTTCACCCTGGGCGATCGGCTGGAGGCCGGCATCGCGCTCCTGGGGACCGAGGTGAAATCCCTCCGCGAGGGGAAGGCCAATCTGAAGGACGCGTTCGCGCGGGTCGAGAACAACGAAGTTTTCCTGCACAACTGCCACATCTCCCCGTACTCCCACGGCGGTTACGCCAACCATGAGCCGCTGCGGACCAGGAAACTCCTGCTGCATCGCGAGGAAATCCTGCGCCTGACCCAGAAAACCCGGACGGGTGGACAGACGCTGGTACCGCTGCGCCTCTATCTGTCGAAGGGGCGCATCAAGGTCGAGATCGCCCTGGCGCGCGCGCGCAAACTCTGGGACAAGCGCGAGGCCATCAGGGCGCGCGAGCAGGACCGGGAGGCGCGTGTCGCGACGCGCCGGGAGATCAAGGGCTAGAAAACGATCCGGGCATTCCCTCCGGAGGTCGGTTCAGGAGGCGGCGGCCGTTTCGCCCGCGGTCTTCGCCAGGACCGCCTGCACGATCCGGCGGACGGCGTTCAGATCGAAGGGCTTCTGAAGATAGGGATTCCCGGTCCGCTCCAGGAAGACCAGGGTCTCCGGGCTCGCCAGGTCGCCGGTCGTGAACACCAGCCGGCGCACCAGCGAGGGATCGTTCGCCGAAAGCCGGTGATAGAGCTCCTGCCCGCTCATGCCCGGCATCTTGAGATCGGTCACGACGACGTCGAAGTGCTCGCGCCCCAGCCGCTGGAGGGCCGCGGTTCCGTTGGTCTCGGCCTGCACGTCGTGGCCGTCCAGACGCAGGACGTCGCGGATGATCTCCAGAATGGACGCCTCGTCATCGACGAGCAGGATCCGGCCGCGCCGCGCCGCCGCGCCGATCGCTTCCTGAATCACCGACTCGGGGGTCGCGGCCGGCGAGGCCTCGTGCTGCACCGGCAGTTCGAGGGTGAACGTCGTCCCCCGACCCGCGGCGCTCTCCACCTGGATCGAGCCGCGGTGCTCCTGGACGATCCCGTAGCAGATCGAAAGCCCCAGCCCGGTGCCGCGCCCGACCTCCTTGGTCGTGAAGAACGGATCGAAGATGCGCGGCAGGTTCTCCGGCGCGATCCCGGAACCGTTGTCGCTGATCTGGATCACCAGGCGGCCGTCCAGATGGCGCGTGCGGACCGCGAGCTGTCGCGGCCGATCGACGTCCAGCATCGCGTGCTGGGCGTTGTTGACCATGTTCATGAGCACCTGCTGGATCTGGTTCGTGTCGGCCATGGTCGTCGGCAAGGCGGGATCGAGATCGCGGACCACGGCGATGTTGTCGGTGCGCAGGTGATAGTCGCGCATCTCCAGCGTCTGCTCGATCACCGCGTTGAGATTCACCGGTGTCTTCTGCGGTTTGTGCTTGCGCGCGAAGATCAGGAGGTTCTGCACGATCCTCTTGCAGCGCTCGGCCTCCGCCTCGATCTTCAGCAACCCGCGGCGGATGTCGCCGTCGGCGCCCTTGCGCACCAGCAGCTGCGCATAGCCCAGCACGCCCGCGAGCGGGTTGTTGAGCTCGTGGGCGACCCCGCTCACCAGCTGCCCGACCACCGTCATCTTCTCCGCCTGGATGAGCTGCTTCTGCGCCTCCTTCAGGGCGCGCGTCCGATCGTGGACCTTGCGCTCCAGCTCCAGATTGCTCTCCTCGAGCGCCCGGCGCGAATCGCGCAGCTTCAGGGTCATCTGATTGAAGGACTCGGCCAGCGCCCCGATCTCGTCTCGCCCCCGCCGGGGCAGCAGGAGGTCGAGGTCGCCGGCGGCGATCCGCTCCGTGGCGTGCGCCAGCTCGTTGATCGGATCGACGATGAGGCGCACCAGGAACACGGCGATGACCACTCCCGCAATCAGGACGGCCAGGGTCGCCAGGACGAGCCCCCGCCGCAGACCACGCATCTCGCTCAGCACTCCTGCCGAAGAGATGCCGATGCAGGACGTCCCGATGCGGCCCCCGTCCGGCGTCGCCTCGCCCCGCGGCGGGACGGGGCCCGTCAGCAGATCGAAATCCCCCCCCATCGGCGACGCGCGTCCGGCGCGGATCGGCGCCGTCAGGTAGTACACGGGCGATGGATCTCCTTGCGGTCCAGGCCCCGTCACGGCGGGACCGCTCCCCTCGCCCGACCCGGTCCCCGACGCCGTCCCGGTTCTCCACTCGGGAACTTCCCCCAGCCCCGGCGCCCGGTGCTGCGCCAGGATCGAATCGGTCTCGTCGGCGACCGCCGCATACACCACGTCCGATCGCTCCCGGAGCGGCGCCAGGACCGCGTCCAACTGTTCCGCGTTGTGGGTCAGCACCCCGAACTCCGCGGCGTCGGCGAGACTCCGCGCGACGATGCCCCCCTTGTCCCGCAGGCTTCGGAGCGCCGTGTCCTCGACCTGGAGGAGGAAGATCCACCCCAGGCTGATGACCGACAGGGCCAGCAGGCAGCAGATCGTGAGAGTGACTTTGAGCTTGAGGTTCAGGCGGAAGGTCAATGCTGCGCGGCCTCCTCGCGATGCGTCCGTCGTGACGGACGCGGGACGTCCGTGACGACGGAACCGCCGGCTCGCTCGACGAACGGCTTGAATATAAGTTCGGCCCCGGGGGAATCAACGGGGCTGGGGGCGGAACACCAGAACGTAATCGTCCCGAATGCAGGTTCCGCGGAGCGGATACAGCGCCGCGCAGGGCCGCCCGGACGCCCCGGCGGCTGCCGTCAGGCACGGGGGGCCGCGGGGTCCTTCAGCGGATCATCCCCTGCGCCGGGCTGCTGGCCGCGGCGCGCACCCGCTTCGGGATGCGCCCGGCCTCGAAGGCGAGCCGGCCGGCCTCCACCGCCAGACGCATGGCGCGCGCCATCTTCACGGGGTCTCCGGCCCCCGCGATCCCGGTGTTCATGAGGACACCGTCGACCCCCAGCTCCATCGCCCGGGCGGCGTCCGAGGCGGTCCCGACGCCGGCATCCACGATGACCGGGACATCCCGGATTGCCTCGAGGAGGAGGGTCAGGTTGATCTCGTTCTGGATCCCGAGCCCGGACCCGATCGGAGCCGCCAGGGGCATCACCGCGGCGGCACCGGCGTCGCGCAGCCGCCGCGCGACCACCAGGTCGTCGTTGGTGTACGGCAGGACCACGAACCCCTCTTTCACCAGGGTGCGCGTCGCCTGCAACAGCCCCTCGGTGTCGGGGAACAGCGTCCTCTCGTCGCCGATCACCTCGAGCTTGACGAGATCCGAAAGTCCCGCCTCGCGACCCAGCCGGGCGGTGCGGATCGCCTCCTCGGCGGTGAAGCAGCCGGCGGTGTTCGGCAGGATGGTCACCTTGGCGCCCGCGAGGACATCGAGCAGCGAGCCGCTCCCGGTGCGGCCGAGATCGACGCGGCGCACCGCCACGGTCACCAGGGCCGCCCCGGAGGCTTCCACGGCGCGGCCCAGCGTCCCCGGATCGGCGTATTTCCCCGTACCGACGATCAGGCGGGAGGCGTAGCTCCTGCCGCCGATCGTGAGCGCGTCCGCCTTCACGCTACCCTCCCCCGACGAATTGCACGACCTCGACGCGGTCGTGTTCGGCGAGCCGGGCGCCGAGCCATTCCTCGCGGCGCATGACCCTGCCGTTCACCTCCACGGCGACCCGCAGGCGCGCCAGTCCGAGGACCTCCACAAGTCCCGCCACGGTGGATCCGTCCGGGACCTCCCGGGCGGAGCCGTTCAGCACGATGGTCATGCCCCGTCCGGGCGGCGCCTCAACCCGCCGCCCGCCGGGCAGGCTTGCGCACGAGCTGCTTGATCTCCGCCGTTTCGTTGCCGGCGGTCGTCTGGATGATCAGCGCCGCGTTTCCCTCCTCGAGGGCGGGAAGTTCGCAGGTCAGGGTCAACAGGCCGTCGCCGTTCGTTTCCCCCTCCGCCAGGGTCTTCGGCCGATCGATCGTGCTGATCAGCCGCACGCGTACGCGCGCCCCCGCCAGTCCTTCCCCGTCGGCGTGCCGGCTGACCAGGAGCTCCATGCGGCAGGTTTCTCCCTCGACGAACCCGGTGGAGTTGACCATCTGCAGGGCGATCCGGTCCTTGCTGGCCGTGGCCATGAGGTATTCCAGCACCACCTCGTCGAAATTCTTGCCGGAGATGATTCCTTCGCCGAACGGCCGGCGCTGCTTACGATCGAACTTGCCGGCGCGGATGTCGAGGATCATCCGGTTGTGCTGTGATTCGATGCGTTCGGCGATCTCCGGCTCGGTGACCCCGCCGGGGATCAGGTCCGCGTAGGAAGCGCGGCGTGAGGCGAGGATTTCCCCCCCCATGTAGATGAGGCTCTCGATGATCGGGTTCTGGAGGCCCTTGTCCTCCGTCTGGACGTGGTAGACCTTGCCGTCGTGCTCCACGTCGGTGTTGAAGCCGGTGACCATGCGGTCATCTTAGGGCATGCTCAAAAAGCCCGTCAAGGACGCGGCGGTCGCCCTCCGCGGCGCCACGGGTGTGCTAGCATCCGGGCTTCCCCGAAACGGAGCCGGTCGATGGCCAAGGGCGAACTCGGGTTGTCGCTGGCGCTGCGGCTGATCGCACCCGGCCCGGTGACCCTGATCACCACGGAGGATCGCGGCATCCCCAACCTCGCGACCTGTGCGTGGGTCATGCCGGTGTGCGAGCGGCCGCCGGTCGTCGCCGTCAGTCTCTCCGCGGGCGCGTTGACGCGCCGCAACCTGGAGGAGCGCGGGGAGTTCGTCCTCAGCATCCCTCCCCGGTCGCTCCTGCGCGAGACGCACTTCTGCGGCACCGTTTCCGGGCGCGAGGCGCGCAAGGAACGCGAGACCGGACTGCGGCTGGAGGCCGCGGGGACGGTGCGCGCGCCCCTGGTGGCGGCCGCCATAGGTCATCTCGAATGTCGCGTGCTCGAGACGCGCCCGATCGGGGATCACGTCGTGTTCTTCGCCGAGGTCGTGCTGGCGATCGTGGACCAGTCCCTGTTCGACGGCGCCTGGACCACGGACGACGTCCGCGCCCGCACCCTGCACCACCTGGGCGGCGATCTCTACGCCAGCACGGGGCGGCGCGCGGCGGCCGATCCCAGCCGCACGATCGAATGGTGATGGAGGTCCGGTGATCGCCCCTGCTCCCGACGGCAGCGCCGTCGTCCTCGCACCGGGGGCGTTCGGCTCGACCGAGGGGAAGACCGCGCACGGTCTGGTGCGGCACACCGATCGGTACCGCGTCCTCGCGATCATCGACGGCGCCCTGGCGGGTCGTGACGCCGGCGAGGTCCTCGACGGCCGCCCCGCCGGCATCCCCATCGTCCGGGATCTGGACGAGGCGGTGCGCGCCCGCGGCCGGCCCGACTACCTCGTGGTGGGAGTGGCGACCCACGGAGGCGTGCTGCCGGCGGCCCTCCGACCCGCCGTGCGGCAGGCGCTGGAACGCGGCATCCACGTCGATTCCGGTCTGCACGAGATCCTGGGCGACGATCCGGAGTTTGCCGAAGCCGCGCGCCGCGGCGGCGCCCGCATCCGGGACGTACGCCGCACTCCGCCCCGATCCGCGATGCACGCCTTCACCGGCGAGATCCTCGGTGTCGCCTCGGTCCGCCTTGCCGTCCTGGGGACCGACTCCGGTGTCGGGAAGCGCACGACCGCGGTGCGTCTTGTGCAGGGTCTCGAAGCGGACGGTATCCGGACCGCCCTGGTGGGGACGGGGCAGACGGCGTGGATGCAGGGCGTCCGCTACGGCCTCGTGATGGACAGTCTGGTGAACGACTTCGTCTCGGGGGAGATCGAGCACCAGGTCTGCCGCGCCTTCCGGGAGGGGCGGCCCGACGTCATCGTCGTGGAGGGGCAGGGCTGCCTGACGCATCCGGCGTACCCGGGCGGGTTCGAGATCCTGGCGGGGGCGCGGCCCGACGGCCTCCTGCTGCAGCACGCCCCGGGGCGTGCTGCCTACGATGGATTCCCCGATTTTCCGCTGGCGGGAATCGACCGCGAAGCCGCAATCCTGAGGTTGCTCTGCGACCGCCCCCTGATCGCGGTCACCCTCAACCACGAGGGACTGGAGCCGCACGAGGTGCGCCGGCACGCCGAGGGGATCGCCGCCCGCCTCGGGGTCGTGTGCCTCGACCCCCTCCTCGACGGGGTCGTGCCGATCGTCGCCGCATTGCGACGCCAGTTCCCCCGCCTGCCCCGATGATCCCGGTGGTGGCCGCGGAGGCGGTCTCCATCACCTTCCGGCTGCGGGACGGGTACCGGATCGCGGGGCGCTCGTACACCTCGGCCTTCAACGTCATCCTCAAGGTCTCGACCGGGGACGGCCGCACCGGCTTCGGGTGCGCGGCCCCGGCGGAGGAGGTGACGGGCGAAAGCGACGCCGACTGCCGTGCCGCTCTCGACGACCGGCTCCTGCCGTTGCTGCGGGAGTGCGACGCCACCCTCGTGGAGGAGGTCGCACGTCGCGCCCGCGTTGCGGCCCCACGGGCTCCCGCCGCCCGGGCGGCGGTGGAGATGGCCTTGCTCGACCTGCGCGCCCGCCGTGCGGGGGCGCCGCTGGCCCGGCTCCTGGGACTGCGTCGTGGCCGGCTCCCGACCAGCGTCACCCTCGGGGTCGCCCCCCCGGACGAGAGCCTGGTCCGCGCGCGGCGCTACGTGGCGGACGGCTTCCGGATCCTGAAAGTCAAGGTGGGAGAAGACTGGGAGCAGGATGTCCGCCTGATCCGGTCGCTCAGGAGCGCCCTCGGACCCGCCATCACGATCCGCGCGGACGCCAATTGCGGCTACGCAGAGGCGGACGCCCTCCGGTTCCTGAGGGCCCTGCCCCCCGGATCGATCGAGCTCCTTGAGCAGCCGGTGGCGCCGCAGGATCTCGCCGCCATGGGGCGGATCGCCGCGGCGCACGACGTTCCGATCATGGCCGACGAGCCGGTGCAGGATGCCGCGGACGCCGCGCGGGTCGCCGCGGGCGGAGCCGCCGGACTCGTCAACATCAAGCTGATGAAAACGGGCGGTCTGCTGGAGGCGCGCGGCGTGGCGGCCGTCTGCGGCCGGGCGGGGCTGCGCGCGATGATCGGGTGCATGGACGAGTCACGTCTCGGAATCGCCGCCGGGCTCCACTTCGCCCTCGCCGAACCGGCGGTGGACCGCGCCGACCTGGATGGCCATCTCGACCTGGTCGACGATGTCGCGCGCGGCGGCTTCCGCATCGATCGCGGCGTCATCGCGCCACGCTTCGATCAACCGGGGCTCGGGGTCGAGGTCGATTTCTGACGGACCGCCCGGCGCCGGCCGGGGCGGAACGGAATCCGGAGCCCGTACGCGTGGATCTTGCGCTGCAGCGTCCGGACACCGATCTTGAGGGCCCGGGCCGCGTGGGTCCGGTTCCCCTCGTGGCGGGCGAGCACCCGCCGGATCATCTCGCGCTCCATCTCCACGAGGCTCATCGAGGGCGCCGAAGCGGTCGCCGACACCAGGGAGCCGCCGCCCCGCACGCCGGCCGGAAGATCCGCCGCCCGGATCCGGTCGCCGGGATGGGTGATCGCGGTGCTCTCCAGGACGTTCTTCATCTCCCGCACGTTCCCCGGCCAGGCGTAACCGGCGAGCGTCCGCAGCGATTTCCGCGTCAGGCGCATCGGAGGGAAACCGTTGTCCCGGCGGATCTGTTCGAGAAAGGTGCGGGCCAGATCGGGGATGTCCTCCTGACGCTCGCGCAGCGGCGGCACCCGGATCGTGATGACCTTCAGGCGGAAGTAGAGGTCGTCCCGGAACCGTCCGGACCGCACGAGCCCCTCGAGATCGCTGTTGGTCGCCGCGAGCACCCGCACATCGACGGCGATCTCGCGCCCGCCGCCGACGCGCATGAAGGCGCGCTCCTCCAAAACGCGCAACAGCTTCGACTGGGTCCGGAGAGCCATCTCCCCGACCTCGTCCAGGAAGATGGTGCCGCCATCCGCCAGCTCGAACTTGCCCTTCAGGCGACCGACGGCTCCGGTGAACGCGCCACGCTCGTGCCCGAACAGCTCGCTCTCGATCAGCTCCCCCGGGATGGCCGAGCAATTGATGGCGATGAATGGAGCATCGCGCCGCGGCGAGTTGAAATGGATCGCCTTGGCGACGAGCTCCTTCCCGACGCCGCTCTCTCCCAGGATGAGGACCGTGCTCCGGACCGGCGCGACCTGGAGGATCTGGTCGCGCACCCGGCGCATGCCCACCGAACGGGTCACCAGGTTCCCCAGCAGGTACTTCCGCCTCAGCTCCTGCTGCAGGGTTGAGGCGCGATCACCGACCTGGCGCCAGGCCAGCAGCCGCCCGACCCGTACCAGGACTTCCACGCGCTCCAGTGGCTTCACCAGGTAGTCGTCGGCCCCGTCCTCCAAGGCGTGGATGGCGCTCCGCACCTCCCCGGGTTGCGCCAGCACCAGGATGGACGGAAGGTGTCGCTGGGCACGCAGACTGGGGAGGAGCCCGGCATCGGCGAACGCCAGTTCGGCGTCCACCATCGCCAGGTCGAAATCCTCGCGCGCCGCCAGATCGAGCGCCGCCTGCGGTTGGTGCGCGAGGGTGACCCGCAACCCGAGTTCGCGCAGCACGCCCGGGACGTCCTGTCCGGCGGGTTGCACCAGCAGGACCTCCTTGCCATCGATCCGCATACCACCTCCGCCCCTCGAGTCTGTCACTTTGACGCACTAGGGTCAACAATCAAATGCGTCATAATGACTGACACAGGGTCACGCCAGATGTGACGTGCCAGCGACCTCCTCTCGGCAGACCCGATCGATGACCGACTAAAGTTAAGTAAATAAATGATTTGTAAGTGTGTTCCGTATTGTGACAGGGGCGATGGAATCTTGCGCTGTCTGGCAGGAAATTTGCTCATCACTGAAGACAACTCGGGAGGATGGTGATGACAAAAAAGGCGGGCCGCAAGACCAAGACCTCGAAGGTGAAGAAGTCCGACAACGGCACCATCGATTTCAATTACGCAAACGTTTCATACCAGGTCGATCCGACCAAGCGGAAGGTCTATCACCGCTGGATCGAGGTCGAAACCGCCAAGACCTGCATGATCATGAGCGCCTTCAACCAGGCGCAGGGACTGCAGAAAAGGGCGGTGTAGCGAGCCTTCAAAACGGTCCGGTCACCATAGGCCGGGTCTGAGACACCACTCCCAGTCACACCGCAAAGAGCCGCTTCGGTCTTCAGGAAGCGGCTCTTCCATTTCAGGGCTTCAATCGAGGGTTTCGAGCCGCGCGCCCGGGAAGGGCGGGCCCGGCCGCGCAAACAGGTATCCCTGCGCGTAGCGCACACCGAGCGACCGCAGGCAGGCCAGCTCTTCCGCCGCCTCCACTCCCTCCGCGACCAGAGTGATGCCCGACGACGCGCAGAAGCGCACGATCGTCGCCACCAGGTCCTGCTTGATCGAATGCCGGTGGAGATCGCGGATCAGACCCATGTCGATCTTGATGAAGTCGGGACGGATCTCGGCGATTGACTTGAGCCCCGAGTACCCGCTCCCGACGTCGTCGATGGCCAGCCTGAAGCCGTGGAACTGGAAATAATTGAGGACCTGCCGGAGATGGGAAAAATCCCGCACGGCCGCATGTTCGGTCATCTCGAGCACCACCTGGCCGGCCTGCAGGCCGCTGCGGCGCAGGAGGTCGAAGGTCGCCTGGGCGCGCAGGGCCGGATCGTGGATGGTGTCCGGCTCGATGTTGAGGAACAGGAGCTGATCGGCCGGCAGCCCGCGGGCGCCGCGAATGGCGCGGTCGCGGCAGATCTGCTCCAGGCTCCAGACGGCGTCGTTGTCGTAGGCCGCCTGGAACAGCTGCTCGGGTCCCTCGAACGTGCGGCTCTCCACCCGGGTGAGCGCCTCGTACCCGAGGATGCGCCGCTCCTGCAGGTCGACGACCGGCTGGTAGGCCGTGGTCACGGCCCGTGTCCGCAGGATCTCCCGGAGCCGCATGGCCGCCTCGCGTTGCGCCTGCTTGCGCTGCTGCAGGGCATCGGTAAAGGCGTGCTCGAGGGCCGAATAGACCAGTCGTTCGAACCGGAGGGCCGGATCCTGCGTCAGCACGGCGCAACCCACGTGGATTCCGAATCGGTCATGGAGATGGGAAGGGAGCCGCGAGCCGATGTGGCGCTCCAGTCGAGCCGCCACGCGCTGCCGGACCCGATCGAGATCGGCGTACGAGACCTGGTGATCGCCGCGCGGCGGTTCCAGGAGGATGACGAAGGCGTTCCCGCTGATCATCACTTCGGACAGGTAGTCATCGCGCCGCAGCGCGACGCGCTTGATCTCAGCCAGGAACGCCGCCACGCTGCGCAGGAAGGATTCGTAGCCTTCGAACGTGCGCCCTGGATCGGCACGCTCGCTCTGCAGGACGCTGATCGACAGGAGACCCAGCTGCCGGCTCCGGCGCAGCAGGCGCCGGATCCGCCCCAGCAGCAACGACACGGTCGGCAGGTCGGTCAGCTCGTCGCGGCGGGGCGTGACCTCCGGCGCGGGTCTCCGGCGCGGTGCGCCGCGCGGCCGCGGGTTCTGCGCCTCCTTCCTGCGCCTCACCGCCACCCTTCCGCCCCGCCCGCTCACCGGTTGCCGGTGTTGTAGATGACCTCTTCGGATCCGTCGGAGAAGTACTTCGGCTCCGAACGGAACACCTGGTTGCGACCCGCCTGCTTGGCGCGATAGAGGGCGGCGTCGGCGGCGGCGACCAGATCCGTGCCGGAACGGCCATCGTCCGGGAAGGTGGCGACGCCGCCGCTCAGCGAGACGGCTTTGAGCGGCTGGCTCTCGCGGTTCGCGAAGGGATGGCTCGCGACGCGTTCACGCACCCGTTCGGCCGCGACCATCGCGCCGTCCTTCGGCGTCTGCGGGAGGATGACGATGAATTCCTCGCCGCCGTACCGCGCGGGCGTGTCGTCCGGCCGGACCATCTCGCGAAGGATTTGGCCCGTCATGCGGAGCACCTCGTCGCCCGCCTGGTGCCCCTGGGTGTCGTTGTAGTGCTTGAAGTGGTCGAGATCGAAGATGAACAGCGACACCGGGTAGTGACCCTTCTCGGCCTTCAGGATCTCCTCCGACAGCCGCTGCTGGAAGAAGCGCTTGTTGAAGAGCTGCGTCAGGCCGTCGAGGTTCGCCATTTCCTGGACCCGCGAGAACAGCAGGTTGTTGTGGAGCGCGATGCTGCCGAGGTCGCCGATCAGGCTCAGCATCGTCTTTTCGTACTTGTAGTGCTTGGTGATCCCCGCCACGCTGATCACCCCGAGCACCCGGCCCTCGTGGACCATGGGAGCGCACAACTCGGTCTTGAACCGGAAGTGCGCCGGGATCTCGAGGCTGGCGCCGGACTGTCGCATCTCCCGAATGAAGTCGTTGGTGTCCATCGGGACCTTGTTCTGCGCCACGTAGCCGATCCGCCCCTCGCCGATCTTCACCTGGAACCCGAGCTTGATGTCGTCGGCGACGCCGCGCTGTTGCACCAGGACGAGGGTGTTGACCCGGTCGTCGAGCAGAAAGACCATGATCTGCGACGGAGCGAACAAGCGCTCGGTCACCTTGACGATCAACGGGGCGATGGCGCGCCGCTCCATGCGCGTATTGATTTCCTTTGTGAAGTCGGGCAGGAGCAGGAAAAAATTCTGGAGGGCGTTGTTCTCGGCCTCGAGGCGGGCGACGTGCGTCTTGAGATCCCGCAGGAGGGAGGCCTCGGCCTCCGGGCGCAACGTCTGGGACCGCGCGGGACGGCGGCGGGCCCCCCCCAGGAGCAGCCCCAGGAGCAGGGCGGCGAGGACACCCGCGGGCCATCCCCAGGGCGGAACCCCTGCGAGCGCCGCCTGCAGCTCTGTGATGAAGGTCATGCGCCTCCCACTCCATGCCGCCCCTGCGACACGCGCGGCACACCCTCCGATCGGGCGGACCCGGACGGGCTCCTGGCGCCCGCCAAAACGTATGGTCCGGAAGGCCCTGATTCAAGAGGGCCTTCCCCGCGCGGGGCGGCGTCAAATTTTTGAGCCCGATCCCCCCCTTCCCGACGCCCGGTCAACTTGACAGAAGCGGCGGAGGCTTCCTAGAGTGGGGCACACCCGCGTCCGCCCGCAGCGGCGCCGGCCCCGCCGGAGGCACTCTCGTTGACGAATAATGGAAAGGAGAACCGCTACGACCCACGCGTCCCGATGCGCGTCCAGGCCGTCGTGTTCGGCGCCGGCGGCGCGCTTGCCGAGATCCCGATGGAGACCGGAAATCTCAGCGTGGGCGGGGCCTTCTGCCGATCGATTCATCCCCTCCCGGTGGGCCGGAGTGTCCGGCTGCGGCTCGACCTTCCGGGCCCCGGGGGGCTTCCACAGCCGATCGTCGTCGAGGCGATTGTCGTTCGCGTGGAGGGAAACGGACCCTACGGCATCGCCTTCCATTTCGTCGGCACGCCCTCCCGTATCGCCAACCTGCTGCGCGCGTTCCTGCAGCGCGCCCTGCCGGCGGTCCCCTGACAGCACGCAGCCGAGTGCCGGACCGCCGCCCGCAACGTCCTGTCGCCGCGGTCTGTCTTGCCGTGCTCCTCGTGGCCGGCTGCGGGTCACGGCCTCCATCGGAGCCCGGGAGACGCGCCGTGATCGACGGTCTGGGGCGTCGGGTCGGCGTCCCGACCTCGCCGCGACGGCTGGTGGCCCTGGCGCCAAGCGTCACGGACCTGCTGTTCGCCCTGGGGCTGGGAGATCGGGTGGTCGGAATCAGCGACTTCTGCAAACCACCGCCCGGCGCGCCGCCGATTCCCCGGGTCGGTGGGCTGGTCAATCCCAGCCTGGAAGCGATTCGCGCGCTTGACCCCGACCTGTTGATCGCCACGAGCAGCGGCAACGACCCGGGGCTTGGGTCTCAGGCAACGGCGCTCGGGGTGCCTCTCTATACCGTGCACACCCCGAACGTCGCCGCCGTCCTGGCGGCCGCCCTGGCGCTGGCCGACGCTCTCGGCGAAGCAGAGCGGGGCCGCCGGCTCGCCGTCGAGCTCGACCGCCGCCTGGCGGCGATCGAGGTCCGAATCGCCGGCAGGCGGCGGCCGAGAGTCCTGTTCGTCGTCTGGGGGGAGCCGCTCGTGGTCCCTGGCCGCGACGCGTTCCTCAGCGATGCCCTGCGCCGGGCGGGCGCGGATTCGGTGACCGCTGATGTCGCGGGCGCCTGGCCGGGATATGACCTCGAGGCGGCCATCGGCGCGGCTCCCGAGGTCATCCTGACCGTTCCCGCCGGCGCCACCTATCTCGGGCGCGTTCGCAGGGAGCCGGCGTGGGCAAACGTGCCCGCGGTGCGCCTCAGCCGGCTGTTCGTGGTTGGTGACGCGATGCAGCAACCGGGGCCGGGTGTGGTCGCCGGCATCGAGGCGACCGCCCGGTTGCTGCATCCGGCGGCGTTTCAGGCGGCCGGGGACGGCCGGTCGGACGGGGGCGGCACGCCATGGGGCTTAAACGGCGAAGCCGTGCGGGCCTCGCG
>JBOGOE010000156.1:0-7624 GCA_050747445.1 Candidatus Polarisedimenticolia bacterium | reverse complement strand
GTCCGGACTGGGGGTCACCTGCGCCTCGACCACCCCGCTGATTCGGATGTCGTCGATCCACCAGCCGTCGTCGAACTGGCTGTTGTTCCAGCCGGACACTTCTTCGTATGAAGAGGCGGTCTGGTCGAACTCCCAGGACTCGGCGATCCAGCGGATCCGGACCCGCTGCCCGAGGAAGCTCTCCAGGCTGAATTTCGTCTGCACCCAGAGACCGGTCCCGGTGGCCCCGGTTTCGCCGGGGCCGGGGCATCCGGCGGTCGTGCTGACGTCCCACTGCCAGCCGCAGTTGGACCAGATTCCCATGTTGTAGCACATGGTCTCGCGCGCGCCGCGCGGCGGGCCGATGCCGGTGTCGGTCGGGGTGAACTGGCAGTAGGTGAGCGCGGTGCCGAACAGGCTCCAGACCTGCGGCACGTGATCGTAGGAATTCTGGAACGGCACCAGCTTGTCCCACGGTCCCCAGTCGTCGCTGCCCGGCGCGGGGTCGGCGTTGGTGTCCACCTGGATGTGGACGTCGCCGTAGTCGAAAGCGTACTGGGGGGCGCAGTTGACCGGGTCGTAGCACGACTCCATGCTGGCGAGGTGGAAGAAGGACAGCTCCAGGTCCCCCTCCTGCGTGAACAGGACCAGGTTGATCGGGTCGGTCACGAAGGCGGCCATCTGCCGGAACTTGGTGGTGTCCTTCAGCCGGTCGCTGGTGCTGTAGTGATGCCCCCAGTGCAGGGAGGTGTCACCACTGTGGGCCATCTCGCCGTTGGTCGGCGTGCGCTGGCGCTGCAGGATGCCCGTCGTCGCCGTTGAGGCGGGGCAGTCATCCGGGGGGCAGTGGATGTGCCAACCCATGTCGTTGTCGGGGTCGATGATGCAGCCGGGGTCCTGGGGCGGCACGTTGAAGCCGGCGCAGCCGACCGCCGCCAGCGCCCCGATTCCCCCCTGCGCCGTCCCCATCCAGACGCCGATGGTGTCGTTCTGCACCCCGGGGGTGCCGCGCGGCAGGTTGCTGATGGTGATGACCCCGTCGCCGTCCCGGTCGGTGTCGAAGTCCTCCTCGAGGATCCCGTCGTCGGCGGTGTTCGGCTGCCCATCCCTCCCGAGGATCCGGGTCTGGACCGTCCCCGGCAGGATGTCGATGTCCGCGAGCATGGTGACCGGCACTTCGGCGGCGGTCCCGAGGACCTCGGAGGAGGTCAGCGTCAGGGTGAAATCGAGATGCGCGGGGTCCGAGCCGGAGAGGGTCTCCAGGGATCCCGAGGCGACGAGTTCGTAGTACTCCCCGGTGTCGTCGTCCGTCTCCGTGAGGCGGTCGGGACCGATGCTCCCGAGGACGAAATTTTCGCCGGCGGCGATCTGCGGCACGAAGATCGTCGGCCGGGTGATGCAGGCGACGTCCGGGTCATTGGTCGTCAGCGTGAGGCTGACGTTCGTCAGGTCGAAGTTCCCGGTGTTCTGGACCGCGAGATAGACCCGCACCCGCTCGCCGGTGTCGGGGAAGATGTCGCCGTCGCCGCCGACGTCCCCCACCTCGATCCGCGTGACCACGATCCGGGCCAGCGGCAGGACCCGGCAGGCGACCGCCATCCCGTAGGAGACGATGTCGTCCGGCACGCCGCTGTTGTCGTCGTCCCACGAACCGATCGGATCGCACGGCTCCCCCAGCCCGTCCCGATCGGTGTCGACCTGCCGATCGGTACCGGCGATCGGCGACGGGTTGTAGGTGGTCGGGCAGTTGTCCACGGCGTCCGGCACGAGGTCGACGTCGGTGTCGTCATTGCGCGTCGAGCAGCCGCCGGTGTTGGCGACCCCCCCGCGGACGCAGACCTCATCCGCCTCCCCGACGCAGGGCCCGGTGCCGCCGGTGCAGTCGTTGTCGAGCACGCACACCCGGGTCGGCGCCCCCTGGCAGGTGCCGGTGTGCGGGCACTGGGCATTGGAGGTGCAGACCACGGTATCGCTCCGATTGCAGGAGCCGGTCGGAAGCGTCGCCGGGGCGGCATTGAGGCAGTCGGCGTCGCAGGCGTCCCCCAGCAGATCGCCGTCCCGGTCCAGCTGGGTCCCGTTGGCGGTCCGGACGCAGTTGTCGTTCTTGTCCTGGATGCCGTCGCCGTCCCGGTCGATCGTGTGATTGCAGGCCTGCCCCTTGGGATTCTGAGCGCTGACCGGCAGCTGCAGCGGGTTGTAGACGTCGGGGCAGTTGTCGAGCGCATTGGCGACCCCGTCGAAATCGACGTCGTCGAGGTCGCAGACGTCGCCGACCCCGTCCGCGTCGGAGTCCTTCTGGTCGGGGTTCCACACCGCCGGACAGTTGTCGCAGAAATCCCCGATGCCGTCCGGTCCGCCGCGGGACGGGCTCTCGCTGTCGGGCTGCGCCGGGTCGTACACCTGGGGGCACCTGTCCATCGACGCCGGGATGCCGTCGCCGTCGAGGTTGCCGAACCCTTGCTCGCCCGCCTGGGCGTCGGCGTCGCCGTCGCACTGGGGATCCTCGTAATAGACGTTGACCGTCTGGTCGCCGGAGGGGCTGACGTACAGGGTGCCGGGGTTGTTGATCTGTCCGGTCAGGGTGATCGTCCCCCTGAAGACGCCGGGGGCGATCTCCGGCAGGACGAAGCTCTTGATCGGCACGTTGACGGTCGCGATCCCGGTATGGATCTGGACCGAATCGCTGTCGGAGGCGGCCTTCACGATCGCCGATCCGGCGCCCGCCACCTTCGGGTCGGTGAGCGTCACGGTGATCGCGTCGTCGCATTCGTAGAGGGCCGTCCGATCGACGACCAGGGTGGCGCACTGCTGTCCGGCCGCCTGACCGGGCTGGCCGAACCGCTGGCAGGAGGGGGTCCGGCCGAGACCCGCGGGCGGCGCGGCGGTCTCGTCCATCGGGTGGACCTCGTCCCATTCCAGGACCGGGTCGTCGATCGACAGTCCGTAGTCCGCCCGGTCGGCGCCGTTCTCGATGGCGAAGAAGCCGACCTCGAACTGCCACCGGTTGCCCGCCACGTCCGGGGTGAAGAAGCCGCCCGGCTCGAACGGCCCGGGGCCGGTGTGGAAGAAGACCAGCCCTTCCTGGTAGTTGATCAGGGAGAAATCGAAGTTGCGGGTCGGACCGGCGACGTCCAGGGGATCGATGGGGGTTCCGTCGGGAGCCGTCGGCGACGGATCGCCCGGTCCGGGGTACGGCCGGAAGTCCGGCGGGGCCGTCGGGATCGGGCTGGAGGAATCCGCGTTGGTGTTGATGGTGAACCCCGAGAAGCCCTTCTCGTCGCCGGTCACCGTGCCGCTGGCGGCGACCGAGTTGTCAGGATCCACGCGCGGTCCGAAGGTGCGCTGCGGCGTCACGTCGGGGTTGGTCGGGTTGACGCCGTAGTTGTAGGTGTACAGCCGGGCCACGACGTAGTAGACGCCGCCGAAGCGCGGGTACAGGACCCCCTGGCAGAGGAGACAGTTCCGATCGTCCGTGTCGATGTTGGTGTCGAGGTTGATGAAGCCGCCGGCGAAGTGATCGTAGGTCTGGTGGTTGATGTTCACCCCCAGCCGCTGGAATTCGACGGTGTACGGGAAGCCGCGCGCGTCGGCGGTCTGGTGCACCTTGGCGATGATCGGCGACACCAGCACGTCCATGGTCTTCTCGGCCTGCACCGGGGTTTCGCCGTCGCTGGGGAGGTGGTGGTTGTCGCAGACCGTCGCGGTCGGCCCGGGGCTCGTCGGGTCGCCGTCCCCCGTGTGCCAGATGCCGGCCCCGAGGTTCTGGAACAGGACCGCGGGATTGCCGTCCCCGACCGCCGTCTGGAAGCCGCACAGACCGGTCCTCTGGTGCTCCCACATCACCGGGACCTGGGAGGCGGTGCTGGTCGGATGGCGGAACGGCTCGAAGCCGCCCCGGTTGAGGTCGAAGCTGAATGGCGCCTTGTCGGCCGCCGAGGGGCCGGCCGGACCGTCGAGGATGCCGCGGTCCAGGACGCCGTTGGGGATGACGTCCTCCCCCGCGTCGAGCACGCCGTCACGGTCGAGATCCTCCCCGACCGTGTTGCGCACGACGCCGCCGTCCGGCTCGAACATCGACGCGAAGGTCAGGTCCTCGTCGGGCACCTGGATGCCGGTGAACGGATCGATCTCGTCCGGCCGATCGATCTGGAGGTTGCGGTTCAGGTCGCGCACCTGACGGCCCCCGGACTTGAAGTCGGTCGAGTAGTGGAAGACCTCCTTGTCCGAGTTGAGCGCGTGGGTGAACGAGAAGGTCTGTCGCGACAGCACCCGGTCGCGGTTGGTCGAGTCGAGCGCCAGGGTCAGGGTGACCTTCCGGTCGTTGATCGGCAGGGCGTTGGCGGCCGCGGCGTCCACCATGAGGGTGAACCCGATGCCGGTCGATTGCCCGCCCGGCAGCCGCCCGACCTGCTGCGGGGAGTCGAGCACCCGGATTGCCCCCCCTCCGGGCCCGGAGGGGGTGAGGGTGGCGGTGACCTCGGTGTAGTCGTCCCCCCGGTTGCCGTTCAGGACGGCCACCGTGTAGCTCAGGATCTCGCCGGCGTCGGCGTACTGGTCCCGGTCGCACCCGCCACCGAACACCGAGGGGGCGTCCACCTGATCGCGCACGTCGAGGAAGGCGCTGAACAGCTGCGGGTCGCAGCGCACCACCGCCCGCGCCTGTCCGGACAGCGGCGCATCGGCGTAGTCGGCGACCACGAACCGGCCGGTGTCGGCCTCGAGGAGACCGTTGTTGGCCACCGCGGTCGGCGCCGCCAGCCGGACCGGCACCTTGGCCGAATGGAACCCCCCGCTTCCCGGCGGCACCTCGGTGAACGCGAAGCCGCGCTCGGTGTCGAAGACGTTGCCGGACGCGTCCTGGACGGTCAGCGTCACGGCGGCTTCGATGCCGGCCGTCGTGCCGTTGGGATCGAAGATCTCCACCACGACGTCGTCGGCGCAGCCGAACGATCCCTTGTTCAGGTGCATCTCGTGCGCCGGGAAGGTGTGGGAGGCGCCACCCCACGTCTGCGTCCCGTCGCCAAGGACCGGGCCGGCGATCACCAGGGCGTACGGCTGGCCCCCGGCATCGAGCAGACCGTCCGGAAGGAGCGGCCCCGCGCCGTCGGGATCGAGATCCTCCCCGGCGTCGAGCCGGCCGTTGCCGTTGGCATCCTCCGCCGGGCCGTCGATCACCGAGATCTGACCCGCGAGGGCCCCGCCCATGCCGCGCTTCACCCGTGCGATCCAGGTGCCGACCCGAAGCGGCGAGTCGGAAGAGTCGAGGTCGCCGTCCGGGTCGGCGCTGACGTGGATCGCCTCGACCGGATTGCGCCGATCCCCCACGTCGGCCCCCCCCGGCGCGCGCGGCTTGGACCACTGTCCGATCTTGACGCCGCTTCCGAGGGCGTAGACATTGCCGTCGTAGGTGACGTTGTCCTCCGCCGTGTCGATCAGGCCGTCGGGGCCGGGAGAGACCAGCTCCAGATCGAGGTCGTTGGTCAGCAGGTCGCCCGGGGGGTCGGGCCATGCAAGGGCCACCCGGAGGGCGCCCGTCGCCACCGCCCGGCCGCCCGGCACGGCGACCGTCGTCGGGCCGTTGACCGTGAACCGGTGCTCGACGTCGGGGTCGGCGTTGCCGATCGGCGGCTCCCCGGTGCCGAGGTCGTCGTACACGATCAACCCGGCGGCCGGATACTCGAGCGTGTCCGGCCCCCCGACGCCGCGGGTGGGCGGCCAGTTGGGAATCGGCAGCACGTTCGCGAGCTGGACCCGGCCGTACCCCTGCTCGTTGTTGCCGATCACCCCCACCTGCGTTCCCGACACCGCCCCCACGTCGGCGGCGCGGGTCTGCGCCAGCTGGCGGTCGAGGGAGGTCGGGTATGCGGTGCCGAGCTGCTCCAGGAAATCGGCCCCGGCGACCAGCGCCGCCTTCACCAGGGCGCCGGAGAGCTTCGGCATCCGGTCCGCGGCCGCCCGGCTGCCGGTCGGGTAGAACCCCTGGGCGAAATAGTCGCGCACGATGGCGCCGGCCCCGGTGGCGTAGGCCGACGCGTAGGAGGTGCCGATGTTGTTCTCGTCGAGACGCGATTCGACCGGCGCGAGGTTGTCGTTGTCGCCGCTCCGGAACACGGCGGTCCCCACCATGCCGGGCGCCCGGAAGATGCCGTTGAAATCCTCCCCCGCCGACATCAGGAGGGGCGCGGTGCGCAGCGACAGCGTGGTCGCCGGGCCGCGCGAGGTGAACGGCGACGGGACCTCCTCCTGGTTGAGGGTGCCGGCGTAGGTCTGCATGTCGTAGCGGTGGCTGCCGACCGACACGATGTTCTTCGCGGTGGATGGGGGCGGGATCTGGAGCTTCACGGGGAAGTTCTGGTCGTTGTCCTGGACCGAGCCGTCGAACAGGTCCGGATAGCGCCGAACGTAGAGCTCCTCCGGGCTCGAACCCTGGTTGCCGACCGGGACGAAGATCATGTAGTCGCGGTTGTTGACCAGGAAGGTGTCGATCTGGCCCGTTTCGATGGTGTAGGTCCCGTTCTGGAGGTTCTCGATGACGTTGTCGAAGTTCGGCAGCCCGAACGGCATGACGTGCAGGTGCACGTTGTTGCCGCCGTCGCGCGCCGCCTGCATCCGGGCGTTCAGGTTCCCCGGCACGACGTTGCCGCCCTGCTCCCACAGCTCGTTGATCGTGCACCGGCCGGTGTCGCCGGCGTCCTGCATGATGATGCGCGCGCCGCGGGCCACGCCGTCCATGTTGATGCCGCTGATCACGGGGCGGCGGATCAGGATGGTCTTGCTGGCGAACGCCCCGACGCCGCTGGGCCAGCCGGCGATCGCCCCGGCGACGACGTTGCCGTGGGTGCTGCTTCCCGACAGGACCGCGTCGCAGGTCGCGCCGGTGTCGAGGACCGTCTGGATGGCCTGCACCTTCCGGTGCCGCGGCCCCACGGGATTGACGATCGGACGGAACGGCTCGGTCGCCGACTGCGAGAACTGCACCGAGTCGAGCGACAGCCCGTTGTCCGTGACCGCGACGATCTGCGGCGGCACCTGGTCGCCGGAGGCGCCCGGGTCGTTGTCCCGCTGCCCGTCGCCGTTGGTGTCGATGCCGCCGCCGTCGATCCCGATGTCGTGGAACGGGCGGGCGTCGAGCGTCTCCTCGGCGCTGCCCGCCATGACCACGCTGGGCGCCTCCGCGTTGGCGAGGAGCCATTCGGGATCCTCCTGGACGATCGCCACCTCGTCCAGATCGGCGATCGCCGCCAGCCGCGCCGCCGGAGCGTCGACCCGCAGGATCGATCCGTCGCCGGAGAAATCGGCCACCGACGCGGCGCCGGCGATCCGCACCAGCCCGTCGCGCAGACGCCCGCGCTCGGACGCGTCGGCTCCGGGCCAGGCGGCGATCAGGAGCTCCAGCACGGAGGATCGCGCCCGATCGCGCCGCACCAGGGGCGCGCGACCGACCGACGGGGCGATCTTCAGGCCGGGGTGGTAGGGCATCGCCGACTCGACGAACGGCAGCGTCGCAATCTCCTCAAGGTCGCGCTCGTCGTCGATCCGGACGATGAAAGCCCGCTCGGGGGCCACCCCGGCGAGGCGCCCCAGCGCTCCGAGCCGCCGTTCGATCTCGGCCGGCCCCAGGGCCGCCAGGGCCGCCGCCGACACC
>JBOGOE010000155.1:0-3584 GCA_050747445.1 Candidatus Polarisedimenticolia bacterium | reverse complement strand
AGGACTACATCTACGAGCCGGACGCGCAGGCGCTGTTCGACGCCCTCCTGCCGCGGCACGCCGAGATCCAGGTCCATCGCGCCCTGCTCGAGTCGAACGCCGCCGAGCAGGGGGCGCGGATGACGGCGATGGAGAACGCCACCCGCAACGCCGGGGAGATGATCGACACGCTGACGCTGCAGATGAACAAGATCCGCCAGGCCTCGATCACCAAGGAGATCCTCGAGGTCGTAAGCGGCGCGGAGGCGCTCAAATAGCGACGGCATGAGAAGCCGGCTGCGCGGTGGTGAAGAAGTCGCGGCGATCATCCGCCGCCACTGGGTCGATCTGGGCGGCCCGTTCGCGCTGCTGTTGTTCCTGCTCGGGGCGTCGATCGCCGCCTGGTTCGTCGAGCGGCCGTACGTCTTCCCGGCGGCCCTCGCGGCGTTCGCCGCCGCGGCCGCCTGGGCGTCGTGGCGCTGGCTGGAGTGGAGCAGCGACCTCTGGGTGGTGACGACGCAGCGGGTGATCGACGAGTCGGGGGTCCTGTCGGTGCGGGTGGTCGACAGCCCGCTCGACAAGATCCACAACGTCGCGTGCGAGCAGTCCCTCTGGGGCCGGACTCTTGGGTTCGGGACCTTGGCGCTGCAGACGGGGGCCGAGTCGGGGATGACGGTCATCGAGCGGGTGGCGCGCCCGTTCGAGGCCAAGGACGCGATCCTGGACAGCCAGGAGCGCTACCGGGGGCGCGCGCCGGGTGGTGCGCGGGAGGGGGCGGACACGCGGGACTGCCCCCACTGCGCCGAGACGATCAAGGTGAAGGCGACGGTGTGCCGCTACTGCGGGCGCCCGGTTTGAGAGGAGCGGACTTCATGAATGCCGGCAAGGTCATCCAGATCATCGGTCCCGTGGTGGACGTGCAGTTCACGGACGAGAACCTTCCCGCGATCCACAATGCCTTGCGGATCACCAGCGAGGGGTTCAAGGTCCCGGTCCCGATCGACGTCACCGTCGAGGTGGCGCAGCATCTCGGCGAGGGGCGGGTCCGTTGCGTGGCGATGGAGCCGACCGACGGCATGGTCCGCGGGATGAAGGCCGCCGACACCGGCGATCCGATCATGATCCCGGTCGGCAACGAGGTCCTCGGGCGGGTCATGAACGTCCTGGGAAAGCCGGTCGACAAGCTCGGCGATCTCACCTCGAAGATGAGCATGCCGATCCACCGCGAGCCGCCCACGTTCGAGGAGCAGTCGACCGAGCTGCAGATGTTCGAGACCGGGATCAAGGTCATCGACCTCCTGGAGCCCTACCTCAAGGGGGGGAAGACCGGTCTGTTCGGCGGCGCCGGCGTCGGCAAGACGGTCATCATCCAGGAGCTGATCCACAACGTCGCCCTGAAGCACGGCGGTGTGTCGGTGTTCGCGGGGGTCGGCGAGCGGACCCGCGAGGGGAACGATCTGTGGCTCGAGATGAAGGAGTCGGGGGTCATCAACAAGGCCGCGCTGGTCTACGGTCAGATGACCGAGCCCCCCGGCGCCCGCCTGCGGGTGGGGCTGACCGGGCTGACCGCCGCCGAGTACTTTCGCGACGTCGCGGGGCAGGACGTGCTGCTGTTCATCGACAACATCTTCCGATTCACCCAGGCGGGCTCCGAGGTCTCGGCGCTCCTGGGCCGGATGCCGTCGGCGGTCGGCTACCAGCCGACCCTGGCGACCGAGATGGGGGAGCTTCAAGAGAGGATCACCTCGACGGTGAAGGGGTCGATCACCTCGGTGCAGGCGATCTACGTGCCGGCGGACGACTACACGGACCCGGCCCCCGCGACTTCGTTCGCCCATCTCGACGCCACCACCAACCTGTCGCGGAAGATCTCCGAGCTGGGGATCTATCCGGCCGTCGATCCCCTCGCCTCCACCTCGCGGATCCTCGATCCGCGCGTCGTCGGGCAGGAGCACTACGACGTGGCGCGCGGCGTGCAGGGGGTGCTGCAGCGCTACAAGGACCTGCAGGACATCATCGCCATCCTGGGGGTCGACGAGCTGTCGGAGGACGACAAGATCGTGGTCGCGCGGGCGCGCCGGCTGCAGCGGTTCCTGTCGCAGCCCTTCTTCGTCGCCGAGCAGTTCACCGGCATCAAGGGGAAGTACGTCCCGATCAAGGAAACGGTGCGCGGCTTCAAGGAGGTCCTCGCCGGCAAGCACGACGATCTGCCGGAGCAGGCGTTCTACATGGCCGGCGGCATCGAGGAGGCGGTCGAGCGCGCCGAGAAGATGCGCCGGGCCGCCTGACGCGGAGACGACGTGAGCGGCATCCTGTTCGAGGTCGTCACTCCCGAGAAGCGGGTCGTCTCGGAGGTCGTGGACGAGGTCGTCCTTCCCGGGAGCGAGGGGTATCTCGGGGTCCTGCCGGGGCACGCGCCGCTCCTGACCCGTCTGGGGATCGGCGACCTCACCTATCGCCTCGGCCGGGCCCGGCGTCATCTGGCGCTCGCCGGCGGGTTCGCCGAGGTGCTGCCGGATCGGGTGATCGTCCTGGCCGACGTCGCCGAGCGGCCCGAGGGAATCGACCGCGACCGTGCCGGCAAGGCGCGCGACCGGGCGCTCGAGCGGCTGTGGAGCAAGGGCGCGGGAACCGATTTCGAGCGGGCCCAGGCGTCGCTGCAGAAGGCGCTCATCCGGCTCCAGGTGGCGCAGCACATCGGGCCGGACGAGGTCTCCTGAGACCCCGACCCGCGGCACGGTTGTAGGGCACGACCATGCAGCCGCCCCCGCGACTTTCCGTCGTCATCCCCGCCTACAACGAGGCGTCGCGCATCGGCGCCGGTCTCGATCGGTCGTGCGCCTGGCTGTCCGGGCGGTCCGGCGGGCCCTTCGAGATCGTCGTGGTCGACGACGGCAGCACCGACGCCACCCCGGAGGCGGTGCGGCGCGCCGCCGCCGCGGCCCCTCCGGGGGTCGCCGTCCGCCTCCTTCAGAACGGCCGGAATCGCGGCAAGGGGTACTCGGTCAAGCACGGCGTCCTGCTGTCGGCGGGGGAGTTCCTGCTTCTGTCCGACGCCGATTTCTCCACTCCGATCGAGGAGCTGCCGCGGTTGCTCGAGCCGGTGGAGCGCGGTGAGTGCGCCATCGCCGTCGGGTCGCGTGGTCTGCCCGGGTCGCGCGTCGAGATCCATCAGCCGCTGTGGCGCGAGACCATGGGCCGGTGCTTCAATCTCCTGGTCCGCGCGCTCACGGGGCTGCCGTTCGCCGACACCCAGTGCGGCTTCAAGGTGCTGCGCCGGCGCGACGTCCTGCCGTTGTTCCGCGCGGCGCGGGTCGAGCGCTTCGCGTACGACGTGGAGATCCTCTATCTGGCGCGGCGGGCGGGGCTTCGCGTGCTGGAGGTCCCGGTGATCTGGCGCAACGCCCCGGGGTCCAAGGTGAATGCCCTGTTCGATTCGCTCGGCATGCTGAAGGACATCGTGCGGGTCGTGGTGCGGGCGCGGCGCGGGCGCTACGGCGACCTGCGTCGCGGACTCGAGCCGGCCGGGGGGGGACGATGAGACCGGTCTGCCCGCCCCGCAGCAAGGTCCTGGCGCCGCGCCGGGCGGCGCGCCGGCGCGCCGC
>JBOGOE010000154.1:0-3286 GCA_050747445.1 Candidatus Polarisedimenticolia bacterium | reverse complement strand
CACGCGGCGTCGCTGCGTCAGGCTTTCGCCCATTGCGCAAGATTCCTCACTGCTGCCTCCCGTAGGAGTGTGGACCGTGTCTCAGTTCCACTGTGGCCGGTCGCCCTCTCAGGCCGGCTACCCATCGTTGCCTTGGTGAGCCGTTACCTCACCAACTAGCTAATGGGCCGCGGGCCCCTCCCCAGGCGCCAACTTTCATGAAGAGGTCGGCTTTAGATTCAGAATCCAAGGATTCCGGATCGTCATCCGGTATTAGCCCGCCTTTCGGCAGGTTATTCCAGACCCAAGGGCAGGTTACCCACGTGTTACTCACCCGTTCGCCACTGTACTCGGGGAGTTGCCCCCCCTTTCTCGTGCGACTTGCATGTGTTAGGCACGCCGCCAGCGTTCGCTCTGAGCCAGGATCAAACTCTCCATGAAAGTCTTCAGCCCCCTAAGAGGCTGATGGTTTTCTTTGGCCAGTCTGAAACTGGTCGAAATTGCTGAATACTCAGATCAACGGACGCACTATTCAGTTTTCAAAGAGCAGGCTTTCGCGAGGGGCGTATTCTAGGGGCACTTGCGGAGGCGTGTCAAGCCCCCATCGCGAAGCTTTTTCGCTTGATCGTCGCCGCGCCTTATTATAGGATGCCACGTGGGATAGGGCTTCAGTGGGCTGGCAGTTCGCCCACTTTTTTATTTTGCGGTCAGCCCGATCGGGTCGGCCGGGAAAGACTCTTCGGGAGGGCTGGTGTGGTCCCGACCGGGTCATTCGAGCGGGTCCGCGCACTGGCCCTGGGGGTTGTGCAGCAGGCCGGCATGGAGCTGGTGGACGTGGAAATCAAGCGGGGACCAGAGGGGATGATGGTGCGGGTCTACATCGACCGGCAGGGCGGCGTGAGCGTGGACGACTGTGCCACGATCAGCCGCCGGCTCTCCGCCGCGTTGGACGTGGAGGACCCGCTCCCCGTTCGCTACACGCTGGAGGTGTCCTCCCCCGGGCTGGATCGGCCGCTGGTCAGGGATCCCGACTTCGAACGCTTCGCCGGCCGCCGCATCCGGCTCGTGGCCCTGGCGCCGATCGAAGGGCGCCGGAACTTCCAGGGACGTCTTCTCGGTCTGAGGGACGGCCGGGTCATCGTCGCCCTGGATGACGGCCCGGAGGTGGCGATTCCGCGCGATCAGGTGGCGAAGGCCCGGCTCGTGATCGAACTCTAGGCACCAGGTCCAACAGATAAAGGGGCGAGGACGTCTTTCATGAGCAACGAGATCTTCCAGGCGATCGAGCAGGTCGGCCGCGAAAAAGGCATCGAGGTCGACATCATCATCCAGGCCGTCGAGGACGCCTACGCGGCCGCCGCCAAGAAGTACCTTCACAGCAAGGAGGATCTCGGGGCGCGCTTCGATCGGGAGACCGGGGCCCTCGCCGTCTTCGCGCGCAAGAAGGTCGTGGACGACGTTACCAATCCGGACCTGGAGGTCACCGCCGAGGAGGCGGAGGGCCTTGCGCTGCCGCCGAACGAGGAAGGCATCATCGAGATCGAGAAGCCGCGGGATGGGTTGATCCAGCTGGGACGGATCGCGGCCCAGGCGGCAAAGCAGATCATCTTCCAGAAGGTCCGTGAAGCGGAGAGAGACAACATCTATCGCGAATACGCGGGGCGCGTCGGAGAACTGATCAACGGCGTGGTCAAGCGCTTCGAGCGCGGCAGCATCGTGGTCGACCTCGGGCGGACCGAGGCCGTCCTTCCCAAGAAGGAGCAGTCGAAGGCTGAGCGCTACAGCCAGGGCGACCGGATCCGGGCGGTGATCGTGGACGTCGACCGGAACGCCAAGGGTCCTCAGGTGATTGTCTCGCGGACCGACGAGCGGCTTCTCATGAAACTCTTCGAGATGGAGGTCCCGGAAATCTACGACGGGACGGTCGTGATCGAGCGCGCGGTGCATGACCCCGGCGATCGGGCCAAGGTCGCGGTCCGATCCAAAGATCGCGACGTCGACCCCGTCGGTGCCTGCGTCGGAATGAAGGGGTCGCGCGTTCAATCCATCATCCGCGAGCTCCGGGGCGAGAAGATCGACATCGTCCAATACTCCGACGACGTCAGCACGTTCATCACCAATGCCCTCAACCCGGCCAAGGTGAACCGGGTGCAGCTGCTGGACTCCGAGAACAAGGCGCTCGAAGTGGTCGTGGACGATGAACAGCTCTCCCTGGCCATCGGCAAGAAGGGGCAGAACGTCCGCCTCGCCTCCCGCCTCGTGGGTTGGAAAATCGAGATCAAAAGCGAGCAGGAGAAAAAGCGGGAGGTGGAGGCCGAGTTGGAGCGGCGGGCGCGGGACGGTCGCGAAATGGAGACGTTCATCAATCGCGCCGGCGACAAAACCGGACAGCGGCTCGTGGAAGGGGGGCTCCGGAGCCTCGATGCCATCGTGGAGGGTGGTGTCGAGGGCCTGACGCTCATCCCGGGAATCGGCCCCAGGACCGCAGAAAAACTTCTGGCCCTGGCCGAGGAAGGACTCAGGGAGCGGGCCGTCGAGGAGGAAGCCGCGCGCCAGCTGGCGGAGGAGGAGGCGGCTCGCGCCCAGGCCGAGGAGGAGGCCGTCCGCCTCCGGGCGGAGGAAGAGGCGGCCGCCGTCGCCGCCGCACAGGCCGAGCTCGAGGCGCAGGCGGGCGGCGACGACGAGGGCTCCGGTGAATCCGGGGGTGCCGGGTCCGGGGAGAGCACCGACGCGGGTCTTCCGGAGGCGGAGGGGGCCGACCCAGACCCCTCGGTGGCCCCGGCGGGCCACGATTCCGGCGAGGAGGACGGGAGCGGGTCGTCCGACACCACGGAGCTTCTCCCCGCGGAGTCGCCGACCGTCGAGCAGCCGCGTGAAGCCAGGGAGGATGACGTCTAGATGGGAAAAATCCGGGTCGGGCAGATCGCGAAGGAACTGAATATCAAGGTGGCCGACGCGATCGCGCAGCTGCGAAAGCTGGGTGCCGACGTCAAGACGAATCTCAGCACGATCGATGACGGCTTCGCGGTCGGACTGCGCGCCGCCCTCACCGGCGGAGCGGGCGCCCCGGAGGCCGCAGCCAAGGCGGCCCCGCGGCCGGCGGGCCGGATCGCCCCAAAACAGACCACCCGCCCGGCAACCGTCGCCGCGCCCGCCGCGGCACACCAGGCCGCGGCAAGGTCCGGCACGGAGAAAAAGCCACCCGTCAAACCCACTTCGGCGCCGGCGCCCAGAGCACCGGCACGCCCACCGGCGCAGCCCGGCGGACCTGCGGCGGGTCAGCCGCAGACCACCCGCGCCCCAGGCA
>JBOGOE010000153.1:0-9641 GCA_050747445.1 Candidatus Polarisedimenticolia bacterium | reverse complement strand
GAGCGCGGCCGGGACGGGCGGCTCCGTCGCGCCGCCGGGTGGCTCAGGCTTCGGGCCCCCAGCGCATCCCCTTGAGGACCTCGCGGACGGTGGCCAGGGTCGCGTCGATCCCGGCGTCGCCGTGGGCCAGCGACACGAACCAGGCCTCGAACTGCGAGGGGGGCAGGTAGACGCCGCGCTCCAGCATGCGGCGGAAGAACGCGGCGAAGCGCTTGGCATCGGCCATCGAGGCGGAGTCCCAGTCGGCCGGCTCCCGCCCGGTGAAGAACAGGGTGAGGAGCGAGCCGACGCGGGTCACCCGTCCCTGCGTCGCCGTCTCCTCGAGCGCCGCCAGAAGCCCCTTCGCGAGCCGGGCGGCCGACGCCTCCAGACGCTCGTAGGTCCCGGGGGCGCGCAGCGCCTTGAGCGTCTCGATCCCGGCGCGCATCGCGAGGGGGTTGCCGGCGAGCGTCCCCGCCTGATAGACGTCCCCCTCGGGCGCCACCCGGTCCATGATCTCCTCGCGTCCGCCATAGGCGCCGATCGGCAGCCCCCCGCCGAGGATCTTCCCCAGGGTCGTCAGGTCGGGATCGATCCGGTATTTCTCCTGCGCCCCTCCCGGAGACAGTCGGAAGCCGGTGATCACCTCGTCGAAGATCAGGAGGATGCCGTGCTGCCGGGTGATCTCGCGCAGCCCCTCGAGGTATCCCTGCCGCGGCGGCACCACCCCCATGTTGGCGGCGACCGGTTCGACGATGAGGCAGGCGATCTCGCGCCCCCGATCGCGCGCCAGGGTCCGGAAGGCGTCGAGGTCGTTGTACGGCAGCACGATCGTCTGCGCGGCGACCGCGGCCGGGACGCCCGGCGTGCCGGGGATCCCGAGGGTCGCCACCCCCGAGCCGGCCTTGACCAGGAGGGCGTCGACGTGACCGTGATAGCACCCCTCCATCTTGACCACCAGATCGCGGCCGGTGAAGCCACGCGCCAGGCGGAGCGCGGACAGGGTCGCCTCGGTC
This sequence comes from Candidatus Polarisedimenticolia bacterium, assembly GCA_050747445.1. Taxonomy (GTDB): domain Bacteria; phylum Acidobacteriota; class Polarisedimenticolia; order Gp22-AA2; family Gp22-AA2; genus JBOGOE01. The sequence goes on along the minus strand of JBOGOE010000153.1, from coordinate 8,646 downwards.
CCCGAATTGACCATCCGGACCTTCTCGATCCCGGGGACCATCTCCACCACGAGGCGGGCCAGATCGACCTCGTAGGGGTTGGGGGCTCCGAAGGAAGTGCCGGAGGCGGCGGTCTCCTGCACGGCGCGGATCACCGCGGGCGGAGCGTGCCCAAGGATCATCGGCCCCCAGGACATCACGTAGTCGATGTACCGGTTGCCGTCGACGTCGAACAGGTACGGCCCCTCGCCGCGCGCGAAGAACAGCGGGTCGCCGCCGACCGCCTTGAAGGCGCGCACCGGCGAGTTGACCCCGCCCGGGATCACCTGCCGTGCCTTGTCGAACAGCGTGCGCGAGATGGTCGCCATTCAGCCCCGCAGCAGCCGCGCCGCGTCCTTGGCGCAGTAGGTGACGATCAGATCGGCCCCCGCCCGGCGGATGGCGACCAGCGACTCCATCATGACCCGGTCGCGGTCGATCCATCCCCGCTCGGCGGCCGCCTGCAGCATGGCGTACTCCCCCGAGACGTGGTACGCCGCCACCGGCACCGTGACAAGGTCGCGCACCCTGCGGATGACGTCGAGGCAGGGCAGGGCCGGCTTGACCATCACCATGTCGGCCCCCTCCTCGATGTCGAGCGCCACCTCCTTGAGCGCCTCGCGGACGTTGGCCGGATCCATCTGATGGCTGCGCCGGTCGCCGAACTGCGGCGCCGACTTCGCCGCCTCCCGGAACGGGCCGTAGAAGGCCGAGGCGTACTTGGCGGCGTACGACAGTATCGGCGTGTCGGCGAACCCCTCGCGGTCGAGCGCCGCGCGGATCGCTGCCACCCGGCCGTCCATCATGTCGGAGGGGGCGACGATGTCGGCCCCGGCGCGCGTCTGCGACACGGCGGTCTTCGCCAGAAGCTCGAGCGTCGGGTCGTTGAGGATGACGTCCCCCTGGACGACGCCGCAATGGCCGTGGTCGGTGTACTCGCACAGGCAGACGTCCCCCAGCACCAGGAGGTCCTTCACCGACTTCTTGATGGCGCGCGCCGCCTGCTGGACGATCCCGTCCTCCTCCCAGGCGCCGCTGGCACGCGCATCCTTCTTCGGCGGGATGCCGAACAGGATCACCGCCGGCACTCCGAGCGAGCGCGCCTCCTGGGCCTCCGCCACCGCCTCGTCCACCGACAAGTTGAACTGTCCCGGCATCGACCCGATCGGCTGCCGGACCTTCTTCCCCGGGCAGACGAAGAGCGGCTGGATCAGATCGCCCGGCGACAGGGTGGTCTCGCGCACCATCGACCGGATCAGCTCCGTCCGCCGGAGCCGCCGCGGCCGATGGACCGGGAAGCCCATCAGACCCGTCCACCGGCGGGGGCGCCCGCGCCGGCGAGAGGCGGACGCGTCGTCCCCTCAGTCATCCTCGTCCCCTTCGTGGAAAAAGTAGGCCGCGCAGAAGGCGCTGCAGAAGACCCGTCCGCTCCGGACGTGCTTGTGCTCGTCGCAGACGTATTTGTGGCAGATGGGACATTTATGAAGATAGGCGTCATCCTCGCCCACCGAGCATTCCTTGCATTGATGCATCCGCTGGGGCCTCTGGGGCTGTTTCCGCGGCGTTCGGGCGCGGCGGATTATAGTGTAGAATCTGCTGCCACGGCATAAGGCGGTGTAGCTCAGATGGTTAGAGCACGCGGCTCATATCCGCGGAGTCCGGGGTTCGAATCCCTGCACCGCTACCATTCATAGATCCGCCAGGCCCCGCACAACCGGCTCCTCAACGGCGCCGGCGACGCCCCCTCAAGGAGAACGACCGGGCATGTTCGAGCAGCAGGTCCGCGACACCATCCTTCGATACAGGATGGTCGAGCCGGGCGACCGGGTGCTGGTCGCCGTGTCGGGCGGCCCCGATTCGGTGGCGCTCCTGTCGGCCCTTCACGCGCTGGCGCGGGAGCTGCGGCTCGAACTGCACGTGGCGCACCTCGATCACGGCTGGCGCGGGCGGGCGTCGGCGCGCGACGCGGAGTTCGTCCGGCGCCTGGCGACCCGCCTGGGGCTGCCGGTCACGGTGGGCCACCTGACCCGCGCCGCCTGGGAGGCAGCCGGGGCGCGCGTCCCGTCGCGCGAGGCGCGCGCCCGCGAGCTGCGGAGCGAGTTCCTCCTTTCGGCCGCGAAGGATCTGGGGGCGCGGCGCGTGGCGCTGGGACATACCCGTGACGACCAGGCGGAGAGCCTGCTCCTGAGGCTGATGCGCGGCTCGGGGGCGCGCGGGCTGGCCGGCATCTATCCGGTGGTCGACGGCGTCTTCATCCGCCCCCTCATCGAGTTGCGGCGGCGGCAGGTGATCGCCCATCTCAAGACGCGCCGCCTGCGTTACCGGATCGACGCGACCAACAAGGACCAGACGCTGTCGCGCAACCGGGTGCGGCGCCGCCTGCTGCCGCTCCTGGCGAAGGAGTTCAATCCCGCCATCGTCGAGACCCTGGCGCAGACCGCCGATCTGATGCGGGAGGAGGACGACCTCCTGGGCCGGATCGCCGAGGCCGAGGGGGGCCGGATCTCCCGCCCCGTCGCCGGCGGGACGGCGCTGCTGGCGGCGGCCCTGCGCGGTCTGCCCGTCGCGTTGCAGCGGCGCGTCCTGCGCGGGCGGATCGAAAAGGTGCGCGGCGATCTCCGCGGCATCACCCTGGGACACGTCGATCAGGCGCTGGCGCTGCTCCAACCGGGGCGCGAGCGGGGCTCGATCTGCCTGCCCCGGGGGCTCGTGGTGCGGCGGCACGGCGAGGATTTGATGATCCTGCGGCGCCCCGGGCTCGCGGCCGCCGCGGGAACGAATGGCGCGGCGGAGACGGACGCCGGGACGAAGTCCGGGGCCGGAGCCCGGGCAGGGTGCACCGAGGCCCTCTGCCCCGTTCCGGGCGAGGTCGCGCTGCCGGGGTTCGGGGTGCGGATCCGGGCGAGCCTGCTGGACCGGGAGGCGACCCCCGCCGATCTGCGGGCGACGGGGCGCGAGCGGGCCTATCTCGACGCCGACCTGATCACGGGTCCGCTGCTGATCCGGCCGCGGCGTCCGGGGGACCGGTTCGTCCCCCTCGGCGCCCCGGGCAGCCGCAAGGTGAAGACGTTTCTCATCGACCGGAAGATCCCGGTGGACGATCGTGGCAGAATCCCCCTGGTCCTCACGGGCGATCGGATCGCCTGGGTGGTGGACCACGCCATCGACGAGCGGTTCAAGGTCACCGGGCGGACGCGCCGCGTCCTCGTGCTGGAGAAGGAGCCTCGATGAAACTCTCCTCCTCGGTCCTGAAGTCCGAAGCCGAACTGGCCGATCGGGTGCGCGCCCTGGGCCGCGAGATCACCGAGCACTATCAGGGGGAGGAGATCGCCGTCCTCGGGGTGCTCAAGGGGGCCTTCATCTTCCTGGCCGACCTGGTGCGCACCATCAAGTCCCCCGTGGAGGTCGGGTTCCTGGAAACCGTCACCTCACGCAAGTCGGACGTCCTGACCGAGATCGTCTTCTCCTCGGCGATGCGTCTCTCCTCGCCCTTCCGGATCGAGGGGACCAACGTGCTCCTGGTGGAGGACATCCTCGACACCGGCGTGACCCTCGCCTATCTGTGCGAGCAGCTGCAGCTCTACCAGCCGCGCTCGCTCCGGGTCTGCACGCTGCTCGACAAGCCGCAGCGGCGGCGGGTCGATTTCCATCCGGACCACGTCGGCTTTCAGGTCCCGGACCGCTGGGTGGTCGGCTACGGCCTGGACCACGACGGCAAGTACCGCAACCTCCCGTACCTGACCTGGGTGGAGTAGGGACGCGCCGGAGGCGCGGCGGCGTCTTCCGCAATCCCGCCGGCGCGGCGCCGGCGGGCGGAAACGATTGAAAGGCCCGGGGTTTGGGTCTATATTGAAGCCTCCCGGGGGAGACGAGGGCACTTGAACACGCTGATCAAGAACATCGCGTTCTGGATCGTGATCATCCTCACGGTCCTGTTCCTCTACAAGCTGCTGAACGCCGGCCGCCCCGACAAGATCGAGATCCCCTTCAGCCAGGTCCTGGCGGAGGTGGAATCGGGACAGATCGCCAAGGTCACCATCGTCGGCAGCGAGATCAACGGCGAGTACCGCCAGGCGGCCCCCGATGGCCAGCCGCGCCGCTTCGTGTCGTACGCCCCCGACTACCCCGACTTCATCAAGGATCTCCGGGCCCACGGGGTCGCCATCGAGGCGAAGAAGCCCCGCGAGAACGCCCTGTTCGTGTCAATCCTGTCGTGGCTGCCGGTGGTGGCGGTGATCGTCATCTGGATCTTCTTCATGCGGCAGATGCAGAGCGGCGGCAACAAGGCGCTGTCGTTCGGCAAGTCGAAGGCGCGTCTGTCGTCGAGCCAGGCGAAGAAGGTCACCTTCAAGGACGTCGCCGGGGTGGAGGAGGCCAAGGAGGAGCTGGAGGAGATCATCGAGTTCCTCAAGGAGCCCCAGAAGTTCCAGAAGCTCGGCGGCAAGATCCCAAAGGGGGTCCTGCTGATGGGCCCGCCGGGGACCGGCAAGACCCTGCTGGCGCGCGCCATCTCCGGTGAGGCGAACGTGCCGTTCTTCTCCATCTCGGGCTCCGACTTCGTCGAGATGTTCGTCGGCGTCGGCGCGTCGCGGGTGCGCGACCTGTTCGAGCAGGGAAAGAAGAACGCTCCCTGCATCATCTTCATCGACGAGATCGACGCCGTCGGCCGGCACCGCGGCGCGGGGCTGGGCGGCGGCCACGACGAGCGGGAGCAGACCCTCAACCAGCTCCTGGTGGAGATGGACGGGTTCGAGTCGAACGACGGGGTCATCCTGATCGCCGCGACCAACCGCCCCGACGTCCTCGACCCGGCGCTGCTGCGGCCGGGCCGCTTCGACCGGCGGGTCGTGGTGCCGCGCCCCGACGTGCGCGGCCGCGAGGAGATCCTGAAGGTCCATTCGCGCAAGATCCCCCTGTCCGAGGACGTCGATCTCTCGGTGCTGGCGCGCGCCACCCCGGGCTTCTCGGGGGCGGACCTCGCCAACCTGGTCAACGAGGCGGCCCTCAACGCCGCCCGTTACAACAAGAAGCTGGTGTTCATGGAGGACTTCGAGAACTCCAAGGACAAGGTCATGATGGGAAGCGAGCGTCGCTCGCTGATCATCTCGGAGAAGGAGCGGCGTCTGACCGCCTATCACGAGGCCGGCCACGCGATGGTCGCCTTCTCCATGCCGCACGCCGATCCCATCCACAAGGTCACCATCATCCCGCGCGGCATGGCGCTGGGCGTCACCCAGCAGGTGCCGATCGACGACCGGCACAACTACACCCGCAACTATCTCGAGAGCACCCTGGCGGTGATGATGGGAGGCCGGGTCTCCGAGGAGATTTTCATGGGGGTGCTGACCACCGGCGCCGGCGACGATCTCGACAAGGCGACCGACCTCGCCCGGAAAATGGTCTGCGAGTGGGGCATGAGCGAGCGTCTGGGCCCCCTGACCTTCGGCAAGAAGGAGGAGCAGATCTTTCTCGGACGCGAGATCGCGCAGCACCAGGACTATAGCGAGGCGACCGCCGTCCTCATCGACGAGGAGGTCAAGCAGATCGCCACCGCGGCCTATCAGAGCGCCCGCGGCGTGATCGAGAAGAACCGCGACGCCCTGGTGCGGGTCGCCGAGGCCCTCCTGGAGTACGAGGTCCTGGACGGCGAAGAGGTCGCCTCCCTGGTCCGGGGCGAGGAGATGACCGCGCTGCAGGCCCGCAAGCGGGCCCGCAAGACGCGCCCCGAACCGGCCCCCGAGCCGCCGCGTCCCGCCGCGGAGACCTCCAAAGGAGAGCGGGCCGGTCCCGCCATCACCCCCAGCCCCGTCAAGCAGCCTTCGTGACGGGGCACGACACCGCAGCGATCCATCACAACGTCCTGGTCCTTTCCAAAGGGACTCGCCTTCTGGTCCGCTGCGAGGCGGCGCCGGCCGGAATCGCCCCCGCGATCGGGCGCGCCCTGTCGCGCTCCGGCGGCCGGCTCCTGCTGGACGGCGGCGGGCGCGGGCGCGGGAAGCTTCTGCTCCTCGAGGGGACCCCGGAGGACCTGGCCGGCGCGGCCGCCGCCGCGCGGCGGCATCGGGCCGGTGCGTCTCTGGCCGACGCCCTTGAAGCGCTCCTGCGGGCGGCGGACCGCCCGCCGCGGCGACTGCGGCTGCGGCGGGGCTTTCTCGACCTGACCGGAACGCGGATCATGGGAATCGTGAACGTCACGCCCGACTCGTTCTCGGACGGCGGCCGGTTCCTGGCCGCCGGGGACGCCGTCCGGCACGCCCTGCGGCTGGCGGACGAGGGGGCGGCGCTTCTCGACGTCGGCGGGGAATCGACCCGCCCCGGCGCCCGCCCGGTCTCCCTGGCGGAGGAGCTGCGCCGCGTCCTGCCGGTTCTCGAGCGGCTGGCGCCGGCGCTCCGCCGGCGCGGCCCCGGGCGGCCGCTGGTGTCGATCGACACGACCAAGGCGGAGGTGGCCCGGCGGGCGATCGAGGCGGGGGCCGACATGGTCAACGACATCTCCGGGGGATCCTTCGACCCGGCGATGCCGGCGGTGGTCGCGGAGACCGGCGTGCCGATCGTGGTGCAGCACATCCGGGGCACGCCGCGGACCATGCAGCAGGCGCCCCGCTACCGCAACCTGCTTCCCGACGTCGCCCGCGTGCTGCGGCGGCGCATGGAGACGCTGCGGCGCGCCGGTGTCGCCGAAGATCGGATGGTTGTCGACCCGGGGATCGGCTTCGGCAAGACGCGGCGCGACAACCTGGTCCTGCTGCGCCGCCTGCACGTGCTGCGCTCCCTCGGCCGGCCGATTCTGATCGGCGCGTCGCGCAAATCGTTCATCGGCGGCACGCTCGAGCTGCCGGTCGCGGAGCGCCTGGAAGGCAGCCTGGCGGCGGAGGCATTGGCCATTGCGGGCGGCGCTGCTATCATTCGGGCCCACGACGTCCGCGCGGCGGTGCGCGTCGCCCGGCTGTGCGACACGGTCCTGGGCGGCCCCGCCGGACGCTGGCAGGATTCATGGGTCTGATCGACAATCCTTCGGCGCTGGCCTTCGGCTGGCGCGACCTTCTCGACATCGTCCTGATGACGGTGTTGATCTACCAGGTCGGCCTGCTGCTGCGCGGCACGCGCGCGCTGCAGACGCTGATCGGCGTGCTGCTCCTGCTGGTCGCCTACGGGCTGACGGGGCCCGATCGGATCCTGGAGCTGAAGACCTTCCACCGCGTCCTCGGGCACGTGCTGTTCTACGCCCCGTTCGCCCTCATCGTCCTGTTCCAGACCACCATCCGGCGGGCGCTGGCCCGCCTGGGACGGACCTCGCTCCGCCGTTTCGGCTACCAGGAGATGACCGAGCGGATGCTCGACGACATCGTGCACGCCGCCACGGCGCTGTCGGCGCGTCCGACCGGGGCGCTCCTCGTGATCGAGCGGGACCAGGCGCTCCCCGACCAGACCGACTCCGGCATCCAGCTCGACGCGGCGATCTCCTACGACCTGCTCCTCAACATCTTCACCCCGGGCTCCCCGATGCACGACGGCGCGGTGATCATCGGCGAGGGACGGATCAAGGCGGCCTCCTGCTTCCTGCCGGTGACCACCGACCCGCAACTGTCGCGCGAGTACGGCTCGCGGCACCGGGCGGCGATCGGCCTGACCGAGGAGTACGACAGCGTCGTCATCGTCGTGTCCGAGGAGCGGGGCGAGATCCGCTGCGCCGTCGAGGGAAAGCTGTCGGCCCCGCTGGACGCGGAGGGTCTGCGGACCTTCCTGCGGCGCAACCTGGGCGGGAAGTCGCTCAAGGAGAACGGCACGGTCCGCCACTCGCACGCCGCCTGAGGAGCCGATGCGTTTCAACCTGCGCCAGAACCTGTACCTCAAGATCTTCTCGCTGCTCCTCGCCCTGGTCTGCTGGTACGTGGTGCGCAGCGAAGAGGAGCGGGTGCGCGATTTCATCGTCCCGGTGGAGTACATCAACCTGCCGGAGGGGCTGGAGCAGTCGGGGGAGATCGTCGACGAGGTGGCGGTGCGCCTTCGGGCGGCCGAGCCGGTGCTCCGCGGGATGTCCGAGGACGCGCTGGTGGCGCGCATCGACCTCTCGAAGGTGCCGCTGGGCGAGCAGCACCTGCCGGTGACCCCCGGGATGATCCGGGCCCCCGCGGGAGCCGAGGTGGCGCGCATCGAGCCCGAGCTCCTGACGGTGCGGATCGAGAAGAAGATGCGGCGCGACATCCCGGTCGTCGCCGAGTTCGCCGGCGATCCGCCCGCCGGCTACGAGAAGGGGCCGCACACGGTGCAGCCGGCGACGGTGACCCTGGAGGGGCCCGCCAGCGAGGTCAACCGGGTCTCCCGCGCCCTCACCGGAGTGATCCACCTGGACGGCGAGACCGACGACTTCCAGGTGATGGTCACGCCCGTCCCCGACGCGCCCCAGGGGAGCCGCGCCCGCATCGTCAGCCCCGCCGGACCGGTGCGGGTCCTCGTCTCGATCCGTCCGGTCGAGCCGTCGCGTCGCCGCCGATGAAGCGTCTGTTCGGCACCGACGGCATCCGCGGTCCCGCCGGAGCGCCGCCCCTCGATCCGGCGACGGTGCGCCGGGTCGGAACGGCCCTCGCGGCGATCCTGGCCCGCCGACCGGCGCCGGACGGCGCGGCG
>JBOGOE010000152.1:0-2461 GCA_050747445.1 Candidatus Polarisedimenticolia bacterium | reverse complement strand
GTCCTGCATCAGGCGGCTCTGCCGTCGGTCCAGCGCTCGGTCGAGGACCCGGCGTCGAGCCACGAGGTCAACGCCACCGGCACGCTGCGGCTCCTGACGGTGGCGCGCGACGCGGGCGTCCGGCGCTTCGTGTACGCCTCCTCGTCCTCGGTCTACGGCGATACCCCCACACTTCCGAAGGTCGAGAGCATGACCCCGACCCCGCAATCGCCCTACGCCGTCAGCAAACTCGCGGGGGAGTATTACTGCCGGGTGTTTCATTCGCTGTACGGCCTGGAGACCGTATCGTTGCGCTACTTCAACATCTTCGGCCCGCGGCAGGATCCGACGTCGCAGTACGCCGCCGTCATCCCCAACTTCGTCCGGGCCGCCGTCGAGGGACGCGCCCCAACCGTCTTTGGCGACGGCCTGCAGTCCCGCGACTTTACCTACATCGACAACGCCGTACAGGCCAACCTGTTGGCGTGCGAGGCGCCCGCGGCGGCATCCGGAGGCGTCTACAACGTCGGCTCGGGCCGAAGCGCCACGCTGCTCGACGTCCTGGATGCGCTCCGCGGGATCATCGGGGTCCCGATCCGCCCGGTCCACGAGCCGCCCCGGCCGGGGGACGTGCGCCATTCCCTCGCGGCCATCGACGCCGCCCGCGAGCGCCTCGGGTATGTCCCGACGATCGGCCTGGAAGAGGGGCTCCGCCGGACCGTCGCATGGTTCCGCTCGTGACCCGACCCGCGCCATGAAGCTGTCGGTGGTCATCCCCGTGTACAACGAGGAGGGGACGGTTCTCGAAGTGATCGAGCGGGTGGGCGCCACTCCGTTCGACAAGGAAATCATCGTTGTGGACGACGGTTCGACGGACGGGACACGCGCCCTGCTGTCCGGAATCCGGCGTCCCGACGTCACGGTCGTGACCCATGCCCGCAACCGCGGCAAAGGCGCGGCGTTGCGCAGCGGATTTGCGAGAGCGACCGGCGACGTGGTCGTGGTCCAGGACGCCGACCTGGAGTACGACCCCGCCGACTACGCGCGGCTCCTCCGCCCGATCCAGGAGGGGAAGGCCGATGTGGTGTTCGGCTCCCGCTTCGGCGGTGAGACGCATCGTGTGCTCCTGTTCTGGCACTACGTCGGCAACCGCATCCTGACGACGCTCTCAAACATGTGCACCAACCTCAACCTGGCCGACATGGAGACCGGCTACAAGGTGTTCCGTGGGGATCTGCTGCAGCGGCTCCGGTTGCGCGCCGATCGTTTCGGCTTCGAGCCGGAGTTCACAGCGAAGGTCGCCCGGCTGGGCTGCCGGATCTATGAAGTCCACATCGCGTACCATGGGCGCGGCTATGACGCGGGCAAGAAGATCACCTGGAAGGACGGTCTCGCGGCGCTCTTCTGGATCCTCCGGTACCGATTCCTTGATTGACGTCGCGCGGTCCGGCCTCCGGGCGGGCACGGAAGAAGGCGGTGCGCCGGGCGTCTTCGGGGTGATCCTGGCGGGTGGATCCGGCAGCCGGCTGTGGCCCCTGGTGCGGGCCCGTCGTCCCAAGCCCTTCCTGCCTCTCGTGGAGGGAAAGACCCTCTTCCGCCACACTTACGAACGGATGGCCCCCCTCGTCCGCCCCGACCGCCTGTTCGTGGTGGGCAGCGCCAGCCACATCCGCTGGATTCGCCGGGAGGCTCCCGGGATTCCCCGGGCGCAGATCGTCGCGGAGGAGGTGGGACGCAATACGGCGCCGGCCATCGCGTTGGCCGCCCTGCGCGTGGCGAGGGCGGATCCGCGTGCCGTGATGATCGTGGTGCCCGCCGATCACCACATCGGGCCGGCCGAAGGCTTCAGGCGGACCATGCGCCGCGGGGTCGAGGCTGTCCTGGGGCGCGAAGTCCTGCTGATCGTCGGGGTGCCTCCCCGCGGACCGGCGACGGGGTTCGGTTATCTGCGGGCTGGGGCCGGCGGACCGGTGACCGGCGTCCGTCCGGTCGCCTCGTTCGTGGAGAAGCCGGGTCCCGCCGCGGCCCGGCGGATGTGGCGTTCCGGCCGGTACATGTGGAACAGCGGCATCTTCATCTGGCGGGCCGCGACCATCCTCGAGGAGCTGCGTCGCCTCCAACCAGCCCTCCGGCGCCATGTCGAGCGATGGTCGCGCGACGCTCCGCATGGATTCTGGAAAGTGCCGGAGAAGGTGATGCGGCGTCTGCCGTCGCTGCCCATCGACACGGCTGTCCTCGAACGGTCCCGCCGCGTCGTGTGCCTGCGGGCCGGATTCCGCTGGTCGGACCTCGGCTCCTGGGACGCGATCTGGGAGTTCCTCGGTCGCGATACGGCCGGAAATGGCGGATGCGGAGCGCGGGTCACCCTCGGGGCGCGGGGCTGCCTGGCCATGAATCCCGATGGCTTGACGGTGCTCGCCGGGGTGCGGGATCTGGTCGTCGTCCGCGATGGGGACGCGGTGCTCGTCTGCGCCCGGCACGG
>JBOGOE010000151.1:0-17267 GCA_050747445.1 Candidatus Polarisedimenticolia bacterium | reverse complement strand
CGCCGGCATCGAGCCCTCGGCCCTGGTGGGGCGCGTCGGTCCGGAGGGGTCCTTCGCCCCGGGGGCGACGCCCGCCACGGCGCGCGCCACCGGCGCCCCCTCCGGAACCGGTCGGGGCCCGATGCCGGAACGCCTCGAGACCGGCGTGCGGCTGGTGCTGGTCGGGCTCGACGGCGCCGATTGGGACGTCATCGACCCGCTGCTGCGGCAGGGGCGGCTCCCGCACCTGGAACGACTCATCGCCGCGGGCGCCCGCGGGCCGCTGCGGTCCTACGATCCGATGATTTCGCCCCTCCTCTGGACGACGATGGTGACCGGAGTCGGTCCCGACCTGCACGGCGTGGCGGACTTCCAGGCGATCGATCCGAAGACCGGCCGGCGGGTGCCGATCAGCAGCCGCTTCCGCCGGGTCAAGTCGCTGTGGAACATCCTCAGCGACGCCGGCGCGCCCAGCGCCTTCGTCGGCTGGTGGGCCTCCTACCCCGCGGAGCCGGTCCGCGGGTTCCAGGTCTCCAACCTGGTGGCGTTCGAGACGCTGCGCCCGCGGCCGGCCGGAACGCCCGCGCCGCCGGGGCTCGCCTTTCCGGCCGACTATCTCTCCGGGGTGAGCTCCCGCCTGCGCCACGCGGGCGACATCGGCTGGGAGGAGGCGCGTGGCATCGTGCGCGTCGGCCGCGAGGAGTTCGAGACGGCGCGTCGCGAGATCCTGGCGCCGCCCGCCGGGGACGAGGGGCGCGACAACCGCCGGATGGCGCAACGACCGGTGCCGCTGGCGCTGTCGATCCTGACCGGTTCGGACAACTACGCCACCATCGCCGCCGACCTGGCCGCGCGGCGCCTCGATCTCACGGCGGTCTATTTCGAGGGGATCGACATGATGGGTCATCGCTTCCAGCACTGCATGCCGCCGCGTCTCGCGATCTGCCCGGAGGAGGACTTCGCCCGCTTCCGCGACGCGGTGACCGGCTTCTACGTCCGGCAGGACGCCCTGCTGGGCCGGGTGCTGCGGGCGGCGGGGCCGGACGCGACGACCCTCGTCGTCTCCGACCATGGGTTCAAGTCGGGCGACGCGCGCCCGCCCGGAGTGCTGCCGTACACCACGGAGCAGCCGGTGGAGTGGCACGACGAGGACGGGATCCTGATCCTGAGCGGCCCGGGGGCCCGGCGCGGCGTCCGGCTGTACCGGCGGGCCACCCTCTTCGACATCGCGCCGACCGTCCTGTACCTCCTGGGCCTCCCGGTCGCCGAAGAGATGCCGGGAAGAGTCCTGCTGGAGGCGATCGATCCGGCGTTCGCGCGCGCCCACCGCCTGCGCAGCATCCGCTCCTACGAGCCCCTCGGCAATCCCCGCGAGGCGGTGCTGGGCTCCGCGTCCGGCGCCGAGGCGGCCGAGGAGGAGCTGCTGGCCCACCTGCGCGCCCTGGGGTATATCGGGGGCGACGCCGGCGGGGCCGGCCCCGGTGCCCACGGCCCGCCCCCGGGCGGCGCGCAGGACGCGGACGGCCCCGGCGCGGAAACCCAGGTCTTCTATCACCGGAACCTGGCGACCTACTTCCTGAAGCGCAAGGACTACGCGCGCGCCGCGGAGCAGCTGCGGCTGGCGAACGAACGGCAGAAGCTGGGGAAGAACTATCAGCTGTTGGCGGAGGCCCGGGCCGGGATGGGCCGCCCCGTCGAGGCGATCGCGGCGCTGGAGGAGGGGCTGCGCGAGGTCCCCGCGATGGACCCGGAATCGGTCCTCTGGGGGGTGCAGGTCGCCCTCGCGGGGGCCGGGGGGCCGGATGCCGCCGCCGCGCTGGCTTGCCGTCATGCCGGCCGCACCGCTTCGAAGCCGGGTCTCGAAGACACGATCGCCGGCCTGCTCGCCGAAACCGCCGGCGACCGGGCCGGGGCAAGGGCCCTCCTGCTCCGGGCGCTCGCCGCCGATCCGGCGCGCGTCGTGGTCGCCCGGCGCCTGTACGCCCTCCTCCCGGCGGCGGAGCGGACGGCGGTCCTGGAGCCGGCGTTGCGGCGGGCCCTGGCGCTCGACCCGCGCATCGACGAGTATCACAACCTGGCCGGCGTCCTCCACGCCGAGCGCGGGCGGGCGCCCGCGGCCCTCGAGTCGTTCCGGCGCGCGGAGGCCATCGACCCGCAGAATCCCCGCTTCGTGGGGAACCTGGCGTCGGCCCTGGCGCAGATGGGGCGGTGGGAGGAAGCGGCGGACGCCTTCGAGCGCTCCGCCGCTCTCGCCCCGTCCGCGGCGACCTGCATGAAGCTGGGGTCGGTCTACCGGCGGCTGGGCCGGCCGGAGGAGGCGTTGCGCGCGTTCGAGAGGGCCCGCGCCCTTGGAGCCGCGGACGCGGCCCCCTACCTGGGGATGGCGCTGGCGCGGGCGGAGATGCGGGATGCCCCCGGGGCGCTGGAGGTGGTGCGCGAAGGGCTGGGCCGCCACCCGGGCGATCCGTCCCTCCGATCGCTCTACGAGGACCTGATCAGGAAGACGCGTACTCCAGGATCTGCTCCTGGTCCGCCTGGCTCAGGTCGGTGAACCGCACGCCGTAGCTGCGGCCCCCGCCCGGCGCCGCGGCGGCGCGCGTCACCTCCCCGGTGACGCGGATCTGCGCGCGGGTGCGCGGCAGGTAGAACTCCAGCGACAGCGTGGCGCCGATGGGGAGGTCTTCCGCCGTTTCGAGGAGCAGGCCGCTCACGCTCAGGTTGTGCGCATGCCCCAGGGTCTGCCGATCCCCCTGGCGGCCGGCGACGTCAAACACCACGGTGATCCGATCGGAGCCCCGCTGCTTGACCGACAGGATCCGCGCGACCAGCCCCATCAGCTCCTCGGGTTTCTCCGGTTTGATGACGAATTCGGTGCAGCCGGCCTCGAGACAGCGCCGGCGGGTCGCCTCGTCCCCCCGCGCGCTCATGATGATGATCGGCGTCACCGCGAGCGCCGGGTTCTGCCGCATCGTCGCGCAGGCCGCCGCGCCGTCCATCTTCGGCATCTCCAGGTCGAGCAGGATCAGACGGGGCCGGTGCTGGGCGGCCGCGCTCACCGCCTCCTCGCCCGAGCCGGCCGTGATCACCTCGAACCCGCCGCGCATGAGGTAGGTCTTCTCGATCTCGAGGAACAGCTTCAGATCGTCGGCGATGAGGACGGTGGTCTTCGCCAATATCCTCTCCACGGGGGCCCCGCGGCGGAGATACCGGTCCCCATCGGGCGATCGCGGCGCGGGGGCGCACCGTACCATGCGTCTCGCCGGAGTGTCAACGCGGCCGCGCGTCCCGGTGCATCTCCGGGGGCGGTGTCAGCGGTCCTCGTGGGCGTCGAGGAGCAGGACCTCGACCGCATCGCCCGCGTGCAGCGCCTCGGTCTCCGCCGGGACGACGGCCAGGGCGTTGGCGCGCGCGCACGAGACGAAGTCCGCCGACCCGCTGGTCGGGAGGATCTCCACCACCAGCCGTCCCTCCGCGAACCGGGCGCGGGCCTGATGATAGCCGGCGCGGCCGGGACGCTGCCGCAGCGGGCCGAGGAGCACCCCGCGGACGGGCTGCCGCAGGGGGCGGGGGAACCCCTGCATGCGGCGCAGCGCCGGACGCGCGAACACCTGGAAGATGACGTGGGCGGAGACCGGATTCCCCGGACAGCCGAACACCAGCGTCCCGCCACGGGTCCCGAAGGTGAACGGCCGGCCCGGCTTGATCGCGACCTTCTCGAATCGGATCGACACGCCCAGCTCCCGCAGGGCCGCCGCGACCAGATCGTGCTCTCCCATCGACACGCCGCCGGACAGGATCAGGACGTCGTCCTCGAGGCCGCGGGTGATCGCCGCCCGCAGCGCCGCCGGGTCGTCGGGGGCGATGCCGAGATCCCGCGCCTCCGCCCCCGCCTCGAGCGCCAGGGCGTTCAGGAGGGGGCCGTTGCTGTTGCGGATGCCGCCGGGTGGCGGGGCCGATGCCGGCGGGACGAGCTCGTCGCCGGTCGCCAGGATGGCGACGCGCGGCCGGCCACCGACCCGCAGGCGCGTCCTCCCGCAGGCCGCGAGGACCGCGATCTCCGCCGGGCCGATCAGGTCCCCTTCCTCGAGAAGCGTTTCGCCTCCGCGGACCTCGGCGCCGCGTCGCGCCAGGTTGTCGCCCGGTCGGACCGCCGAGCGCGCCTGCACCCGCGCCGGGTCTCCGGGCACCGGCCCGCTCTCCTCGACGATGAGGACGGCGTCGGCGCCCGGCGGGATCGGCGCCCCGGTCATGATCCGGAAGCAGGTACCGGGCTCGACGCGGCGGAGGGCCGCCGGATCGGTGCCGGCCGGGATCTCCCCGAGCACCGTCAGGGTGACCGGCGCCGACCCCAGGTCGCCCGCGTTCACCGCGAAACCGTCCATCAGCGACTTGTCGAAGGGCGGGGCGTCGCGGTCGGCGCGGATCGTCTCGCGGAGGATCCGGCCGCGCGACTCCGCAAAGGATACGGTCGCCTCGGGCAGGACGGGGGCCGCCTCCAGGACCGAGCAGAGCGCCTCGGAGACGCTCAGCGCGGCGACCCCGCTCTTCTTCATCGACGTCCGCCCGCGCGGGCGATGCCGACCCGGGGAAGCCCGGCCAGATCGGGCTCGATAGCGATCGGCTCCAGCCCGCACGCCGGTCCGTAGATCCGGCCGATCCCGTCCGCCTGTCCGGCTCCGAACTCGACGATGACCAGCCCTCCGGGTCGCAGCATCCGGGCGGCGCCCACGGCGATCCGGCGGTGCACCTCGAGGCCGTCCGGACCGGCGACCAGCGCCGCGCGCGGCTCGTGATCGCGCACCTCCGGCGGCAGCCCCGGAAACTCGCCATCGCTCACGTAGGGAGGATTGGCCAGGATGAAATCGGCGCCTCCTTCAGGGACCGCGTCCGACAGCGCCGCGAACAGATCGCCCTGCCGGAACTCGACCCTGCCCTCCACGCCGAGCCGGCGGGCGTTGTCCCGGGCCACGTCGAGCGCCTCCCTGGAGACGTCCGAGGCGAGCACGCGGGCGCCGGGGATCTCGCGCGCGACGGCGATGGCGATGCAGCCGCTCCCGGTTCCGAGATCGAGGATGACCGGATTGGGCACCGTGTTGCGGCGAATGCAGGCGGCGACCACCAGCTCGGTCTCGGGGCGCGGGATCAGGACGGCGGGTGTCACGCGCAGCGCCAGCGACCAGAATTCCTGCTCGCCGACCAGGTACTGGACCGGCTCGCGGCGGGCCCGGCGCGCCAGGAGCGCGCGGTACAGGGCGGCGGCCGCCGGCGGCGCCTCGCGCCGCGGGTCGAGATGGAGGCGTGCCCGCTCGACGCCGAGGGCGTGGGCGAGCAGGCGCTCGGCGTCGCGCGCCGGGTTCGGAACCCCGGCGGCGGACAGGACCGTCTTCCCCTCTTCATGCAGGGTCACGACGGTCGGAGCGCTCAGACCGCCACCTCCTGCCGGAGCAGCTCCGCCTGGTAGTGGGCGACGATCGGCTCGATGAGGGGGTCGAGCAGGCCGTCCAGCACGTCGGGGAGTCGATGCAGCGTCAGGTTGACCCGGTGGTCGGTGATCCGGTTCTGCGGGAAGTTGTAGGTGCGGATCTTCTCCGAGCGCTCGCCCGTGCCGACCTGGCTCCGGCGGTCGCGTGCGATGGCCTCCTTCTGCTTCTGGATCTCGAGGTCGAGGAGCCGCGAGCGCAGCACCTTGAGGGCGCGCGCCTTGTTCTTGTGCTGCGAACGCTCGTCCTGGCACTGCACGACGAGACCGGTCGGCTGGTGGGTGATGCGGATCGCCGAGTAGGTCGTGTTGACGCCCTGCCCGCCCGGTCCGGTCGCGCAGAAGGTGTCGACCCGGAGGTCCTTCTCGTTGATCTCGATCTGAACGTCGTCGGCCTCGGGCAGGACGGCGACCGTCGCCGTCGACGTGTGGATCCGGCCGGAGGATTCGGTCGCCGGGACGCGCTGGACGCGGTGCACGCCGCTTTCGTGCTTGAGGCGGCTGTAGACCTGCCTGCCGCTGATCAGGGCGATGGCTTCCTTGATGCCCCCCAGGCCGCTGCTGCTGAGATTGAGGACCTCCACCTGCCAGCCGCGCCGCTCGGCGTACCGCCCGTACATCCGAAACAGCTCGCCGGCGAACAACGAGGCCTCCTCCCCGCCCGTGCCGGCGCGGATCTCCAGGATGACGTTCTTCTCGTCGTTCGGGTCCTTCGGCAGCAGGAGCGCGCGCAGCTCCTGAAGGAGCGCCTCCCGGCGCGTCTCCAGGGTCTGGAGCTCGTCGCGCGCCATGGATTTGAGCTCTTCATCCAGCAGGAGGGCCCTGGAGTCGCCGATCTGGCGCTCCACGTCCTGGAACTCGCGGTACCTGGCAATGGTGCGCTCCAGGTCGGAGTAGGCCTTCGTCGTCTGGCGGTAGCGCTCCTGGTCCGAGACGAGCGCCGGGTCGCTCAACTGCCGGGCGAGCTGCTCATACTTCTTTTCGAGATCGGCGAGACGCCGCAGTATTTCCATGCCATCCGCTCCGCGAGGGGAATCTACCATCGCGGGGCCGCGGGAGCCACTCTCCCGCGCCCCGGCCGGCCGACGGCCGCCCCGGCGGGCGGCGGACCGCCGCCGCTCCGGCGAGGTGGGCCGGGCTCAGTGACGCGATCCTGGAGCGCTAGTGGACGGTGGAGGAGCCGGAGTCGGGAACGGCGGGAGCCGGGGGGTTCCCCTTGGCCCCCTTCTTCTTTGCCGCCCCGGCGGCCGCCGCGGCGTCTGTGGTCTTCTTGTAGCGCTTCTGGAAGCGCTCGACCCGTCCCGCCGAGTCGATGAGCTTCTGCTTCCCGGTGAAGAACGGGTGGCACTTGCTGCAGATCTCGAGCCGGAGCTCCTGGCGGGTCGAACGGGTGAGGAAGCTCTCGCCGCAGGCGCAGACGGCCGTCACCACGTGATATGCGGGATGGACACCCTGTTTCATCGAATCACTCTCCCCGGGGACGGTCCGCTCCTGCGGCCATTTCCCCGCAACTCCCGATGCCGTTGGGAAGGGACATTATAGATGGACCGGCCACCCCTTCTCAAGGGGCCCCGGGTCCGGGCCCCGAATGCCGCCCGGCTCCGGGGTTTCACCCCATGTTGCTCATCGAGGACAGGAACTCCTCGTTGTGCTTGGTCTTCTGCATGCGCTCGATCAGCAGCTCCATCGCCTCCACGGGAGACAGGGAGTTGAGGACCTTGCGCAGCACCCAGGAGCGGTCGAGCTCCATCTTGCTGAGGAGCAGCTCCTCCTTGCGCGTCCCGGAGCGGGTGATCTCGATGGCGGGGTAGATCCGGCGGTCGGCCAGCTTGCGATCGAGATGGATCTCCATGTTGCCGGTTCCCTTGAACTCCTCGAAAATCACGTCGTCCATCCGGCTTCCGGTCTCGATGAGCGCCGTCGCCATGATGGTCAGGGATCCCCCCTCCTCGATGTTGCGGGCCGCGCCGAAAAACCGCTTCGGCCGCTGCAGGGCGTTGGCGTCGACGCCGCCCGACAGCACCTTGCCTGAAGGCGGCACGATGGTGTTGTAGGCGCGCGCCAGGCGGGTGATCGAATCGAGCAGGATGACCACGTCCTTCTTGTGCTCGACCAGCCGCTTCGCCTTCTCGATGACCATTTCGGCGACCTGGACGTGTCGGGTCGCCGGTTCGTCGAACGTCGAGGAGATCACCTCCCCGTTGACCGAACGCTGCATGTCGGTCACCTCCTCGGGCCGCTCGTCGATCAGCAGCACGATGAGGACGATCTCGGGGTGGTTCTGGGTGATGCTGTTGGCGATGGCCTGCAGCATCATCGTCTTCCCGGTGCGCGGCGCGGCGACGATCAGACCGCGCTGCCCCTTCCCCAGCGGGCAGAGGATGTCGAGGACCCGCGCGGTGTGGTTCTCCTTGGTGGTCTCGAGCTTGATCCGCTCGTTCGGGTAGAGGGGAGTGAGATTGTCGAAGAAGATCTTGTTGCGTGCCTGATCGGGGTGTTCGAAGTTGACCGCTTCGACCTTGATGAGCGCGAAGTAGCGCTCGCCCTCCTTGGGGGGCCGCACCTGGCCGGAGATGGTGTCTCCCGTGTGCAGATCGAACTTGCGGATCTGCGACGGCGAGACGTAGATGTCGTCCGGGCCGGGGAGGTAGTTGTACTCGGGGGCGCGCAGGAACCCGAAGCCGTCCGGCAGCGTCTCCAGAACTCCTTCGGCGAAGATCAGCCCGCTCTTTTCGGTCTGCGCGCGCAGGATCTCAAAGATGATCTCCTGCTTGCGCAGCGCCGTCGCGTTGGGCACGTCGAGCGCCTTGGCGATCGTCGTGAGCTCGGCGATGGACTTTTCCTTCAGGGTGCGGATGTCGAGCTTCTCGCCGGCGAACTCGGGGCGGGGTGCGTCCGGGCGTTCCGCCTCCTCCTCGATCGCGGTGGCCGCCGGCGCCGGCACGTCCGCCGGTGTCTGTCCGACATCGTTCACGGGCGGGCGCCGCGGTCCGCGGTTCTGATCGCGCCCCGCCTGACGCGGGGGTCTTGGGTCCCGCGGTCCTTTCATGTCGCGTTCCATCTTGTCTCCGTTCACAGGTGCGTCCTGCCTCCTAGGAAAGGGGCGGCGTCCCGCGTCCCGGACGAATCGTCCCGGATCGGGGTGCCGGTCCCTGAGGTCCTTTCGACGGTGGGTACAGCCGATCGGGTGGCGCATCGGCGCGCTGTGCTCGCGGCGTCGATCGCGCGCCAGAGAAGTGGAATCCCCTCGCCGGTTCTGGCTGAGACGGCGAGGAGCGGCTCCTCCGGCCGGAGCCGCAGCGCGCGGGCCGCGTCGCGCAGGGCGCGCGCCCGCTCGTTGCCGGAAAGCTTGTCGATCTTGGTCAGCACGACCCGGTGTGACAGATCCCGCGAACACAGCCACTCCGCCAGCTCGATGTCCAGATCGGTCGGCGGGTGCCGGCCGTCCACCAGCTGCAGGGCCAGCGCGGTCCTGGACGGGACGGCGAGATAGGCTTCCACGAGATCCCGCCATTGCCGCCGTAGCGCCTCCGGAACGCGCGCCCAGCCATATCCGGGAAGGTCCACGAAGTAGAAGCGCTCGTTCACGCGGTAGAAGTTGATCAGGCGGGTGCGGCCGGGGGTCTTGCTGACGTGCGCCAGGCCGCTTCGGCCCAGCAGCCGGTTGATCAGACTCGACTTCCCGACATTCGATCGCCCCATGAAGACGATCTCCGGCGCGCCGTCCCGCGGAAACTGCCGCGGATCGGCGGCGCTCGCAAAAAGACGGCAGGCGCTGACGTCCATGATCCACCCGGTGGAAGCGCCGGCAACGTTCTGGCCCGGCGCGGCCCGCCCGCGTCCGTGCGGGTGGGGCCGAACTTCTGGGGAATGTCCGCGAAACCTTCCCGGGGTCGCTACCTCACGGCGCCGGAGCGCCGTCTCGGTTCTGGAAGGTGTTGACCGGTCCCGGAACGACTCAATGGGTCATCGAGTCGGGAACGCCTTTATCGAGACCCTTATTATACTCCTTGTTTTCGACTTCAGGCTGGCCGCCCCTGTCAAGGGCGATCTGCAGGACCTCGTCCATGGTGTCGACCAGCCGGAACTCGAGGAGCTTCTGGACCTCGTCGGGCACGTCCGCAAGATCTTTCTCGTTGTCGCGCGGCAGGATGATGGTGCGGATCCCGAGACGATGGGCTGCCAGGATCTTCTCCTTGACTCCTCCGATCGGGAGCACCTTGCCGCGGAGCGTGATCTCTCCGGTCATCGCCACGTCGCCCCTCACCGGCGTCTTGGTGAGGAGCGAGGCGAGCGCCGTCGCCATGGTGATGCCGGCCGACGGACCGTCCTTGGGGATCGCCCCCTCGGGCACGTGGATGTGGATGTCGAACTTCCGGTAGAAATCCTCGTCGATGCCGAGCAGGTTGCTGCGCGCGCGGATGAACGACAGCGCCGCCTGGGCCGATTCCTGCATGACGTCGCCCAGCTTGCCGGTCAGGGTGAGCTTGCCGCGACCCTTCATCATGCTGGCTTCGGTCATCAGGATCTCGCCGCCGACCTCGGTCCAGGCCAGACCCGTGGCGATGCCGATCTCACTGTGCTTGTCGGACACCAGGGGCCGGTATTTCGGCACCCCGAGGAAATCGTTGAGCTGCTCCGGCTTCACCGTGTAGGTGTACCCCTTCCCGTCCTTCACGACGCGGCGGGCCAGCTTGCGGCAGATGGAGGCGATCTCCCGCTCGAGATTCCGCACGCCGGCCTCGCGCGTGTACTTTTCGATGGCGTCGCGGATCGCGTCCTCTTCGAACTGGAACTTCGCGGGATCCAGCCCGTGGTTCTTGAGCTGCTTGGGAACCAGGAAGCGCTGGGCAATGCGGACCTTCTCGAACAAGGTGTAACCCGCCAGCCGCAGCACTTCCATCCGATCCTTCAGCGCGGGGGGGATGGGGTGCAGGATGTTCGCCGTGCAGATGAACATCACCTGGGACAGATCGAACTCGGTGTCGAGGTAGTGGTCCAGGAAGGTCGAGTTCTGCTCGGGATCGAGGACCTCCAGCAGCGCCGAGGACGGGTCGCCCCGGAAGTCCATGCTCATCTTGTCGACTTCGTCGAGCAGGAACACCGGGTTCTTCGTTCCGGCCTTCTTCATCATCTGGATGACCTGGCCGGGGAACGCGCCGATGTAGGTCCGGCGGTGACCGCGGATCTCGGCCTCGTCCCTGACGCCGCCGAGCGACACGCGCACGAACTTCCGGCCCGTCGCCCGCGCGATCGACTGCGCGAGCGAGGTCTTCCCCACGCCCGGAGGGCCGACGAAGCAGAGAATCGTCCCCTTCATGTTCCGGCCCTTGACGAGGCGCCGCACGGCGAGGAACTCCAGGATCCGCTCTTTGACCTTCTCCAGGCCGTAGTGATCCTCGTTGAGCACCTGCTCGGCGAAGTCGAGGTTCCGGATCTCCTTGGTGCGCTTGTGCCAGGGCACGGAGATGAGCCAGTCGAGATAGTTGCGCGACACTGTCGCCTCGGCGCTGACAGGCGGCATGACCTCGAGTCGCTTGAGCTCCTGGATCGCCTTCTCGTGCGCCTCCTTCGGCATCCGCGACTTGGCGATCTTTTCCTTGAGCTCCTCGATCTCGTTGAGCTTGTCGTCCTTGCGACCCAGCTCCTGCTGGATCGCCTTCATCTTCTCGTTGAGGTAGTACTCCTTCTGGGCCTTCTCCATCTGCTTCTTCACGCGCTGATGGATCCGCCGGTCGACCCGCAGCTTTTCGATCTCCGCCTCGAGCAGGTTGGCGAGAATGTGCAGTCGCTCCGCGGGGTTGAAGGTCTCGAGCAACGCCTGCTTCTCCTCGATGCCGACCTGCACGTGAGCGGCGATGGTGTCGGTCAGGCGGCCCGGCTCCGAGACGCGAATCGTGGAGATCATGGTCTCGTACGGCAGGTTGGGCGACAGCTTGACGTACTTTTCGAACAGGGACACCACCCGTCCCATTTCGGTCTCGACCTCCGGGGTCAGCTCGATCTTCCCTTCCACGGGCTGCAGGACCGCCACCAGGAAGCCGGTGTCCGGACGGATCTCGACGACCTTGCCGCGGACGGTCCCCTCCACCAGCAGCTTGATGTTGCCGTTGGGGAGCTTGAGGCTCTGGACGATGTTGGCGATCGTCCCGATGGCGTTGATCTCCTCGGCCTTGGGATCGTCGATCTTGGCGTCCCGCTGGGTGGCCAGGAAAATCCGCTTGTCGCCGGCGAGCGCCTTCTCGACCGCCAGCAGCGAGGACCGGCGTCCGACGACGAACGGGATCATCGTGTAGGGGAAAACGACCACGTCCCGGAGCGGGACGAGAGGGAGCGTTTCGGCCTTTTCGGTCTTGCTGTCCGAGGGACTGAACATCAGGTCGGGTTACCCCGCTTTCTCCATCAGGATGATGGGGGCCGTCTTGTTCTCGACCACCTCTTTCGTGATCACGCACTCGGTGATGTCGGTGCGCGACGGCAGCTGGTACATCAGATCGAGCATCAGGTCTTCGAGGATGAGGCGGAGCCCGCGCGCGCCGATCTTGCGCTGCAGCGCCTTCTCGGCGATCGCCTCCAGGGCGTCCTTCGTGAAGGTCAGCGTCACGTTCTCGTATTCGAAGATCTTCTGGTACTGCTTGACGAGGGCGTTGCGCGGCTCGGTGAGGATCTTGACCAGGGCCGCACGGTCGAGGTCGCCCAGCACGCCGATCACGGGAAGACGCCCCACGAATTCGGGGATGAGCCCGTAGCGGATCAGATCGCCGGGCTGCACCATTTCCAGGGTGTCGAACATGCTCTTCTGGGACTTGGCCTTGACGTCCGCCTTGAAGCCCATCGATTTCTTGCCGATGCGCTGCTCGATGATGCTGTCGAGACCGACGAAGGCGCCACCGCAGATGAACAGGATGTTCGTCGTGTCCATCGGGATGAAGTCCTGGTGCGGATGCTTGCGGCCGCCCTGCGGCGGGACATTGGCCACCGTCCCTTCCAGGATCTTCAGCAACGCCTGCTGGACGCCTTCGCCGGAGACATCGCGTGTGATCGAGGGTGAGTCGCTCTTGCGGCTGATTTTGTCAACCTCGTCGATGTAGATGATGCCGCGCTTGGCCTTCTCGAGATCGTTGCCGGCGGCCTGCAGGAGCCGCAGCAGGATGTTCTCGACATCTTCACCGACGTATCCGGCCTCCGTCAACGTCGTCGCATCGACGATCGCGAACGGCACCGAGAGCAGCTTTGCGAGCGTCTGCGCCAGCAGCGTCTTCCCCGTCCCGGTCGGTCCGATCAGGAGGATGTTCGACTTCTGGACCTCGACCTCTGAGCGGCGCTTGCTCAGCTCGTTGCGTTTGTAGTGGTTGTACACCGCCACGGCCAGCTTCTTCTTGGCTTTCTCCTGGCCGATCACGTATTCGTCGAGGAACTCGCGGATCTCGACCGGTTTCGGGAGCTTGACCTTCGCCTTGGGCTCGTCCGGCTCGCGCTCCTCGGCGATGATGTCCAGACAGATGTCGACGCACTCGTCGCAGATGTAGACCGTCGGGCCTGCGATCAGCTTCTTGACGTCGCGCTGGTCCTTGTTGCAGAAGCTGCATCGCAGCGACTCGCCTTCATTGCGCTTGCCGGCCATGTCCTGCTCTCCTGGCTGTGGTGCTCCCGGGTCGGCGACTACTCGCGTCGGGAGATGACCTGGTCGATGATGCCGTATTCCTTGCCGGCCGCCGCCGTCATGATGAAGTCCCGGTCGGTGTCGCGCTGAATCCGCTCCAGCGCCTGACCGGTGTGCTTCTGGATGATCTCGTTGAGTCGCTGCCTGATGCGGAGGATCTCCTTGGCGTGGATGTCAACATCCGTCGCCTGACCCGAAAAGTCGCCCATCGGCTGGTGCAGGATCACGCGCGAGTTCGGCAGCGCGAAGCGCTTCTTGGGCGTCCCCGCGGTCAGCAGCACGGCGGCCATGCTCGCGGCCTGGCCGATGCAGATGGTGGAGACGTCCGGCCGGATGAATTGAATCGTGTCATAGATGGCGAGCCCCGCGGTGACCGATCCCCCGGGGCTGTTGATGTACACGGAGATGTCCTTCTCGGGATCCTCGGCCTCCAGGTAGAGGAGCTGCGCGATGACCAGGTTGCTCAAATTGTCGTCGATTGCGCTGCCGATGAAAACGATGTTGTCCTTGAGAAGGCGGGAGTAGATGTCGTATGCGCGCTCTCCTCGGTTGGTCTGTTCGACCACCATCGGTACGAGTGGCATGACGATTTACTTCCCCTCGTGCGTAATATTAGCACCATCGACTACAAAGTCAAGCGACTTTTCCCTGACGATCTGCCTGCGAACGCTCTCCAGACGGGCATTTCGCACGAGTTCCTCCTTCAGAGCGCCGGGACTTGTGCCGTGCCGGCGTGCTTCCTCGCGGAGCCACTGCGCAAGATCTTCGTCGCTCGCGACGATCCCCTCCTGGGCGGCGATCGCCTCCAGGATCAGCAGCGCACGCACGCCGCTCTCCGCTCCCGGACGCGCTTTCCGGCGCTCCTCGCTCCAGTCAATATCGGCTTTTGTCGGGTCGAGTCCACGGGACAGCATTTCACGGGCCATCCCCTCCAGGCGGGAGTCCAGCTGCGCGTCCACCAGCCCGGCGGGAACTTCAAAAACGTGACGCTCGACCAGCACCGTCAGAATCTTGTCCTTCGCTTCCATCCGCTCCGCCGCCCGGGCCCGCAGCCCGAGCTGCTCGCGCACCTTGCCGCGCAGGTCGTCGAGCGTGGCGAAATCCCCGAGCTCCTTCGCCAGCTCGTCGTCGATCGGCGGCACGATTTTCTTCTTGATTTCGCGGATCGCCAGCGCGTATGACACCCGGCAGCCGCGCAACGCCTCCGCCCGGTAATCGTCGGGGTAGGCGACCTCGAAGGTCCGGGAGGATCCGGCCTCGAGACCGAGGATCGCGGCGTTGAATTCGGGGTGATTGTCCGGCGAGCCGGCCTCCATGAACAGGGGCTCGTTTGTCAGGTCCTTCCCGCTCCCCCTGATGAAGCGGCAGGAGAGCGTCCCCACCACATGATCCCCCTTCTGAACCGGCCGCCCCTCGACCGCCTCGAGCTTCGCAGCCCGGTCCGCCAGCTCCTTGAGGGATTCCTCGACCATGGTCTCGGAAACTTCGCGTCGATTGACGCTCAGCGCGACGCGATGGTAGTCCGTCACGCTGACGACCGGTCGGACCTCGAACGTGGCCCGGAAGGTCAGCGCGCGCCCGCTCTCGTAATCGACCCGATCCAGAACGGGGTCCTGAACCGGCTCCAGCTTGTTCTCCTCCAGGGCGCGGAGGGCGTACTCGCGGACCATCCGTCCGATGACGTCGTCCTGGACCTCCTTGGCGAACCGCTTGCGCACGATCTCGACCGGGACCTTGCCCTGCCGGAATCCGGGGATGCGGGCGCGGCGGGCATAGTCCTGGAAGGATCGTTCCAGCTCGCGGGAGACGATCTCGGGCGGCACCTCGACTTCGAGACCGCGCCGGCAGTTGTCCAACTCGTTGACCACGACTTTCACGGCGACGCGCCCTCGCGCCCAGCGCCCGAGTCGATTCTCCTCTGGGGATCGCCCGATCGTGGGAGGGGATTCGGTCCGGGATGGCAACCTGCTCGCAGGCGGCCTGGGATAGCGATCCAGCCGCCCGATCCGGGGGCGGATGATAGCAAGAAGGTCGGGGGGTTTCAAGACGAAGGGTCGGGGAGACGCCGGGCGGGGCTCCGCGCGCGGTCTCAACCCCGCCCCCCTGACACCGGGTCCTGAGACCGCGCGAAAGGCCCGTCCCGCAACGAGTCCCGGCCGGCACGCCGCCGCACGGCGGTCTCACCGCCGCGGATGCGGGCGGGAGGTGGCGCGGCGATCGCCACCCGGCTCCTCGTCAACACCGCGTCCCGCATGGGTTTCCGATGCCCCGGTGAACCGCCCGACTCCGGGGGCATGGGCCTTGCAGTGGGGGTCCGCGGCATTGCGGTGCAGGTCCAGACCTCAGGGGTGAAGCCTTGGACCACACGTTCCGCAAGAGCGTCTTGCTCTCCTCGGAGATCCACAGGTCCCTCAGCCGGGAAGAGTGCTACCTGTTCCGTCCCGGGTTCGACGTGCGGTCGGGACGGAGCAGCGAGGAGATCCTCGATCTGGCGGCGAGGCTGCCGCCGGACGCGGTGCTGATCGATTACGCGCTTCCCGAGCGCAAGGGCCTGGACGTCTGTCGGGCGTTGAAGGCTGCGGGCCGCGGGGCCTCGCCGCCGGTGCTCATCCTGGGTCCCGCCGATCCCGCCGCGAAGACCGCCTGCCTGAACGCCGGCTGCGACGAATACATCGAGGTCCCGGCATCCCCGAACCGCCTGCTGCAGCTCCTGGCGTCGTTTCTCGGAATCCAGTTCCGGCTCCACACGCGGGTCGCCGCCGTGTTGTCGATCGCCTTCGGGCGGATCGTCAGCGAGTTCCTTGGGTATTCCAAGGACATCAGCGAGGGCGGCATCCTCGTCGAGTCGACGACCAGGATGGAGACCGGCCGCCGGCTGCAGCTGCGGTTGTACCTCGAGGATTCCGACCGTCCCCTGCGGTTGCCCGCGACCGTGCTGCGCGTGGAGCCGGGCGCCGACGAGGATCGCTACCTGATCGGGATGCAGTTCCTGTCCCCGCCGACGGAGATTGCCGAGCAGATCCGGACCTTCATCCGGAGGCGCGCCGAGCCCTGTTGATCCCCCGGACACGCGTTTGACACGGGCGGCGGCCGGGGGCTATCGTCCTGCGCGACGCGACGAGCGTGTCGCGCGATCCACTCCGATGGGACGTCTGACCCGGCTTTCGCCCGAACAGGTCGGTCCCGAAGTCCGGGACCTGTTCCGCAACTTTCTCGAGGAGCGGGGCAACATCCCGAACATGTTCCGGACGGTCGCGCACCGTCCGGACATCCTGGCCACCCTGCTGCCCCACTTCCGCGCCGTCATGGCGCCCGGGCTGGTGCCCGTGGCGCTCAAGGAAATGCTGGCCGTCCGGGTCTCGCGCCTGAACGGCTGCCATTACTGACTAGCCTCGCACACTGCTTTGGCAAAGCAGTTCGGGGTCAGCGACGCGGCGCTCAAGGGACTCGAGGATCCTTCCATCCACCCGTTCCCGGCCGGGGAACGCGCGGCCCTCCGGTTCGCCGACGCGATGACCCTGGGGTCGGGCGAGGTCGCGGAGCCCGTGTTCCAGGAGCTGGCGCGCCATTACGAAGAGCCGCAGATCGTCGAGATCGCGGCGGTCGTCGGGCTCTTCAATTACTTCAACCGCTTCAACAACGCCCTGCACGTCGAAATCACCCTCATGGACCCGGCGGTGCTCGTGGAGCGGGTCGCGCAGGCCGCCCGAACGGAGAAGGATGCGGGCGTCCTGTGCGACGCCGTCACGGGGATCCTCCAGCAGGGGCGCCGCTTCGCCCTGGCCGCGATCTACCGCCGCGACGGTGAGACCCTGGGGCGCGAGGCCTGCCGCGGCTCCCCCGTGCCACCCGAGCGGATCGACATCGGGGCCGGCAGCATCGGCGAGGCCGCCCGGAGCGGGACGACCAGGGTCGAGAACGTCGGGGGCGGCGGTACGGCGGGTGGAGCGGAAGCCCCTGTCCGTGGCACGCGCATCGCCGTGCCGGCGGCCGCGGACGGTCGCATCGTGGCGGTGATCGTGGTGGAGAGCGAGCGATCGCCGGAGGCGCTCGACACGGGCGAGGATCGCGCGGTGCTGGAACGCCTGGCTCCCATCCTTGCGGCCCGTCTCGCCGCCTCCGCCTGACGGGGTCGGATGCGAAAGG
>JBOGOE010000150.1:0-5175 GCA_050747445.1 Candidatus Polarisedimenticolia bacterium | reverse complement strand
GGCGAGCCCCGCGCCCGGGGCCGCCTGCCCCGGCGCCGGCGCCTGCATGGCAGCCGGTGCGAAGACCGCGGCTGGCACGGGGACCAGGGCGGTCTGGGCCGGCGCCTGCGGGGGCGATACCTGGTATTCCTCGATCCGGGCGATCTGTTCCGTGGGAACGCCGATCCGACCGCCCCCTTCCACCTCGAGGACGGTGAATTTCTCCCCCTTCTCGACCGACCGGACCATCATCGCCTTGCCGTTGACGAAGTAGACGATCTGGTCGGCGGACGCGGCGCCGGCGGCGCCGAGGAAGGTTGCGGCGGTCAAGAGCGCGGCGCTGCGACTGAGCCTGCGGGATCGGGTCATCATCATCTGGTCACCTCCCTGTCGGCTCCGGGGGCCCCATTCTCCCCCCGTCGGGCGCCAAAGTAAACCGGCGCGGGCCGGCAGGCGTTTCACCCTCGCGGCGATCCTCGGGGACCCCGGAAGTGTACGCCGGGCCCCGCGGGGGCGCAACATTCTTTGACTGCTTACACTTCCGTGACCGACACCCCGTCATCGACGAAGGCGTAGTCGAGGACCCGCCCCCCGAGCCGGCCGACCTCTTCCTCCACTCTGCGCCGCCCCCCCTCCCCGACCCAGAGGACCAGACACCCGCCGCCGCCGGCGCCGCACACCTTGCCGGCCAGGGAACCCGCCTTCGCGGCCCCCTCGATGATCCTGTCGATCCCGGGACTGGTGACCTTGTCGGACAGGCGGCGACGCTCCCGCCACTCGCCGGCCAGCGCCGCCGCGGCGCCGTCCCAGTCGCCCTTCAGGAGCGCGTCACGCATGGTGTGGGCGGCCCGGTTGATCCCCTCGAGCGCGCCCCGGACCACGGCATCGCCGTCGAGGTGCCGCTTGAGCATGTCCCAGTTGGAGATACCCGAGGAGCGGGAGACGCCGCTGAAGACCAGGACGACCCGTTCCCGCAGCGCCCGGGTGTCGATCCGCAGCCGCTCGGCCCGGGTCCCTTCGACGGTGTAGTGCAGCGCCAGCACCCCGCCGCGCAACGCCGGGTGGTAGTCCTGCTCGCCGGTCGGGATTCTCAGGACCTGGGTCTCGATGGCGCGGGTGGTGGCGAGCAACCGCTCCGGATCGAGCCCGCGCCCGGTGAACCGGTCGAGCGCCGCCGCCAGCGCGATCCCCAGCGCGGAGGAGCCCCCGAGCCCCGACCCGGCGGGGGCCCGGCAATCGGTGGTGATCCGGCAGCCGGCCCCGGGAGCGGCGCCGGCTCCCCCCCCCAGGAAGTGGGCCGCCAGCCGCGCGGGAAATTCCAGCTCGGCCGGAGCCCGGCGCGCCGCGGCGGCCAGCCCTCCGGCCGGCACCGGGCCGAGCCGCGCCTCCCGGTCGGTCGAGATGATCTCGACCCCGTCGCCGGTCGTCTCGACCGTCGCGTTCGCGAACAGGTCGATCGCGGCGTTGACCGTCAGGGGATCGTCGTGCAGCAGGTACAGCGGCCAGAGATCGATGGTGCCGCCCGCGAAGTCGATGCGGGTCGCCGCCCTCGCCTCAACGCGCCGGGGCATCGAGCGGATGGAAGGGGGCCTGGTGCCCGGCGAGGATCTCCTGCGCCTCGTCCTCCGCCTCGCTGGGGACGACCAGGCGGGTCTCGCCGAAGGGGTAGAGCCAGGGGGCGCCGTCGGTGTCGACCCGGACCGGGATCCCGTAGAGCTCCAGGATCCCCCGGACCAGCTCCGCCTCCTGGCTGTTCATGGTGCGGAAGATCACCGTGGATTGCACGCGACGCCTCCCCGCCGGCCGCGACCGCAGTCGCGATGATAGCCGCCCGGCGCGAACCCGGTCAACCTGTGCTAGCATGCCCGCTCTTCCGGAGCCGCCGGTCGGAACGTCCTCATGCCGCAGGCCAGCCCGCAGAGTCCCATCGACCGCGCCGCCACGCTGGTGCTGGCCGCCGCCCTGTTCCTGATGCCGCTGCTGCACTCCACCCGTCTTCTCGACCCGATTCATTTCCCGAAGGTGGCGTTGTTCGCCCTGACCGCGCTCCTGCTGGCGGCCGGAGCGCTGGTCTCCCGGCACCGCGAGGAGGGGCCGGAGCGTCTGGCCTCTCCGGTCTTCTGGCTCGCCGGTGTCGCGGCGCTCTCCGCCGGTGTCGCCTCGCTCGTGGCGCTCAACCGCGGCCTGGCGATCTGGGGTTTCCTGGAGATCGGCACGGCGCTGGCGTTGATCTGGGGCGTCTCCCGGTTCGCGCGCGCCGCCGGGCAGGCAGCGCTCCTCGCGTGGGCGGTTCTCGCCGGCGCGGCCCTGGTGTCGCTGGGGGTCCTGGCGCAGGTGTTCGTTCCGGGATTCCACCTGACTCCGGGCGGCTGGTCGATCCTGCCGCCGTCGCGCGCCGGGGCCGGTCTAGGCGACGCCGCGCTCGCCGCCGAGTTCCTGCTGCTGTCGATCCCCGCGGGGATCGGAGCGGCGGCGCTGTCCCGCGGCTGGTGGCGGGTCGCCGCCGGCGGGCTGCTCGGGCTGCCGGCCGCGGCCCTGGTGTTCGCCGGACGCCAGGAGGGGTGGATCGTCGGGGGGTTCATCCTCACCGGGATCGTCGCCACCCGCCTGCTCCAGGTCCTTCTGGGGGATCGGCGGCTGGAACGGCTGTCCCCCGACCTGGGCGGCAACAGCCTGAAGGCCTGGATCGCCTGCCTGATCGTCGTGACCGCGGTGGTCGCGATGGCGCGCTCCGGGACGCTCTCCCCGACGGGGGGCAGCGTCGCCCCCGCGAGCGGTCTCTCCCTCCTGTCACCCGGCATCGGCGACCCGGTCGCCGATCGGGCCGCGGCGGTCCCGCGGACCCTGCGGCTCGCGGCGCGCCACCCGCTCGGCGTGGGCCCCGACAACTTCCGGCATGCCTTCCTCGAGATCGCCTGGCAGGGAGAGGCGAAGGGGCCGTTCAGCGCCAGCCACCAGCCGCTGCACGCCGGCAACTCGTTCGCCGAGCTGGCGGCCGAGATCGGGGTGGCCGGCGGGGCCGCCGTGGTCCTGCTGATCCTGGTGCTCCTGATCCAGTCGGGGTACGCCGCCCTGCGGGCGCCGTACCCGTGGGACGCTCTCGGGTTCGCCGCCTTCAACCTGTTCCTGGCGGGAATCGCCCTGGGGTGGCTGGCCTCCCCCTTCCAGTCCCCCGCGCCGCTCGCCCTGTTCGGTCTGTTCGCCGGTCTGACCCAGATCGCCGCCCTGCACGCGCCGCCCGCGGCCGGACGCCTCGCCCGGCTGCTCCCGTCCGTCAGGACCTCGGTGCCGCGCGTCCTCCGCCGTCCGCTCACCGGGGCGGCGCTGGCCCTCGCGTGGCTCGCGGCCGCCGGCGGGATCGGATACCTCGGATTCGACCGGGCGCGCGGCCTCGTCCTGGGGCAGCGGGGACTCGCCCACCTGCAGGCGGGCGATCCGCATGCGGCCATCCTGGCGCTCGGCCAGCCGGCGGCGCGCCGCCTGCCCGATCACCTGCCGCGCGCCGCGGCGGCCAATGCCTATCTGCGGCTCGGCTTCCTCGATCAGGCGGTGCGCGAGTTCGGCGAGACCCTCGAGCGCTCCCCGTATTTCGTCTCGGCCTGGCTGGGGCGGGGCGCGGTGCGGCAGGAGCAGGGTCGGTACGATCAGGCCGAGGAGGACCTGAAGCGGGCCCTGGAGATCTGGCCCGACAACGCCGAGACCGTCATGGCGATGGGCCGCCTGAGCACGGCGCGCGGCCGGCTCGACGCGGCCCTGGAGCAGTTCGGACAGGCGATCCGGCTGGACCGCGCCATCGCCGAGCCGTACTACCGCATGGGGGAGATCTTCACGCGCCGCGGCCAGCTGGACGAAGCGATCGAGGCCTTCCGGATCTGCGGCATGAAGGACCCCCGCTATCCCGGTCTGCAGATCGCCACCGGCAACGCCTTCTCCCATAAGGGGCTGATCGAGATGGCCCTGCGCTACTACCAGGCGGCGGCCGCCGCCGACCCGCGCGCCGTGGAGCCGCGGCTCAAGATCGCCTCGGCGCACCACGGTCTCGGACAGTTCTGCATGGCCCGGACGTCGCTGGAAGCGGCGCGCGATCTGGAGGGCGACCTCACCCGGCGCAACGCCATCCTCGATCTGATCGCCCGGGTGGAGGCCGACTGCCGCAAGGAAAAGCAGCCGGCGCCCCGCCGCCGCTGAGGGGGGCCCCGCTGCGGTCGCGCGGCCGGAGGCCCGGCCGCCGCTTCAGCCGGCCCCCTCGATCCGGGCCGTGATGAACTCCTCGATGGCCCGGGCCGAGGCCGGGTCGATGACGGTGAACAGGACGCCGATGCCGGGCAGCAGGTGGCTGTTCCCCTTCCGCTCCACGTTCCGCCGCACCTCCCCCGTGGCGCGCACCAGCGTGCCGCCGGGCAGCGGGATTTCCAGCGCCAGCACCGTCCCGGGGACGAACGGCCTGCCGGATTTCAGGAACAGACCGCGCGGGCTCAGATCCTTGGTGTAGGCGGTGTAGGTGACGGCGCGCGCCGTGAAGGTGACCCGCAGGCTGGCCGGGATGCGCCGCTCCTGGCGTTCCATCAGCGTCACGAAGCGCCGCACCGCCCGCAGGAACGCCTGCTGCGACACCGGCTTGTCCAGGACCTCCTCGCACCCGGCGTTCCGGCACTCCGCCTCCCGCTCGCCCGGCGCCAGCAGGATCACCGGGATCGACGCCAGCGCCGCGTCGGTCTTGATCCCCCGGCAGGCCTCGATCCCGTCCATGCCGGGCAGACTGGCGTCGAGGAAGATCAGATCGGGACGCTCCCGCCGGCAGATCGCCAGGGCCTCCGCGCCGGTGCGCGCCGTCAGGATCCGGCAGGTCGTGCGCTTGAGGTAGCTCCGGTGCGCCTCGAGCAGGGGCACCAAGTCGTCCACCAGGAGGATGCGGGCGGTGTGGAGGGCGGCCGGTTCGGCCGGACCCGGCCCGGGCACGTCAGGATCCCGCCCCGAACCGGCGCTCGATTCCGTACCCGGCCAGGAAGATCACCACGCCGACCAGGAGCCAGCCCAGCTCGGCGTTCATGTCCCTCTCCCTGAAACCGTACACGAACAGGGCGACTCCCAGCGTCAGCATCGCGGCCGCCTGGAGGATCTTGCCGACGAGGGCCATGACGCGCCACTATAGCGGAAATCCGGGCCGCGGCGGGCGGTGCCCGCGCCGCCGGCGGC
>JBOGOE010000149.1:0-2810 GCA_050747445.1 Candidatus Polarisedimenticolia bacterium | reverse complement strand
CCGTGCCGGTCTGCGGGCCTCGCCCGAAGCGGGCCGGCGCGGAGCCGGTCGGGAGGACCCGGGGGCCTCCGCCAGCGCCGGCATGCCGGTCACCGCCGCCACGCCGCCCCCGGCCGCCGCCATCGCGGTCTCGGCCGGCTGCTCCTCGAGGCTCTTCTCGTGCAGCGCGCGTCCTTCGACCAGGGCGTCGGTGACCCGCCCGGCGAACAGCTTGATGGCGCGGATGGCGTCGTCGTTGCCGGGGATCGGGTAGTCGATGTCCTCCGGGTTGCAGTTGGTGTCGACGACGGCGACCACCGGGATCTCCAGCTTGCGCGCCTCGAGGACGGCGATGTGCTCCTTCTTCGGGTCGATGACGAACAGCGCGTCCGGAAGGCGATCGAGCGAGCGGATCCCCGACATGACCTTGGTGAGCTTCACCCGCTCCTTGTCGAGCTGCAGCAGCTCCTTCTTGGTATAGCGGCCCTCGACCGGGGCCTGCAGGAAGTTCTCCAGCCAGCGCAACCGCTCGATGCGCTTCTTGATGGTGCGGTAGTTGGTCAGGGTGCCCCCCAGCCAGCGCTGGTTGACGAACGGCATGCCGGCGCGCCCGGCCTCTTCGGCGATCGCCTCCTGGGCCTGGCGCTTGGTGCCGACGAACAGCACGACCCCGCCGCGGGAGGCGGTGCGCAGCACAAACTCGATGGCCTCGCGGAATTTGAGGAGGGTCTTCTGGAGGTTGATGATGTAGATGCCGTTGCGCTGTCCGAAGATGAACTCGCGCATCTTCGGGTTCCAGCGCTTGGTCTGGTGCCCGAAGTGCACCCCCGCCTCCAGAAGCTCCTTCATCGTGACCGCTGCCAAATGATTGCCCCCTTTCGCCGTGTGCGGCGTCAACGCTTCGAATACTGGAAACGGGCGCGGGCGCCGCGCTGTCCGTATTTCTTGCGCTCCTTGACGCGCGAATCGCGCGTCAGCATTCCGGCCGAGCGCAGTTTCGTCTTGAGCTCCGGATCGACCTGCACGAGGGCCCGGGCGATCCCGTGACGGACGGCACCCGCCTGGCCCGTCTCGCCGCCACCCGCGACGTTGATCAGCACGTCGAACTTCTCCGCCGTCTCCGTGAGGACGAGCGGCTCCCGCGCCACCCGCCGCATCGCGTCCGTGTGGAAGTACTGCTCGAACGGTCTGCGGTTGACGAGGATCGCCCCACCGCCGGCGCGCAGGTACACCCGCGCCGTCGCCGTCTTGCGCCGCCCCGTCGCATAGAACTGCACCGATGCCATTCCGTCCTCCAGAGTCCGGCCGCCTAGGCCGGCAGGGTCACTTTCTCCGGCTTCTGCGCCGCATGGGGATGATCCGCGCCGGCATACACCTTGAGATGGCCGTGCAGGCTCCGGCCCAGCGGCCCTTTCGGGAGCATCCCCTGGACCGACCACTCGATGACGCGGTCGGGGTGGGTCTTGAGCATCCGTCCCGCCGGGACCTGCTTGATCCCGCCCGGGTAGCCGGTGTGCCAGCGATACATCTTCTTGTCCAGCTTCCGTCCAGTCAGCCGGACCTTCGCCGCGTTGACCACCACCACGAAGTCCCCGGTGTCGGCGGACGGCGTGTACTGCGGACGGTGCTTCCCCATGATCGCCATCGCCACGAACGTCGACAGGCGCCCGAGCGTCTGCCCCTCGGCGTCGATCAGCAGCCAGCGCCGCGGAGCGTCCTTCGACCTGCACACATACGTCGCCATCGGTTCCGGCTCCT
Source organism: Candidatus Polarisedimenticolia bacterium (assembly GCA_050747445.1). GTDB lineage: Bacteria > Acidobacteriota > Polarisedimenticolia > Gp22-AA2 > Gp22-AA2 > JBOGOE01. The sequence continues at coordinate 1,073 of JBOGOE010000149.1, read as the reverse complement.
CGAAAGACACGGTCCCCTGTCGGGCGAGACCGCACATTTTCTCAGCGCCACGCATGCCGTGTCAAGCCCCGGGTGCCTTGCGCGGCGCGCCGTCGCCCGCCAGCAGCGCCAGGAGGGCCTTCTGCGCGTGCAGGCGGTTGTGCGCCTGCGCGAAGATCCGCGAGGCCGTCGACTCGAGGACCTCCTCGGTGACCTCCTCCCCGCGGTGGGCCGGCAGGCAGTGCAGGAAGATGGCGCGCGGCGCGGCCCGATCCATGAGCCGTCGATCGACCTGGAAGGGGCGGAAGATCGGCAGGCGGGCGGCGTGCTCGGCCTCCTGCCCCATCGACGCCCAGGTGTCGGTGTAGACGACGTCGGCCCCCATGACCGCCGCCGCCGGATCGTGCCCCACGTCGATGCGGCCGCCGGTCGTGGCCGCCGCCTCACGGGCCTCCCGCACCACCGCCGGGTCGGGGGCGTACTCCCGCGGCGTGGCGACGCGGACCTCCGCCCCAATCCGCGCGCCGGCGTGCATCAGGGAATGGGTCACGTTGTTGCCGTCCCCGACGTACGCGACCTTCACGTCGGCCCGTCCGAACTCCTCCCGGATGGTCAGGAAGTCGGCCAGCGCCTGGCAGGGGTGCTGGTGATCCGACAGCCCGTTGATGACGGGGATCGAGGCGCGGCGCGCCAGCTCGGCGACGGCCGCGTGCGAGAAGGTGCGCGCCATGACCACGTCGGCCATTCCGGAGAGGGTCCGGGCGATGTCGGCGACGCTCTCGCGCTTCCCCATGGAGATGTCGGAGGGCCCCAGGTAGATGGCGTGCCCCCCCAGCTGGGTCATGCCGGCCTCGAAGCTGACCCGCGTCCGGAGCGACGGCTTCTCGAAGATCATCGCCAGGGTCTTCCCCTGAAGCGCCCGGGAGTGACTCCCGGGATCCCGCTTGATGCGGGTCGCGAGATCGAGGACCTCGACGACCTCGTCGCGCGACAGGTCGAGCACTGAGACGAGATCGGTGGCCTTCATCGCGCCCTCGCGGCCGCCGCCGGGCCGCGCCGTGCGGGGCGCCCCGCCCGCGCCCGGAGCCCCGGGG
>JBOGOE010000148.1:0-3202 GCA_050747445.1 Candidatus Polarisedimenticolia bacterium | reverse complement strand
CCCCGGGGCAGCCCGCCGGACGCCCCCCCAGTCCCGGCGCGCCGCGTGCTGCGCGCCCGCGCGGGCGGCCGGGTGACCCAAAGGCACTACGCCCGGCGCGGCGAGATCACCCCCGAGATGGAATTCGTCGCGTTGCGGGAGAGCGCCCTGATGGAAAACGTCCGGGGCGCCGCGGGCGCCGCCTCACCGGAGGCCGGTCCGATCCCGGGACCGGCGGCCCGCCGCCACGCCGGCCGGGATCACGGCGCTTCGCTCCCGGAGGTGGTGACCCCCGAGTTCGTCCGCAGCGAGCTGGCCCGCGGTCGGGCCATCCTGCCCGCCAACGTCAACCATCCGGAGCTGGAGCCGATGGTCATCGGCCGCAACTTCCTGGTGAAGATCAACGCCAATCTGGGGAACTCCGCCGTCGCCTCCTCGCTCGAGGAGGAGGTGGACAAGATGGTGTGGGCGATCCGCTGGGGGGCCGACACCGTCATGGATCTCTCGACCGGGCCGCGCATCCGCGACACCCGGGAGTGGATCCTGCGGAACGCCCCGGTTCCGGTCGGAACGGTGCCGATCTACGAGGCGGTGGAGAAAGCCGGCGGGCGGGCGGAGGACCTCACCTGGGAGCAGTTCCGCGACACCCTCATCGAACAGGCCGAGCAGGGAGTCGATTACTTCACCCTGCACGCCGGGGTCCTGCGGGACCACGTCCCGCTGGCCTCCGGCCGCCGCACCGGCATCGTCAGCCGCGGCGGGGCGCTCCTCGCCCGCTGGTGCCTGGCGCACCGCCGCGAGAACTTCCTGTACACGCGGTGGGACGAGATCTGCGAGATCCTGGCGGCCTACGACGTCTCGGTGTCGATCGGCGACGGCCTGCGTCCCGGTTCGATCGAAGACGCCAACGACGCGGCGCAATTCGCCGAGCTGCGCACGCAGGGGGAGCTGACGCGCCGCGCCTGGACGTTCGACGTGCAGGTGATGAACGAGGGGCCGGGTCACGTGCCGATGCACCTCATCCGGGAGAACATGGAGAAACAGCTCGACTGGTGCGGCGAGGCCCCCTTCTACACCCTGGGGCCGCTGGCGACCGACGTCGCCCCCGCGTACGACCACATCACCTCGGCGATCGGCGCGGCCCTGATCGGCTGGCACGGCGCCGCCCTGCTGTGCTACGTGACCCCCAAGGAACACTTGGGGCTCCCGGACCGGGAGGACGTCCGGCAGGGGGTGATCGCCTACCGCATCGCCGCGCATGCCGCCGACCTGGCCAAGGGCCACCCGGCCGCGCAGTTCCGCGACAACGCCCTGTCGAAGGCGCGTTACGAGTTCCGCTGGGAGGACCAGTTCAACCTGTCCCTCGATCCCGAGACCGCCCGCGTCTATCACGACCGCACCCTGCCGGCCGAAGGGGCGAAGAGCGCCCATTTCTGCTCGATGTGCGGCCCGAAGTTCTGCTCCATGGAGATCACCCGGCGGAACGAGACGGACGCGGGAGCCGGCAGCCGGGACGGACCGCCCGCCCCTTGACGGCCGGCGCCGCCCCGCTCCAGGATGCATTCTTCACGGAGGTCCCCATGAAAACGCGCACCCCCTTTTCCGGCCGCAGCACCGCTCCGGCGGCGCTCCTGACGCTCGCCCTCCTGACCGCCGGGGGGTCGGACCTCCTTCCCGTCTCGGCCGCGACACCGCCGCCATCCGGCGGGACGACCCGCCGCGACGGACTGCGGCAGGCGCTGCAAGCGCTCCGGGCGGGCGCCCCGGGCAAGGTCGAGGCGGACTGGAACGCGGGAGGGAGCCGGCTGACCACCGTCCGCGGGATGCTGGCGGCGCCGGGGCCCGAGGCGCCGCGGGCGATCGCCGATCGCTTCCTGTCGCGCCACGCGGCGTTGTTCGGGTCGCGCCCCGACCTGTCCGACCTGATGCTGGCGCAGGTCCGGGAGAGCCCGGCGGGCCTGCACTTCCGCTTCGGCCAGACCCATCGCGGTCTGCCGGTGTTCGAGGCCGGCATCGACGTCCACCTGCGCCGCGACGGCGCCGTCTTCCTGATCCACAACCGCTACGCGCCCGGGCTCGGCCTCGACACGCGTCCCGGGGTCGCCGCCGCGGATGCGGCGCGGCTCGCCCGCCGCGGGTCCGCGGACGAAGCCGGGCGGATCGAGCTGGGTGTCGACCCCGGTGAAGATCCCGGCCACGCCCGGCTGGCATGGCGGGTGGTGCTGCTGGCCGCCGACCCGGCCGGGGCGCGCGAGGCGTTCATCGACGCGCGGACCGGCACGATGATCCGCGGGCGCGATCTGGCGGTCGAAGGCCACCTGACCGGCCGCGGGCGGATCTTCGATCCGAACCCGGTGGCCTTCCTGGGCGACCCGGACTTGCGCGACAACGACGACGTCGACGGACCGGAGTTCGCCCCCGCCTACCTGGAGGTCGCGCTCCCCGGTCTGACACGCGTCCTCCTGGACCTGCTGGGGCCGGTCACGCTGTCGGGCCCCCACGTCCGGGTCACCGATCTCGCCGAGTCGCCGTTCCTGCCGAACGTCACCTCCCCCGGCGGCTCGTTCCTCTTCCAGCGCGACGCGGACGGGTTCGAGAACGTCATGACCTACTTCCACATCGACCGGACGCAGCGTTACATCCAGTCGCTCGGGTTCACCGCCGTCAACAACCGGCCGATCCGCGTCGACCCGCACGGTCTGCGCGGCGAGCGCAACGCGCATTACGTGGGGTTCCCGTTCGGGGCGGGGTGGATCGCCTTCGGCACCGGCGGTGTCGATCTGGCCGAGGACGCCGACGTGATCTGGCACGAGTACGGTCACGCCATGCAGGACAACCAGAATCCCGGCGGCTATCTGGCCCTGGGCGAAGCCGGCGCCCAGGGAGAGGGGTTCGGCGATTACTGGGCCTACGTCAACACGGTACTGACCGGACCGGCGCTCGCCGACCCCGAGTGCATCGGCGAGTGGGCCTTCGAGGGGGACTGCCTGCGGCGCACCGACTCGGGGAAGCGCTACCCGGAGGACCTGGAGCGGGAGGTGCACGCCGACGGGGAGATCTGGTCGTCGGTGCTGCGCGACGTGGCCCGCGAGGTCGGACCCGACACCGCCAACGGGATCATCCTCCAGAGCCACTTCCTGGTGCCGATCTTCCCCCGCTTCTGCGCCGGCGCGGCCGCCCTGCGCGACGCCGACGACGCCCTCTACGGGGGGGCGCACCGGGC
>JBOGOE010000147.1:0-3266 GCA_050747445.1 Candidatus Polarisedimenticolia bacterium | reverse complement strand
GCGCCTCGCCGAGCAGACGCCGCGCCTCCGCTTCGGCCTCGGCGTAGCGCCCGCCGTGGAGCAGGGCCCGGATGTCTTCGACCGCGCCTCCCCGCCCCGCGGCGGCCGGCTCCATCCCGCTGAATTCCTCGAAGCTCCGGCCGCTCGCCAGGAACACCAGGGAGGCGATGAACAGACCGGTGTTGAAGACGATCGCCACGGCGACGATCGCCCGGCCCACGGCGCGGCGGGTGTGGAAGTGATAGGCGATGTTCAGAAACCCCGGCGCGGCGAGGGGCAGATTGTGGATCCCCAGCGCCACAAGGGTGAGGGCGAGCCAGCCGTTGAGGAGCGGCGTCCCGCCGCCGTCCCCACCGCCCGCCCCGAGCAGGCTTCGGGTATGAAGGACGACCCAGCAGGCCGGAACCGCCAGGACGACGCCGATCAGGTAGAAGGTCGGAACCGACCCGGCCAGCCTCCCCGTGGCGAGCTTGACGGTCACCGCCAGGAGATGCCCGAAGGCCATCGTCCCGACCGTGACCCCGAAGAACAGGTTCATCCCCGCCAGGACGCGGCGGCGGACCGGGATGTTCCCCTGGCGATGGCGCAGGAGCAGGACGCCGGCGGCCAGAAGGGCGAACCCCAGCGAGCCGGTCAGCCACTTGCTCTCGTCCACGATGAGCACCGCGAGTCGATCGATCATGCTCCGTGTCCCGCGCCGGGTGCGCGCTACGGGGCGGGCGTCGCCGCCCCGGCGTCAGCGCTCGCGCGCCCCCATCCGCTCGTAGAACCCGGCGGCGTTCGGATCGGCCTCGATCACGACGACGCCGTCGGGCCCGAGAGCCCGGACGTTTTCCATCGCGTGCTCGAACATCGCGCGCCCGACGCCCTGGCCCTGCGACGCCGGCATCACCCAGAAGTGATCGAGCAGCCAACCGGCGTCGCGACGCACGAGGGCGTAGAACCCGACCGCCTCCCCATCGTGGACGGCGATCCGCACGATCCCCCGCTCGATGTACGCGGCGGAGATCTCCAGGCTCGCCTCCCAGACCCGCAGCCATTCGGCCGGGTACCCCCAGCCCGCCTTGGCGGCCCGGGCGATCGACGTCAGGAGCGCGTCGTCGCCGGGCGCCGCCTTCCGGAACGCGAGCGTCATGCCGTCTCCGGCAGACCGTCGAAGAAGCGCACCTCCCCGGTCTCCAGCGAGTATTCGGCTCCCACCACAAGCAGCCCCTCCTCGGCGATCAACCTTTCGAGGATCTCCGACCCGTGACGCAGATGATCGGCCGAGGCCCGGATGTTGGCGCGGACCGCCCGGTCGAGGAGCGCGTCCGGGTCGAGCTGTCCCCCGCCGGCGAGCAGCGCCTCGACGGACGGCCGGACCCGGTCGACGATCGAACGCAGGTTACGCGACCCGGCGTCCCCCTTGTGCTCGAGCGTCTCCAGCGTCGCCAGCACGGCCCCGCACTGCGAATGTCCCAGGACCGCCACCAGCCGGGTGCCGTACCGCGCCGCCGCGAACTCGACGCTTCCGACCTGCGACGGGGCGACGATGTTGCCGGCTACCCGGATCACGAACAGGTCGCCGAGCCCCTGGTCGAAGATGATCTCCGCCGGCACCCGCGAGTCGGAGCAACCCAGAATGATGGCGAAGGGCTCCTGCCCCGCCGCCACCTCGCGGCGGCGCGCCTCGCTCGCCAGCGTGTCGTGGCTGAGCCGCCCCGACACGAACCGGCGGTTCCCCGCCCGCAGCCGTTCCAGCGACTCCCGCGCCGTGACCACGTCCCTCCTCCGCCAGACGGACCCGGCGTCTATCGGGCGAGCGCGCTCACCTGGCGCCCGGCAGGACGGCGAGCCGGCCGTGCGGCAGCAGGCGGTACATCTCGACCGCATGCTCGGGCCGGACGACGTCGGCATCGCCGATCAGGATCAAGGTGGGCGCGTCGATCGACCGGAGGTCCTCCGGCCGCCAGTCCTGGAACTCCAGCATCCGGGCCGCGCACTTGTCGTGGAACGACTGCAGTTTCTCCGGGTGCGGCGAGCGCCCCCGCCGGCAGGGCCGCCGCAAGGACCACGGCCAGCGCCCCGAGGCGCCTGCCGATCCGCGTGTCGATCGTGCGCATGGCTACTTCTTCCCCCCGACGCCCAGGTCGCGGAAGCGGTCGATCGACTTGCTCGGGCCGAAGTCCTCCAGCTCGAACAGCTGGCGCACCTCGATCTCGCCCTCCTCCGGCATGACGCCCATCTCCGTGTCCTTGGTCGCCTTGACGATGATTATGAATCGCATGCTCGCTCCTCCTTCAGGGTTCCGCCCCTATGTCGAACGGAGGACCCCGGGATCGACAGGGCCGCCACAAGATCACGCCACCGGTCGCCTGGCGCCGCGCCGGCTGGCGGGCGGCATCGCCTACGATCCGGGGGCGCGCTCCAGCAGGTTTTTCAGGGTCTTCAGGTCGTTCTCGACCGCCGCCTTGTCCCTGGCGAGCTGCTCGTCGGACACCCCCGGCTGGCGGATCAGCGTGAACACGAATTCGCTCCCTTCCCCGTGGGGGACGACCCGCATCGGGTTGTGGACGGTGACGCCAGACTCCAGCGTGACGTCATGGTCCATGACGCCGAAGGAGTTTTGTGGCGCGAATCTCACCCTGACCTTGCCGAAGGGCGATTCCGCCACCCACGCGTCCCCGTCCCTCGTGACTTCGGAGCGCGCCAGCCCCGCCGCCCAGCGCGGCAGGTTCCTCGGGTCCGACGCGAACTCGTACACCGCGGCCGGCCGGCGGGCGATGTAGATGCTGATGTGGTGGACGTCGTGCATGGAAGCACCTCGCTATCGCCACAAGTACAAAGGATCGCGGGAGAACCTGATAGCCGAGGATTCCCGCTGGAATCAGTCGTGCCATTTCAGGCATACCGCCACGTATGTCCAACGCTCCGCGTCACCAGCCGGCGGGCGTGAAGCCGCCGCCGCGAGGAACAATGTTCGCCTGGTAGCGCGCCCTCGGTCAGGTCGCCGTTCGGGCTCACATTCGGCAGTGAGCAGCCTTTGTATAGGACTCGGCCGGGCACGCAACAAAGCCATCAATCACCCTGAGTCGCATTGACTCTGGAGCGATTGTGGCATACGCCTTCCTCGCAGCGGCAAGGGCCGTTGCGTCGTGTTTTAGAAAGGCGAGGGTCGCCGCGACGTAGGTCTGCCATTCGGGCGCAGCTCTTGAGTTTGTAGCGCGTTCAAAGAACGATATGGACTCGCGTTCTCTACCGCTGAAGGCGAGGGCTTGCCCAGAGTG
>JBOGOE010000146.1:0-3787 GCA_050747445.1 Candidatus Polarisedimenticolia bacterium | reverse complement strand
GTCTGCACCCAGGTGCTCGAGTCCTGCTAGGGGCTGCGGGCCCGGAACGATGAGTCACCTGCGCCAGGTCCCCCTCGATGAGAACGGCTTTCCGCCGTTCGCCGAGATGCGTCGGGCGTTCGGGTTCATCCCGAACTTCTTCCAGGCCCAGACCCTCCGCTCGCTGGGGCTGGGCGCCGAGCCGGACTTCCGGGTGCCGCAGGGGATCCCGCTCCCACCCGTCGAGAGCGGGCCGCCCCCGGCGCCGGGCGATCAGTCCCGCAGGTAGTGGCAGGTGTAGCCGCCGGGGTTCTTCTGGAGATAGTCCTGGTGGTATCCCTCCGCGGGCCAGAACTCGCCGGCGGGGACGATCTCGGTGGTGATCGGCCGCCGCCACTTCCCCGAGGCCTCGACCCGCGTCCTGACCCTCTCCGCGGCCTCCCGCTGCGCGTCATCGAGGTAGAAAATCGCCGAGCGGTACTGGGTGCCGATGTCGTTCCCCTGCCGGTTGAGGGTCGTCGGGTCGTGCATCCGGAAGAAATGACCGAGCAGCTCCTCGTACGGCAGCCGCGCCGGGTCGAAGACGACCCGGATCGATTCGGCGTGCCCCGTGCCCCCGGTCTTCACCTGCTCGTAGGTGGCCTCCGGGCTCGAGCCGCCCGTGTACCCGACCTCGGTCTCGAGGACCCCCGGGACGGCGCGCAGGATCTCCTCCATGCCCCAGAAGCAGCCCCCCGCGAGCAGGGCGGTCTGCCGTCCCGGAGCGGCCCCCGCTCCGCCGCTTTCCCCGGTCCGTGCCGGTCTGCCGGCCGGTGACGTCTCCCGGCTCCCCTGCGGGGCCCCGGCGACCGGCGCCTTTCCGAACAGCGCCAGATAGTCCCCGTATCCCGCCGTCGCGAGCTCGCCGGAGGGCACGAAGCGCAGCGCCGCCGAATTGATGCAGTAGCGCAGGCCGGTCGGCGCCGGACCGTCGGGGAAGACGTGACCCAGGTGGGACCCGGCTCCCTTCGAACGCACCTCCGTGCGCTTCATCCAGAGGGTGCGGTCCTCCCGCGTCGAGACGTTGTCCGGGTCGAGCGGCCGGGTGAAGCTCGGCCATCCGGTGCCCGAATCGAACTTGTCGTGGGACGAGAACAACGGCTCGCCGGAGACGACGTCGACGTAGATCCCCGGCTCCTTGGTGTTCCAGTAGGCGTTGTCGTACGGCGGCTCGGTCCCCTCGTGCTGCGTGACCCGGTACTGCATCGGGGTGAGCCGCTTCTTCAGCTCCTCGTCGGACGGCTTGACGTACGTCGGCATCGATCCTCCATCCGTTTGCGGGGGGGCCGGTGTGGCGGCGCGTGCGTCGTCCCTGGACCCCCCCGCGCAGGCGGCCAGAGCCCAGGGTCCCGCCAGCCCCAGCAGACCCGCCAGGACCGCACCCGCGCGAAGCGACACTTTGGTCATCGTCGGTTCTCTCCCGGCCATCTTCGCACGACCCTTTGATGCGCGCCAGGGCCCGGGGGTTCGCGCCACGCCCCGGCCCCATGCGCCCGAGGATCGAGGGGGGTGCGTGGGGTCCTCCTATTCGGCGGCGGGGCCCGCCGCCAGGATCCGTTTGAGGATCGCGGGGTCGTCGGGGAGCAGCCCGGAGGCGGGCAGCCGCGGCACCAGCAGGTACCAGCCCGGCTGCTGCCGGAAGGCGCGGCCGAACAGGGGGAGCGCCTCGTCGAGCCGCCCCTTCTGCGCCAGGGCGGCGGCGTGCCAGAAGACGAACTCGTCCATCCCGGGGACCATCGCCTCGGCCGCGCCGTAGTGCCGCACGGCGGCCTCAACGTCGTTCTTCTCGATCGCCAGATCGCCGGCGTTCATCTCCTCGTAGGCGCGCCACAGGAACACCAGCCGGCGCAGCTCGGCGATCGGGTCCGGATGGTCCTCCACCCGGAGCTCCATGATCCGATCGTTCCAGGGCCGCCCGCTTCCCTTCCCCTTGACGATGACGATGGCGGCCGACTGCCGCCCGCGGATGTCCCCGCCCGCCGCCTGCCCCGCCTCCAGGCTCCGGAGCATCCGTTCCGCCAGGTCCCCCTGCGCCGTCTCGAAGGCGCGCGCCATCGCCGGCCAGACCCCGGCGTCGACCATCAGGTTCGCCTGCACCGAGTAGCCGGCACCGGTCTCGTGCCCGGCAGCCCGGATGCACCGGCCGCCCGTATGGGCCGCCACCCGTCCCCGTGCGTCGATCATCGCCACCTGGCGGACGTCGCGCGCCTCGTCGGCGGCGACCAGGCGGCGGAGCGCCTCGGGCGCCCCGACCCCCTTCTTCATCAACGCCAGCCCCTCCGGTCCGTAATCGACCCGCACGAACGACTGCGTCGCCACTGCCCCGACCCCCGCCTCGGCCCACGGCACCAGCGGCCCGACCGAGAACCAGTGGGACTGCACCGCGGCGCCGATCGCCCCGGTGGCCGGGTCGCGCGCCACGATCGAGAAGGTGTGCACGGGCCGCCCGGGGATCGGTTCGGCGGAGCGGCCGGGAGAGACGGCCAGCAGGGGTGCGAATGCCAGGAGCGGCAGGAGCCAGCGCTGGTCAGGGCGAATCATGGTCGCGACCTCCACGGGACGCCCAAGCTTGACACACCCGGGCGGTGAGAGTACAACTCGCGCCCCCGTTCCCGGAGTGGCCGATGGCCCGCAGACCCGAACCACCCCTCGACAGCCTCGAACGACCGACGCTTCCGGCCCGCGTCTGGCGCCGGCTGGTCGGCGCCCCGCGCGACATCCACGATCCGGCGATCTTCCACAAGGTCTCCCTCATGGCCTTCCTGGCCTGGGTCGGGCTGGGGGCCGACGGGCTGTCGTCCTCGGCCTACGGGCCCGCCGAGGCGTTCCGCAACCTGATGGCCGTGAACCCGGTGACCGGCCGCATGGAGGGGCAGTGGTACCTGGCGATCTTCCTGGCGCTGGCGATCGCCTTCACCGTCTTCGTCATCTCCTACGCCTACACCCGCGTCATCGAGCAGTTCCCCCATGGGGGCGGCGGCTATGTCGTCGCCACCAAGCTGCTCGGGCCGCGCGCGGGGCTGGTCTCGGGGTGCGCGCTCCTCGTCGACTACGCCCTCACGATCGCTGTGTCCGTCGCGGCCGGCGGCGACGCGATCTTCGATCTCCTTCCCGGGTTCCTGCGCGCCAACCTCGACCTCAAGCTGGCCTTCGAGGCCGCGGCCCTCACTGCGCTTCTGGTCATGAACCTGAGGGGCGTGAAGGAGTCGGTCGAGGCCGTCATGCCGGTGTTCCTGGCGTTCGTCGTCACTCATCTCGTTCTCATCGTCGCCGGGATCGGCACCCATGCGGCGCAGGCCCCCGAGGTGCTGCACCAGGTCACGAGCGGCCTGCGCGACGGGTGGCACACCTTCGGGCTCTGGGGTCTGCTCTTGATCTTCGTCCGGGCGTTCGCGCTGGGCGGGGGGACGTTCACCGGCATCGAGGCGGTGTCGAACGGGATCGCCATCATGCGCGAGCCCAAGGTGGAGACGGGGAAGCGGACGATGCTGTACATGGCGGCCTCGCTCGCCTTCACCGCCTCCGGCATCCTCGTCTGCTATCTCCTCTTCGACGTCCAGAGCTTCTTCGACCTGCCCGATTCGGAGCAGATGGGCCGTACGCTCAACAGCGTGCTGGCGGAGCGCGTCGCCGGAGGGTGGCGGCTCGGCGGGGTCCCGGTGGGGTGGCTGTTCGTCAATATCGCCATCGCCTCCGAGGCGGCGCTGCTGTTCGTCGCGGCGCAGACGGGCTTCATCGACGGGCCGCGGGTGATGTCGAACATGGCCGT
>JBOGOE010000145.1:0-3176 GCA_050747445.1 Candidatus Polarisedimenticolia bacterium | reverse complement strand
GTCCGGCCGGCGGGTGGTCCCCGTCGCGGGCGGCGCGAACGGTGGCGGCCGCCGCGATCGTGTCGCTCCTGTGGGGGGCCGTGCTGGCGCCCTGGCTGGGCGACCGCGCCGCGAGGCGGGCCCGGCGCCTGCAGGCGGCGGGGGTCGCGGACATGGAACGGGCGGCGTGGCTGGTGCCGCTCCATCCCGGGTACCGCCACGATCTGGCGATGGCGGCGCTCAACACGCCGCCCTTCGACGTCGAACGGTACGCCGGCGCCGTCCGTCGTCTTCAGGAAGCGTGCCGTCTCAAGCCGATCGATCACCGTTATCCCCTCCTGCTGGCGAGGCTCCTGGGGGAGGGGGCGCCCAGGCTGTTCACGGCGCCTGGAGTCGACCGGGAGGCCGCCGGTCTCTACCGCGAGGCGGTCCGCCTGGCGCCGCTCGACCCACGCCCGCGGCTCGAGGCGGCCGGGTTCCTCGGGACGCGTGATCGGCCGGAGGAGGCGCTGGGACTGGTGAGGGAGGCGCTCGTTCTGGAGCCGCACTACGTCCGGGCCCGGATCCTGGAGGTCCGGATCCTTCTCGACCTCGGCAGGAAGGAGGAAGCGGAGCGGTCGCGGGCTCTCCTGGCCGGGGTCCTGGCCCGGATTCAGGGGATCCGGCCGGAAAGCGGCTACGCCCGCGAAATCCTCGCCGATTCCCCCGCGGAGCGGGCCCGCCTCCGCGCCGTGGCGGGCGGCCGGGCGGAGCCCCGGAGCGGCCCCGCAACTCGTTGAGAAGTCATTGCCCGTCCCGACGTCAATTTGTGGACATTGCCCCTTCCGAAAACTATATTGCCTTTCGCAAGTGCTTCATTATCTTGAGGATCGAACCTGATCGTGTGCGGAATCTGCGGCGTCTTCGAGTTCGGATCGGGCGAGCGCCAGGTCACGACAGAGCTCATCGTGTCGATGCGCGACACCATGGTCCATCGGGGGCCCGACGACGCGGGAGTCCATCTCTCGCCGGATCGCCGCGTCGGACTCGGACATCGCCGGCTGTCGATCGTCGATCTCTCGCCGGCCGGCCGGCAGCCGATGTCGAACGAGGACGGCACCGTCTGGATCACCTTCAACGGCGAGATCTACAACCACGCGGCGCTGCGGCGCGAGCTGGAGGGGAAGGGTCATACGTACCGGTCGCGCACCGACACCGAGACCCTGATCCATCTCTACGAGGAGGAGGGATCCGCGTTCCTGGGCCGCCTCGAGGGGATGTTCGCGCTGGCGATCTGGGACGAGCGGCGAAGGGAGCTCCTGCTGGCGCGCGACCGGCTGGGGGTGAAGCCGATCTACTACACCCTCCTGCCGGGCGCCGTCGTCTTCGGCTCGGAGATCAAGGCGATCCTCGCGCACCCGCGGGTGTCGCGCGCCATCGATCGGGCCGCCCTCTATCACTACCTGACCTTCGTCGTCTCGCCGGCGCCCCGCACCCTGTTCCAGGGGATCCGCAAGCTGCCGCCGGCCACCCGTCTGACCATCGACCGCCGCGGCGTGCTGGACGCGGCGATCTACTGGGACCCGTTCGACGCGCCTCCCGAGGACGGCGGCCGCTATGACGACGCCGCGTGGTGCGCCGCGCGCCTGCGCGACCTGCTGGACGCGGCGATCGCCAAACGGATGATGTCGGACGTCCCGTTCGGTGTCTTCCTGTCGGGGGGCATCGACTCCTCGGCCAACGTGGCCCTCATGGCGCGTCACATGGATCGGCCGGTGCGGACCTTCTCGGTCGGCTTCAAGGACCTCCCGTCGTACAACGAGTTCCAGTACGCCCGCGAGGTGGCGGCGCAGTTCGGGACCGAGCATCACGAGGTGGAGATCGGCGCGCGGGACCTGCTCGACGCCGTTCCGGGGATGGTGTTCCACCAGGACGAGCCGATCGCCGACTGGGTCTGCGTCCCCCTCCATTACGTGTCGCGTCTGGCGCGCGACCACGGCACCATCGTCATCCAGGTCGGCGAGGGAAGCGACGAGCTGCTGTTCGGCTACCCGTACTATGTGACGATGCTGCGCGACCAGGAACGCTTCTACCGGCGGCTCCTCGCCTGCCCGCGGCCGCTGCGGCGCGCGGCCTACGCCTCGGCACGGGGTCTGGCGTGGCTGCTGCGCCGGGGCGGCGATCGTCTCGAGACGCTGCGTCGCGCCGCCGATGGGGAACGGCTGTTCTGGGGCGGCATCGTCGCCTGGAGCGAGCCGGAGAAGCGGCGTCTCCTGTCCGGCGAGGCGCGCGCCCGGATCGACGGTCTCAACTCGCACGCCATCGTGGCGGAGATCGACCAGCGGGCGCTGTTGCGGCACCGGGGCGCCGATTTCGGCCAGAGGATGATCTACCTGGAGCTGAAGAACCGCCTGGCCGAGCTGCTGCTGATGCGGGTCGACAAGATCACCATGGCGAGCGGGGTGGAGGCGCGCGTGCCGTTTCTCGATCACGCCCTGGTCGAATTCGCGCTGCGCGTTCCGACCGCCCTCAAGATCCGGGACGGCCGGCCCAAATACCTGCTCCGCGAGGCGATGCGGGGGATCCTCCCGGATCGGATCCTGAACCGCCGGAAGCAGGGATTCGGGGCGCCGGTCAGCGAGTGGCTGCGGGGCGATCTGTATTCCCCGATCGAGAGCGGCGTCCTCGAGTCGCGCCTCAGGGGGGAACGGTTGTTCGACTACGATCGGGTGCGGGGGATGTTCCACGACCACCGCGCCGGCCGCCGGGACCATTCATGGCACCTGTGGACGCTGTACAACCTGAGCCGCTGGTACGACGCCTGGATCGCCGCGGAGCCTTCGTGAGCGCCGTGGCGACCGGAGTGCCGCCCATCGCCGCCGTCCTGCTGCTGGTGCGGGATCCGGCGGCCGCCGTCCGGCTCCTGCCGGGTCTGCTCCCGGGACGGAGCCTGCGTCCGGTGCGCCGCGAGGAGATCCGCTCGCTGTCGCTCGGCGGTCTCATGCGCCACGTCGCGGCGCTCGGCGCCGACGAGGTGGTCCTGCTCACCGACGACCTGACGCGGCACGAGCGGATCGGCCGGCTGCTGGCGCTGGGGGCGCTGCCGGTCGCGTCGCGGAGGGAGCTCCTGGACCTGTCGGGCCGGCGGCTCCGGTTGTCGGCACTGCGCTTCCTGGGGCGCGACCTGCCGCGTCTGCTCGCGGCGCTCGGTGCCGGTG
>JBOGOE010000144.1:0-6600 GCA_050747445.1 Candidatus Polarisedimenticolia bacterium | reverse complement strand
GGATGGAGGAGTGATGAGCGATCGGGTCCCGATCCTGGGCCGATGGCGCTGCCGGCGTCACCGGCGCCTGCTCTGGGAGGTGCTCGACGGGACCGCGCCGCCCGCCGCCCGCGCGGCGCTCGACCTGCACATGAAAGGGTGCCCCCGCTGCGCCGCCGCCCTGGAGGTTGCGCGCGCCCTGCACCGGGCGCTCGTGGCGCAGCCGCCGGAGGAACCCTCGGAGCGGTTCGACGAGCGATTGATCCTCCGCCTCACCGCGGGCTTCGCCGCCGCCCCCGGACGGTCGGCCGCGCCGCGCGCCGCCGCGGAGGTCCGCGATCCGCTGCGCGAGCGGGAGGACGGCGACCCGATGACCCGGTTCGACTGGGTCCTCCTCTGGGGGATGGTCGGTTTCTCCGTCCTGGCGATCGGTTTCGTCCTCTACCTCGTCCTGCCGGCGGTCGCCGGCTCCCCGGCGGCCGGAGAGAGCGCCGCCGCGCCGGGGGTCGGCCGGTTCCTGTCGTGGGGCGTGCAGGCGCCGGTGGCGGCGATCGGGGGGGCGGCGCGCGATCTCCTGCGTCACCCGCTGGCCGCGCCAATGCTCCTCGCCTCGGGGCTCCTGGCGGTCACCCTGGGCTGGGTCCGTCTGGTCCTCGCCCGTCCCGCCCACTGAGGATCGCCCGCGCCCGCGCGAACACCGCGTGCCACATTTCCCGCCGCAGCAAGCCGGTGCTGGTGTTGCGCCGGCTCGGGTGATACGAAGCGAGGAGCACCGTGCCGTCCGGCAGCCGGTGCTCCGCCCCGTGCGCGAAGCGGGGCCGGACGACGGATGCCGGCAGGGACCCCGCTCCGGCCGTCTTGAGATACCGCTCGAAGGCGCTGCGGCCGAGAACCAGGACGATCCGCACCCTCCGGAGGAGACGCCTCTCGGCCTCGAGGTAAGGGCGGCAGTTGTCGAACTCCTGCGGCGTCGGTTTGTTGCCGGGGGGCGCGCAGCGGGCGGCGGCGCTGACGTAACAGTCGATGAGGCGCAGTCCGTCGTCCCGCGCCACCGAGATCGGCCGGTTCGCAAAGCCGTACCGGTGGAGCGCCTCGTACAGCCAGTCGCCGCTTTTGTCCCCGGTGAACACCCGCCCGGTCCGATTGCCGCCGTGGGCCGCGGGGGCGAGACCGACGACCCACAGACGAGCCCCCGGATCGCCGAACCCGGGCACCGGCCGGCCCCAGTAGGTCCAGTCGCGGAACTCCGGTTTCCCGACGCGCGCCACCCTGAGACGCCAGGCGACCAGGCGGGGGCAAAGGCGGCAGCGGACGATGGCCCGTTCGAGGGAAGCGAAGTCGGCGGGACGAGGAGGGCGGATCACGACACGGTCATCGTCGCCGCGATGGCAGCCGCTTTGCAAGCCGCTCCGCGCGAAGGAGGCCGCCATGAAGAAAATCCTGGCGGTTGCTTCGATCCTGATCGTCGCCGGCATGCTGTCGAGCGAGGCGATGGCGGGACATCGTGACCATGATCGGGGACGGCATCGACACTCCCACCCGTGGTTGAAGGAGCGGCGCTGCTACGTCGTTCATCGCTCCTATCGTCCGCGGCCGATCGTGTCGTTCGGGTTCCATGCGGGACCGGCCTACGTGGAGCCGGTGCCGGTCTTCGTCGGCCCGCCGGTCTGGGTCCCGGGCCATGACGCCACTCGCAACGGGGTCCGGTTCTACATCCAGGGATACTGGTCGCGCTAGAAGGGAAGGACGGGACGGCGCGCCGGCCGCCCCGGACGGGACACGCGGGTCCCGGCCGGGGCGGTCGCGCGTTCAGGAGGAGAGACGGGCGATCTCGTCCGGCGTGAGCTGCCGGATCGACAGCTTGTACCCCTCGTAGACCGCGATCCCGTAGAACAGCAGGTCCATCGGACTGAAGGTCTCGATCAGCAGGTCGGCCGCCATTCCGGGCGTCAGGGAGGCGATCAGCTGCATCACCGGCACCTGTTCCTGGCCGGCCGCGAAGCCGCAGACGGCGAGCAGATTGCCGGCGAGGCAACCGAGGAGCGACAGGAACGCCCCGACCGCGCCGAAGGTCGTCTCCACCCCCTTGCCCCAGGTCCGCACAGCCCAGCCGACCAGGAAACCGACCCCCACCGCCATCCAGCCGATCTGCCAGCCGCTCAGGACGGTGATCACGGCCCACAACCCCGCCCCCGCGAGGGCGGCCACGCCGCCGGCCAGGAAGGCCATGGGCAGGCTCTGCTGATCCCGCAGCTCCTGCTTGAACTGCTCCAGCCGCATCGGATCGATGGTGCGGGGCGACGGGGAAGGTCCGGACGTTCCGGTATCCGTGGTACGGGCGGCGTCAGTCATGGCTCACCTCTCTTCGGGCCCGCGGGTTTTCTGCTGTCCCTTGCCGCGGCCGGGCCCGGTGGTTTTCGCGGCGCTGGCGGCACGCCACGGCCGCCCCTTCCGTTCGGCGACCAGGACCACCACTTTTTTCCCCTGGCCGCGGGCGCGCGCCAGCTCGAGCGCCGACATCTTCGCCCAGCGCGCCCCGATCTGAATCTGCGCCAACCCCGCAATGTCCCGATCGCTCAGGCGGACCGACTGCGGGTTCTTCTTCCAGTAGCCCCATGCCTTGCCGTAGGGAGGACCGGGGTTCTCGGTGAGGCCGCGGAACAGGACCTTCACGGGGACCCGGGCGCGGTCGAAGATCACCGCCCAGGAGAAACCGCGCGCCCGCAGCGCCGCGATCGCCTCCAGCGGCTCGACCGACTTGTTGGCCAGGAACAGCAGGACCGGCAGGTCCTCCTCGACCGAACGCAGCCGCGGCAGGACCGGCCGCAGGACCGCCTCCTCGTGGCCGTATTTCTGCACGGCGAGGTGCAGGAAGTACTGCGTGTCGTCCCGCACCCGGTCCACGCTGAACAGGAAATCGTACGTGGCGGCCGAGGCCTCCGGCGCGCCGGCGGCCGCCGCAAGAGCCGCCGCCAGCACGAACGTCGCGGCCGGCTTCCATCCGTCCCGGGTCCTGCTGTCGTGTGCCATCGGGTCCTCCTCCCATGGTTCGGCGGCCGGGGTCCAACATGGCGCCCGGCCGCGCCGAAGTCCAGCCTTCCCCGCCCGGTGCTAGGATACCCGCCCTCATGGTCCGCCCGGTCCTACGAGTGCTGGCGTTCCTGCTGCTGGCGGCGGCGCCCGGCAGCCTCCCGGCCGACGACGCGACGCTGAGGGAGTACGTGGCGGCGTGGCTGCGCCACGTCCACCGGCTGGGACCCGATCGGATCCAGGTTCGGGTGGACGACGGCGTGGTGACGCTGACCGGGACGACCGACAGCCCGGAGCAGATCGACCGGATCGTCGCGGGGGTCGCCGCCTTCGAGGGGGTGATGGAGGTCGTCAGCCGGCTCCAGGCGGCCGGTCCGGCGGCCGGCGGTCCCGTGGGGCGGTGGCGCACCTGGTTGGAGTGGCTCGAGCCCGCCGCCGGGCGGAAGACGATCCCCTTCCCCGTCGGCGATCTGTTCACCGTTCCCCTGGCCGATCCGAAGCAGCCCCGCTTCCACACCTCCTATCAGCGCTACCGCCTGTCGTTCGGATCCTTCGACATCGCCGCGGTCGGCTTCGGCGAGAACTTCGGGCTCCTGCGCTGGCCGCGCGAGCGGGAGGGGGACGGCTGGCAGCTGGGGTTGAGCGGCGCGGTGTTCGCGATCTTCAACCTGGACGCCTCCTCGAAGGATTTGCTCAACGCCGACTACATCGTCGGTCTTCCCTGGTCGTACCGCAGCGGCGGGTGGTCCGGCCGCGTGCGTTTCTACCACCAGTCGTCGCACCTGGGGGACGAGTTCCTGCTGGAGCCGCAGGCGGGGCCGCCGGTGACCCGGATCAACCTGTCCTACGAGGCGCTGGAGATCCTGGGCTCGTGGGAGCGCCGCGGTCTGAGGCTCTACGGCGGGGCAAGCCGCATCGTCACCACCGACACGCCGCTGGGGCGCGATCGGACCCAGTGCGGCTTCGAATACCGCGGCGCCCCGACGGGGTGGCGCACCGCGCGGTTCATCGCCGGTTTCGACGTGCAGGCCTGGGACGAGACCGGCTGGGACCGGGACAAGTCGTTCAAGGCGGGGCTGCAGTTCCGCAGCCCCTATGGCGGGGCCCGCTCGCTCCAGGTGCTGCTGGAATACTACGAAGGGCACGTGCCGCACGGCCAGTTCTACCCGCGCGTGGTCGAGAGCTTCGGGATCGGCGTCGCCTATCCTTTCTGAACGGGCCGCGGGAGGGTGGTCTCGTCCCCCGCGAGTTCGGGGTCGGAGAGCAACAGGTAGGGCTCGCCGTACGGGGCTCCGCCGGGCGGCGTGAGCCGCAGGCCCCGGTCGCCGCCGTAGATCAGGATCGACACCCCGGCCCCGGAATCCTCCACGGGGACGGCGAAGGCCGGACAGGGGCTCCCGCCTCCGGCGCTCGACCAGCCGCTCACCCCGCAGACGGCGGCGGCCCCCTCTTCCGGACGGACCCAGGTCACGCGGCGCGGCTCGCCGGCGGCGGCGAAACGGAGATCGCACCCCTCGGGGCAGCCGGGGTTCTCCTCGATGAACAGGTTGATGAAACGGGTCTTCGGCATCGACGCGTCCGGTCGGAGCCGGCAGCTGATGCCGGCCGGACGAGTCTACCCCGACTGCGGGTAAGGAGCGCCGGGGGCGGTCCCCGCTTCGAGGGTTTCGCGGACCTTGCGCGCCAGCCCGTCCGGGGTGAACGGCTTCTGGATGAACGCGACGTGCTGCTCCAGGATGCCGTGCCGGACCACGGCGTCATCGGTGTAGCCCGACATGTAGAGGACGCGCATCGACGGTCGCATCGCGATCACCGCGTTCGCCAGGGCGCGGCCGTTCATCTGCGGCATCACCACGTCAGTGAGGAGCAGGTCGATCTCCCCGCGGTATTCGTCGCAGATCCGGCGGGCATCCTGCGCGTCGCGCGCCTCGAGCACCGTGTAGCCGCAGCGGTCGAGGATTTCGTGCACCAGGTTGCGGACCACCTCCTCGTCCTCGACCACCAGGACGGTCCCGCTCCCGGGCGACGGGGGCGGCGGCGCCGTGGGTTCCTCGGCGGCGCGGGGGCGGGCCCCCTCCTCGGCGCGCGGCAGGTACACCTTGAAAGTCGTCCCCTGGCCGGGCTCGCTGTAGACCCAGACGTACCCCTCGCTCTGCTTGACGATCCCGTAGACGGTCGCCAGTCCCAGCCCCGTCCCCTGCGCCTTGGTGGTGAAGAACGGCTCGAACAGGTGGGCGCGGGTGTCGGCGTCCATCCCCACGCCGGTGTCGCTGACCGCCAGCATGACGTAGGGACCGGGCACGGCGGGGGGGTGCTGCATCCGGTACGCCTGGTCCAGCACGACCCCGGCCGTCTCCAGGGTCAGCCGGCCGCCCTGGGGCATGGCGTCGCGGGAGTTGACCGCCAGATTCATAATGACCTGCTCGATCTGCCCGGGGTCGGCCCGCACCTTCCCGAGGTCGGGACGGAGAACCGTCGCCAGCTCCACGTCCTCGCCGATGAGGCGGCGCAGGATCGTCTCGGCGCCGGCGACCACCTCGTTGAGGTCCAGAAGACGGACCTGCAGGATCTGCTTGCGGCTGAACGCCAGGAGCTGCCGCGTCAGCCCGGAAGCCCGCTGCGCGGCACCGTGGATCACCGCGACCTCCGAGCGCAGCGGCTCGTTCCCCGCGAGCCGTGCCTGCAGCAGCTCGGAGCGTCCGGTGATCACCGTGAGCAGGTTGTTGAAATCGTGCGCCACGCCGCCCGCGAGCCGGCCGATCGCCTCCATCTTCTGCGCCTGACGCAGCTGTTCTTCCTTGACCCGGAGCGCCTCGTCGGCCTGACGCCGCTCGGTCAGATCCCGGATGAAGCCTGTGAAGATCGGCGGCTGGGTCCCCGGCATCTCGATGATCGACAGCTCGACGGGAATCTCCACGCCACCCGCCCGCAGGGCGGTGAGCTCGATCCGCCGGCCGATGACCCGCTTCTCCCCGGTGCTCAGGTAGCGGGCCAGTCCCGCCTCGTGCCGGGCCCGCTGGGCAGGGGGGACGATCAGATCGGCCAGCTTCCGCCCGAGGGCCTCGTCGCGCCGGTAGCCGAAGATCCGCTCGGCCGCCGGGTTGAACTCCAGCACCCTCCCCTGGTGGTCGATGCTGACGATGGCGTCGAGGGCCGCCTGCACGATCGCCCCGCGCCGCGCTTCGAGGGTCCCGAGCGCCTCCTCGGCCCGCCGGCGGTCGGTGGTGTCCTGGGCCATCGACAGGAAGTGTCCGGGCTCCTCTCCGGAGACCTCGATCCACGAGACGGTCGACCGGGCCCAGACGGTCATGCCGTCGAGGCGCACGAAGCGCCGCTCGGCGCTCGGGGCCCCCCTTCCCTCGCGGGCCTCGCGGAGCATCCAGCGCATCAGGTCCCGATCCTCCGGGTGGGTCACGTCGAAGACGGTCCGCTCCCGCAGCTCCTCCTCGGTGAGATCGAGCAGATGGCAGAGGGCGGGGTTGGCCTGCAGGTAACGACCGTCGCCGTCGAAGGTCGAGATGGCGAGCGGAGCCCCCTCGAAGATCGAGCGGAATCGCGCCTCGCTCCGTGCCGCCGCCTCCCGGAGTGTCG
>JBOGOE010000143.1:0-2616 GCA_050747445.1 Candidatus Polarisedimenticolia bacterium | reverse complement strand
CGCCACGAAGACCGCCCCGCCGGCGGCGCCCCCCGCGCCGTCCGCGGCCTGGGTGTCGCTCGAACCGGGGCTCGATCTCGGCGAGTTTCCGTCGGGCCGCCCGGTGACGCGCGGGGACGGCCGGGTGCGGGTGCTGCGCATCGACCCGGCGCGCTTCGCGCTCCGGCTGCTCAACGCCTCCGCGCCGGGGGAGGGGGCGGCAATGAGCGCGGCCGAGTGGTGCCGGCGCCACGGTCTGGTGGCGGCGATCAACGCCTCAATGTACCAGGAAGACCTGCGGACCAGCGTCTCCCTGATGCGCACCGCCGGCCACGTCAACAATCCGCGTCTCACGAAGGACCGTGCCATCCTCGCCTTCGACCCCCTGGAGGCCGGTCTGCCGCCGGCGCGGATCCTCGACCGGGAATGCGACGATCTGGAAACCCTGCGCGGGCGTTACGGCTCGCTGGTGCAGAGCATCCGGATGGTCTCCTGCACGGGGCGCAACGTCTGGCAGCCGCAGCCGCGCGCCTTCAGCACGGCCGCCATCGGCACCGATCGGGAGGGGCGGGTCCTGTTCCTCCATGCGGCCTCCCCGTTCGGCACGCACGACTTCATCGAGATCCTCCTCGGGCTGCCGATCGGCCTGCGGGCCGCCATGTACGCCGAGGGGGGGCGCGAGGCGCAGCTCTTCGTCGACGCGGCGGGCGGCCGCACCTTCGAGTTCCTGGGGCTGCCCGAGACCCGCTTCGGAAGCGGCGACGGGCCGCCGCAGCGGGCGCGCCCGATCCCCAACGTGGTCGCGGTGACGCGACGCACCCGGTGAACCGGAGTAGACTGGCGCCCCGTCACGGAGGGTGCGGCGTGTGAAACGGCCGGCGCTGGACAGGATCGCGGTCATCGGCGCGGGGAAGATCGGCGAGAGCCTCATCGGCGGGCTGATCGAGGCGGGTCTGACGCCGCCGGATCGGATCGCCGCCACGGCGCGCCACCCCGAGCGTCTGGAGACGCTCCGGACCCGCTTCGGGGTGCGGGCGACGCGCGACAACGGCGAGGCCGTCCGGGGCGCCGGGATCATCATCCTCGCGGTCAAGCCGCAGGCGATGGCGGAGGTGCTGCGCGATCTGCGGCGGCGGGTGCGGCGCGAGCAGCTGGTGATCTCCGTCGCCGCCTCGGTGCCGACCGGATACATCGAGAGCCGGCTGCAGGCCCCGGCGCCGGTGGTGCGCGCCATGCCCAATACGCCGTGCCTGCTCCGCCAGGGGATGACGGCGATCTGCCCGGGCCGGCGCGCCACGGTCCGCCACCTGGAGACGGCGCACCGGATCTTCGGCACCCTGGGGCGCTGTCTGGTCGTGGAGGAGCGTCACATGGACGCGGTCACCGGGCTGTCCGCCTCCGGACCGGCCTACATCTACGTCGTCATCGAGTCGCTGGCCGAAGGGGGGGTGAAGGTCGGGCTGCCGCGCGACGTGGCCACCACGCTGGCCGCGCAGATGGTGCTGGGGGCGGCCGGGATGGTGTTGCAGACCGGGGAGCACCCCGCCAAGCTGAAGGACATCGTGACCACCCCCGCCGGCTGCACCATCGACGGGCTGCTCGAGCTGGAGGAAGGAGGGCTCAGGGTCACCCTGATCAAGGCGGTGGTCCGGGCGACGCGGCGGGCCTCCGAGCTGATCCACGGGTGACCCCGCCGGACGGTTTCTGGTATCCTCTCCGGCCTCTCGACGAAGCCTCGAAAGGGGGGACGAGAAGCGGGTTGGAAGGCCCGCAGACCCGGCGGCATCGAAACGACCGCACGTAGTTGCAATTCGAACCCGAAGGAGGAAGATTTTCGCCATGAGGAACCGTGTCAGCGTCATCGGAAGCGCGCTGCTGTTCGCCGTCCTGGCGGCCGGCTGCGCCAAGGCGCCGCAGGACGATGTCAATGCCGCGCAGGCCGAGCTGGACAAGGCGCGGGAGGCGCAGTCGGACGTCTGGGCCCCGAACGAGTTCCAGGCGGCCGATCAGGCGATGAGCGCCGCGAAGACCGAGATCGAGGCGCAGGATCAGAAGTGGCTCAAGAACTACGACAAGGCGAAGGAGCTCCTCGCCACGGCGAGGGACGAGGCGGCGAAGGCGGCAGTGGCCGCGTCCGCCAACAAGGAGCAGGCCCGCAAGGATTCCGAGGCGGCCCTCGCCGAGGCCGACACGGCCCTGCAGGCCGCCGAGGCGGCGCTGAAGACCGCGCCGGTGACCAAGGATTCCAAGGCCGACCTGGCGCTCTACCGGGCGGACCTGGACGGCCTGCGCCAGACGCTCGACGGCGCCCGGCAGGCGTTCGACGCCGGCGACTACAAGAAGACCCTCGAGAGCACGACGTCGGTGAAGGACAAGGCGAACGCCATCGCCTCCGAGCTCGAGGCGGCCCGGCAGAAGCGCGCCGGCGTTCGGCGCTGAAGTCCCGCGTACTTGAAAGCCCGGCCCGCCGCGTGGCGGGCCGGGTTCTCCCGCCCCGTGCCTCCGTCCCGCTCCGCGCCCGGCCGCCGTCGTGGGGCTCCGTCCTGGCCGTCCTGCTGCTGACCGCCTGCCAGGCCCCGCCGCTGTCCGACGTGCAGGCGGCCCGGTCGGCGATGCGGCGCGCCGACGCCGCCGATG
>JBOGOE010000142.1:0-2850 GCA_050747445.1 Candidatus Polarisedimenticolia bacterium | reverse complement strand
GGGCGGCGTTCCTGGCGGGGGCCGCGGCGCGCCGCGACGGGCCCCGCCGGCGCCCGTCCGCGTCCCGGGTGATGCGGGTCCCGGCCCGGCCGCGCACCGCGTCGGCGAGCCGGGGCGCGGAGGTGATCAGCACCTCGCGTCCACCCGCCTCGACGAACTCCACCGCCGCCCGGATCTTCGGGCCCATGCTCCCCTCCGGAAACTGCCCCGCCGCCTGGTGTCCCTTCGCTTCGCCGGCGCTCAGGGTCGCGAGCGGCCGCTCGCCGGGGCGCCCGAAGTCGAGGGACACCTGCTCGACCCCGGTCAGGATCACGAACAGATCGGCCCGCAGGCGGCGGGCGATCAGGGCCGCCGTGTAGTCCTTGTCGATCACCGCCTCCACGCCGCGCAGGTCGCCGCCGGGGGTGCGGTACACCGGCACCCCGCCCCCGCCGCCGGCGATCACCACGTGACCTCTGGCCGCCGCCTGCCGGATGGCCTCGATCTGCAGGACCTCGAGCGGCCGGGGAGACGGGACCACCTTGCGCCAGCCGCGACCCGCGTCCTCGATCATGTTCCACCCCTGCTTGCGCATCAGGTCCTCGGCGCGGAATTTCGGGTAGAACGGCCCGATCGGCTTGGTCGGACGCCGGAACCCCGGGTCCTCCGGGTCGACCACCACCTCGCTGACCAGCGTCAGCACGCCGCGCCTTATCTTCTCCCGCCGCAGCTCGTTGAGCAGGGCGACCTCCAGCATGTAGCCGATGCTCCCTTCCGACGCGGCGACGCACACGTCCAGGGAGATCGGCGGCACCTTGGTGATCCCCTCCTCCACCTGGATGAGGATGTTGCCGACCTGGGGCCCGTTGCCGTGGACCACCACCAGCCCGGAGCCGTGCCGGAGCACCGGCAGGAGCGCCTGCGCCGTCTCGCGGGCGTTCTCCCACTGCTCCCACTGGGTCCCTTCCTGGTCCTTCTTGATGAGCGCGTTGCCGCCGAACGCGACGACGGCCGTCCGCCGCTTCGGCATCAGGGCAGGGTCCCCAGCACGTCGTCGAGATCGGGCTTGCCGATCTCCTGGAGCTCGTAGCTCACACGCAGTGCCGGTCGCTCGAAGCGGATGGTCCGGCGCAGGTCGATGGGGGTGGCGATCAGGACCAGGTCGCAGTCCACCTTCTCGATGGTCTGCCGCAGCTCGTCCATCTGCACCTCGCCGTAGCCGACCGCCGGGAGCAGGGTGCCGATCGACGGGTACTTCCGGAAGGTGGCGGCGATCGACCCGACGGCGTACGGCCGGGGGTCGACGAGCGACGCGGCCCCGAACCGCTGCGCCGCGATCACCCCGGCGCCGTATCCCATTTCGCCGTGGGTGAGCGTCGGACCGTCCTCGACCACCAGCACGCGCTTGCCGCGGATGGCGGCGGGGTCCTCGACGGTCACCGGCGACGCCCCCTCGATGACCGTGGCGGCGGGGTTGTACCTGGCGATGTTCGCCTTGACCTCCTCGATCCCCTTCTTGTCGGCGGTGTCGATCTTGTTGATGACGATGCAGGTGGCGCGCCGGAAGTTGGCCTCTCCGGGGTGATAGCGCAGCTCGTGACCGGCGCGGTGCGGATCGACGACCACGATCTCGACGTCGGGGCGGGCGAACGGGAGGTCGTTGTTGCCGCCGTCCCAGACGACGACGTCGGCCTCCTTCTCCGCCTCGGCGAAGATCGCCTGGTAGTCGACGCCCGCGTAGACCACGATGCCGTTCCTGATGTGCGGCTCGTATTCCTCCCGCTCCTCGATGGTGCAGTCGTACCGATCGAGGTCTTCCGTGGTGGCGAAGCGCTGCACCCGCTGTTTCACCAGATCGCCGTAGGGCATCGGGTGGCGGACGGCGACGACCTTGCGGCCTTTTTCGGTCAGCTTCTTGCAGACGCGGCGGGTCGTCTGGCTCTTCCCCGCGCCGGTGCGGACCGCGCAGACCGAGACGACCGGCTTCTTCAGCTTGATGGCGGTGGCGTCGAACCCCAGGAGGCTGAACCCGGCCCCGGCCGCGATCGCCTGCGACGCCTTGTGCATCACGTGGAGATGGGAGACGTCGGAGTAGGCGAGCACCACCTCATCGACCCGAAGCCGCCCGATCAGCTCGGTGAGCTGGTCCTCCTCGTGGATCGGGATGCCGTCGGGATAGCGCGGCCCCGCCAGCTCGGGTGGGTAGCGCCGGCCGGTGATGTTGGGAATCTGCGTGGCGGTGAACCCGACCACCTCGCAGCGCGGATCGTCGCGGTACACCACGTTGAAGTTGTGGAAGTCCCGTCCTGCGGCCCCCATGATGAGGACGCGTCGCGCGCTCATGGTTCCTCTTCGGTAGTTGGGTCTTCCGGCTATCTGCTTCAGGAGTAAGGACTTGCGCCGAAACAGCGGAGACACCGGAATGGACCGGCGAACTATAGCAGGAACCGTCGTTTTGTCAACCGATTCGACGGTTCAGGCGCCCGCGCCGATCGGCGAAATCTCGGCTCCGGCCGGCAGGACCGGGGCGATCTCGGTGAGGATCGGGCCGCGCCCGTCCCCCGCCGTCCAGCGCCCCGACTGCGGGTCGCGGCGGATTCGAATGGCCCGCAGCGACGGCATGTTGTTCGCGTCGAGGCTGCGGAACAGCCCCAGACGGGCCGAGGGGGATGGCGGGAGCGCGGCCGCGACCCCGACCGGCTCGCGCCGCCCTGCCTGCCGGCCGCTGGTGCAGAAGACGATCAGCACGCTCTTCGGATCGGGGCCGGTGACCTCGACCAGCTGCCCGACGGTGTCGGTCCGCGGCACGGTGAGCGGTGGCGGCGGCAGGGGGACGGCCGGGGGCTCCGCGACCGGCGCCGCCGCCGGGCG
>JBOGOE010000141.1:0-5650 GCA_050747445.1 Candidatus Polarisedimenticolia bacterium | reverse complement strand
GGCGGCGCTGGCGCCCCCGGCGTCGCCCGGCGCCGCCGCGCCGGCCCCGCGTCTCGCCTACGAATCGCAGGTCGTCGTGCTGGTCATCACCACCCAGGACTACGACCAGTTCCGCCCCTGGGAGAAGAAGACCCCCGAGACCCGCACGGTGCAGGCCGTCGTCCTCGAAGGCTCCCGCCTGATCACCACGGCGGATCTGGTGGAGGGGGCGACGGTGGTCCTCGCCGAGAAGCACGGGAGCCCTCACCGGGAGCCGGCGCGGATCGTCCACGTCGATGCCGACGCCAACCTCGCGCTCCTCACTGTGGACGCCGCCGGCTTCTTCGGGGACCTCAAACCCGCGGTTCTGGCGGGCTCGGTCCCCTCGGAGGGGCGGGTGGACACCGTCCGCTGGAGCTCCGGCCAGCTCGAGGTGTCGGCGAGCCGCGTCACCCGGATGGAGGTGGGCGGCACCTATCTCGGCGCCCTCGAGCACGCCTCGCTGCTGCTCGAGACCGATCTCACCGGCGGCGGCTGGTCGGAACCGGTGTTCGCCGGCGGCCGACTGATCGGCCTGACCTACTCGCAGGACGAACAGAGCGCGACCGTGACCCCGGTCGACATCCTGCGCGCCTATCTGGAGTCGGCGCGATCGCCGAAGCCCTACCGCGAGATGGCGAATCTCGAGCTCTACTGGCAGGTGAACCGCGACCCCGCGCTGACCCGCCACCTCGGCCTGCCGGGCGAGCCCCGCGGCGTCCTGGTGACCCAGGTCCCGCAGGGCAGCTCGGCCTGCGGCGCCCTGCTCCCCCGGGACCTGCTCCTCGGCCTCGACGGCCACCCCATCGACGCGGCCGGCTATTACGAGCATCCCGGCCACGGCCGCCTGAAGTTCACCCAGATCGTGGTCGACGGACATCGGGCCGGCG
This sequence comes from Candidatus Polarisedimenticolia bacterium, assembly GCA_050747445.1. GTDB lineage: Bacteria > Acidobacteriota > Polarisedimenticolia > Gp22-AA2 > Gp22-AA2 > JBOGOE01. The sequence goes on along the minus strand of JBOGOE010000141.1, from coordinate 4,742 downwards.
ACGTCGTCCCGGCCGAGGTGCTGCGCGACGGAAGGACGATCGGCGTCCGGCTCACGCTGCGGCCGGCGCGGAGCGCCAACGACCTGATCCCCTTCCGATCGGGGGGGGAGCCGCCCCCCTACGTCGTCGCCGGCGGTCTGGTGTTCCGCGAGCTGACCGCGGACTTCCTCAGGACCTGGGGGCAGGACTGGGAGAAGAAGGCGCCGCCGTTCCTGGTGACCCGGTACACGCTGTTCCGCACCGCCCAGAGTCCGGATCGCCGGCGGGTCGTCCTGCTGGCCTACGTCCTCCCCTCCGCCTACAACCTGGGGTACGGCAATCTCCAGAACCTGCCGGTCGCCCGCATCAACGGCCGCGACATCGATTCGATCGACGACGTGGACGAAGCGTTCCGGCATCCCGGGAAGGAGTTCCACCTCATCGTCCTGGAGTCGAATCCGGTCCGATCCGAGATCCTCCTCGATGCGGCGACCTTCGAGGAGGCGACCCGGTCGATCCTCGAGGACTACCAGGTCCCACAACGGATCCGGCTGCGGCCGGCGCCGCTCCCGCCCCTCGGCGACGACTGCGACGGACGATCCTGACGGCGGCCGGCCGGCGGCGTCTCAGGGACAGACCGCGGTGACCCGCTCCGCGCCCGGCACGCCGTTCGCGGCCGCGAAGCCGTAGGTGCCGGTGCCGCAGGCATTCCGGCCCCGCACCAGGTACCAGAGGCTCCGCCCCACCGCCGGCAGGTCGGGATCCGCCGCGGGCGGTCCGGCGACGCCGGAGGCCAGGCAGGTCTCCGAGGTCTCCGCTCCCACCGGCAGCTCCCCCACCACGCCCCGCGCCAGGTCGTAGACGGTGCCAGCGGCGGCGCCCGGGATCGGATCCCAGGTCAGCGCGCCGGCGTCCGCCGGGAACGCCAGACCCGGCACCTCGCCCGGCGGGGCCACGGGCGTCCCGGCCACGCAGATCCCGGCCTGGCATCGATCGTCCTGGGTGCAGGCATCGCCGTCGCTGCAGGGGGTTCCGGCGGCGACGATCGTGCAGGCCGTCGAGCAGCAGGAGGACGGCGTGCCGTTGGCGGCGCCGGAGTCGCAGGCCTCGGTCGGATCGAGCTCGCCATCGCCGCAGGAGACCGTCTGGAACTGCCGCATCATCTCGTGGTCCTCGTGCTCGAGGATGTGGCAGTGGTAGGCATAGCGTCCTTTGTAGTTCTCGAACCGCGCGATGACGCGCAGGGTCTCTCCGGGCCCTACCAGGGCGGTGTCCTTCCAGCCGTTCTCCCCGGGCAGCGGCGGCTGCGGGTTGCCATCCGGGACGATGACGCCCCCGGGTCCGGTCGTGAAGCCGTCCCGATCGAGGATCTGGAACATCACCAGGTGCATGTGCATCGGGTGGACGACGCCCGATTCGTTGATGAACCGCCAGATCTCGACCGTGCCCAGCTCGGGATATTCGACGACGTCGTCCCAGCCCAGGCCGTTGATCTCCCAGGTCGATCGTCCGCAACCGTCGGTTCCCGCCTGTTTCAGCCGGAAGTCCCGGGTCTGCACGGCCGTCGCCGGATCGATCCTCTCGATCGGCCGGAGAATGTCGGGGATCGGATCGGTGTCGCCGCTTTGACTCGTGACCCGGAACTTCATCACCTGGGGCAGATCGGCGGGACCGTTCGGAAAAGGGGCCCCGGCGCTGTTGGTCAGGAGGATTTCGTCGCCATTGGCGAATCCGGCGAAATCGACCACCACGTCGTAGCGCTCCCCGGGACCGAGGGTGATCGACGGGACGCCGCGGATCGGCGCTTCCAGGAGGCCCCCCTCGGTTCCGATGACGGTGAAGGACAGCGACCCCGAAGACGGCCGGAGCGTCAGGGTGTAGACGCGCGAGCCCGAGCCGTTCAGCAGCCGGAAGCGGTACTTCCCCCGCCGGACGTCGAGATAGGGCCAGACCTTCCCGTTGACCATCACCTTGTCGCCGAACCAGTGATCCATCCACATGGCCGGATAGCGGAGCGTGCCGTCCGGGTTGAACTTCCGGTCCTGGATCACGAGCGGCACTTCGTACGGGCCCTGCGGCAGGTTGATGGCGTCCTCCACGGCGTCGCGCAGGAGGTACAGCCCCGCGAGCCCCATGTAGACGTTGAGCCGCGTGATCCCGAGGGCGTGATCGTGGAACCACAGATACCCCGCCTGCTGGTTGTTCGGATAGATGTAGGGGACCGGCGGGTCGCCGGGCAGGAAGGTCGCCTCGGGATAGCCATCGTAGATCGCCGGGACGTGGCCGCCGTGCGGGTGACCGACCGTCTTCGCTGCATCCTCCGCCCCCATGATGCAGACGTTCCCCGCGCCGTCCTCCTGGACGTCGACGTCGAGGTAATGGTCATTGGTGCGGGGCGCGTTGGTCTCGAAATCGCGGATGTCGTTGACCCAGTTGACGGTCACCGGCTGGCCGGTGCGGGCCACGACGACCGGACCCGGCGTGCCGACGGCGGCGACGCCGTCGTGGTAGCCCCAGACGCGGGTCGCCGGCAGCTGGCTGTGCAACACCTGCTCGAACTCCCGCATCGTCAGGGTGTAGGTCGCCGCCCCCCCGGGCGTCCCGGAGGTGGGCGTCGCCACCGCGGGGATCGGCAGTGGATCGAGATAGGGGGTGAGCTGGATCGGGCAGTCGGCGGCGGCGCAGGTCGAGCCGTCCCCCTGATAGGCGCCCCCGGTGCCCGCGCACGTGCTCTGGGTCACCTCCGAGCAGGTCCCGTTCGGCGCGCAGCAGGCGCCGACCGCAACGACGCACGGGTTGGGGGAGCAGCTGGTCCCGTCCCCCTGATAGGTGCCCGGCAGCGCCAGACAGGCCGTCGGCGTCGTGACCGCGCAGGTCCCCCCCTGACAGCAGGCGCCGCTGATCGATTGCGGTGTGTAGTCGACCACGAGCCTCGGTCTCCACGTGACGCCGCCGGTCTGTCCGGTGTTCTCCCGCGTGCCGAAGCGTTTCGCCGTCTCGCTGGTGGTCTCGGTCCCGATCGCGACCCAGCCGAAATTCCCCGCCGGATCGGAGAGCCAGGATCGGACGTCGGCGACCATCGCCGCGGTCGAGCCCCAGGCGTAGAAACCCGTGTTCCCGACGGTCCGCGAGGCGCTCGCGCTCAGCGAGTAATCGCCTCCCGGGATCGACCAGAACCGGTCGGGGTAGAAGGTGTGGTGCCAGGTGGCGTCGCCCGGCGTCGGCGGCTCCCCCCGCCCCTGCTGCGAGTTGCCGGTGTTCGATGTCCCCTCGCCCCAGTCGGACAGGAGGCGGTGGAGACCGACGGTGTAGGCGGTCGAGACCTTCACCTTGTCGGCGTACAGGGTGAGCTGGACGCTGTTGATGGCAGAGCCGGCCGGGATCGCCGCCGCGATGTCGAACGCCAGGACCGCCCGGCGGGTGGCCGTCCGGATCCCCGGACCGGGGTCGGCGTCGGCGTCGTTCACCCTGCCGACGAACATGGTGGGACCGGCGCCGTCGCTCCGATCCTGGAAGTTGTCCTGCGCGATCGGCTCGTAGAGCGTGTTGTCCTTGCGGGGCTGGAGCGTGACGGTGTCGGCCAGGGCGGGCGCAAGCGATCCCAGGACCCCGGCGATCAGACATGTCGCGATCAGGATTGGCAACGGCTTCCCGGTCGAACGGTTCTCATCCATGCTCCCCTCCCCACGACATCGCTCCCGGCGAACGACGGCGATGCTTGCCACCACAGCAAGCGTGATGCCACCGGGAATTCCATTGACAATGACCCGATTCGCCGGAGATTTCGCGCGGAGGGAGCAGGGAAATGCCGCATCGACCGGGTCGGCAGCCCGCCGGCAGGTACGCGCAACTTTTGTCGGCCCTTGTCCTTGTGCTGGGGGCCGGGGTGGCCGGCGCGCGCGCCGAGGTGGCGCTTCTCGAGCCCCTGAGGGACGCCACCCTCATAGAGAGCGCCACCGGCTCCCTGGCGAACGGCTCGGGACCCGCATTTTTCGCGGGGCGGAACAGCTCCCTCGCGGACTCGATACGCCGGGGGTTGATCGCCTTCGACGTGGCATCCGCCATCCCGGCGGGCTCCATCGTGACGGGGGCCACGCTGCGGCTCAACATGTCGGCGACCAACGCGGGGCCCGTCCCGGTCCCCCTCCACCGGGTCCTGGACGGCTGGGGGGAGGGGGCGTCCAGCGCCTCGGGAGGCGGCGGAGCCCCCGCGGTCGAAGGGGACGCCACCTGGATCCATCGCTTCCACGAGGATGTCTTCTGGCTGATGCCGGGCGGGGATTTCGACCCGGCGCCCAGGGCGGCGACCCTGGTCGATCAGAACGGCTTCTACATCTGGGGCCCGACCCTGGAAATGACCGCGGACGTCCAGTCCTGGCTCGACCACCCGGAGACCGCCCACGGCTGGCTCCTCGCCGGGGACGAGGGCCGCCCGACCACGGTCAAGCGCTTCGATGCGCGGGAGCACCCCGAGATCGCCAGCCGCCCGCTCCTCGAGGTGACCTACCTCCCCCCCTGCGTACCGGATCCCCTCGGTCCGGGCTTCTGGGAGAAGCAATGCGGCACCGGGGGCGGGCCGCCGGCGGAGCCGGGCTTCGCGGATCGGATCCTGCCGTGCGCGCGCGGGATTCTCGACGACCTCGGTCTGCCGGACGTCGACCCCTGCGCGGCGCTGCTGGCCCCGGCCCCCCGGACCTGCCGGGAACGGGCCGAACGGAAGCTGGTGGTCGTCATCTTCAATCTCTGCGCCGGCCGGCTGCAGA
>JBOGOE010000140.1:0-4006 GCA_050747445.1 Candidatus Polarisedimenticolia bacterium | reverse complement strand
GTAGGCGGCCGATCGAATCGGCGCCGCGACCTGTTTCGCAGCGGGGATCACCTGAGGCGGGCCGGCGGCCGTGGCGGGTGCGGCCGGGGCCGGCCCCGGGGTCGCTCCCGTCGGGGCGGCGGGTTTCTGTGGTTCGTCGGTCATGGGGTTCCCGACATCGTGAAAAAAATCACAATCATGCCCGCAAAGGGCGCTATCTTCGGCCGAATCCACCGCCCTGTCAATACCGGATCGCGGGCTCCCCGAGCGCCGCAAGCGCCGCCCGGGCGGCCTCACGCACCCGCAGGCTCGGATCGCTCCCCTGAAGCCGCCGCATCGCGGGCGCCGCGGCGGGATCCCGCAGGCGGGCGACCGAGGACAGGGCGTTGACCAGGGCATCCTCCTTCTGGATCTCCGACAGGGGCACCCTGCGACCCCCCGGGTCGGGCCGGGTCACCCCGTCGAGATAGGTGCGGTCGAGCATCCGGCGGAGCAGGGGCAGGCCGCGGGGGTCCCGGTGGCGGGCCAGCGCCAGGGCGGCATTCCAGGCGACGTCCTCGACCGGATCGTGCATCAGGCTGGCCAGGGCGTCGTCGACGGCGGATTCGGCCCCCAGCGACCCCAGCGAGTGGGCCGCGATCTTGCGCAGGTCGGGCTCCCCATCCTCCAGCAGGGCCGTCAGCGTCGCCGCGGCGGCCGGATCGCCGATCGCCCCGAGCCCCCAGGCGGCGTAGAGCCGCGTCTCCACATCGGGGTCGTCGCGCACGGCCGCCGCGAGGGTCGATGCGGTGCGCGGGTCCGCCAGCTCCTTGAGGGAGAGGGCCAGATAGCGGCGGAGCCGCGCGTCCGACCCCCGTGCTTCGTCGAACAGCCGGGCGATCTGCGGGGCCAGATCGGGACCGCGCCGCGACGGGTCCTCCAGCGGGATCAGGCGGGACAGCTCCCAGGCGGCCTGCCACGCGCCCCCGCCGCGCATCCGGATCTCACCGAGATAGTCGGTGGAGCTCTTCCCCTCGCTGGCAATCAGACCGAAGAGCACGTACACGAGCGCGGCCAGGAGCGCGGTCCCGAGAGCGAAGATCAGCAGGGGGGACCGCCGGCGGGTCACGGTCTGCGGCCCCACCGGCACCTGCATCGGCTCGTGGACGGCGAGGTCGGGGTCGTAGCGGATGCCGGCCGGCAGATCGGTCTCGGGCCCGTCCGCAGGATCGCGCGGCGGGGGGTCGCGTTCGATCATCCGGACCTTCCGTCCATGGCGCGGCCCCTCAAAGAAGCAGAAGCGTCGCCAGTCCCAGGAACGACAGGAACCCGACGCAGTCGGTGAAGGTGGTGACCAGGACGCCGGAGCCGGTCGCCGGGTCGAGCCCCATCCACTTGAGCACCACCGGCACCGTGGCCCCCGCGAGCCCGGCGACGAACAGGTTGAGGACCATGGCGAGACCGATCACCATCCCGAGCTTCGGATTCCCCTTCCAGAGGAAGGCGATCACGGCCATCAGCGTCCCCGTGGCCACCCCGATGGTGAGACCGACGAGGACCTCCTTCAGGATGGCGCGGCGCGCGGTGGAGAAATCAAGCTCGCCAAGCGCGATCCCCCGGGTAATCACGGTGAGGGTCTGGGTGGCGCCGTTCCCCCCCATGCCGGCGACGATCGGCATGAAGGTCGCCAGCGCCACGATCTGCTCGATGGAGCCCTCGAACAGCCAGACGACGGTCGAGGCCAGGAGCGCGGTGCCGAGATTGAGGATGTTCCATGGAAGTCGGCGGCGCACCGAGGCGAGCGCCGGGCTGGTGACCCGGTCCTCGGTGTTGAGACCGGCCATCCGGTAGACCTCGCGCGTCGTCTGGTCGGTCAGGACGTCGATCGCGTCGTCCACCGTGACGATGCCGAGCAGGGTGTTGGAGGCGTCCACCACCGGCACCGCCAGGAGGTTGTACCGGGAGATCACGTCGGTCACCTCGGCGCGGCTCTGAACCGCGCGCACCCGGATGACCCGCGGGTTCATGATGGCGTGCAGCTCCTGCTCCGGGCGCGCCAGCACCAGCTGGCGCAGCGACACCACCCCGTCGAGGCGTCCGGACTCGTCGACGACGTAGACATAGAAGACCATTTCCGCCTCGGGCTCCGAACGGATGCGCGCGATCGCCTCGCCGACGCGGGTGCGCCGCTCCAGGGCGACGAAGCGGGTGGTCATCATGCCCCCCGCCGTCTCCCGGCCGTAGGTCAGGAGGCGATCGAGGACCGCCGACGTCTTCTCGTCGAGGCGGCCAAGGACCGACTCGACCCGCGCCTCCGGCAGGAGTCCCAGGAGGTCGGCCCCCTCGTCGGGGGGCTGACGCGCCACCAGCACCGCCACGCGCTCGTCGCCGACCTGCGCCAGCAGGTCCGCCAGCACCGGCTCGGGCAGATCGGCGAGGACCGATCCGGCGCGCTCGTGCGCCAGCAGCATGTCGACGAAGGTCTTGCGCTCCGGCGGCGACAGGGTGCGCAGCGTCTCGACCACGTCGGCCGGATGCATGCGGTCGAGCAGGCGCGCCACCTCGTCGCGCGCGCCGAGACGGACGAAGCGGCGGATGACGCGGCGGTAGGGGCGCGGCCCCGGAGCGGGCCGGGGCGGGGCGGGCGCGGGCGCGGTCATGAGGGCGGTCTCCCCGCGCATTGTACCGGTCGCCGGAGGTTTTCTGCTACGCTCCCCGCCGTGTGGACCGGCCTGATCCTGGCGGGAGGCGCCGCGACGCGCATGGGGCGGGACAAGGCGCTTCTCAGGCTCGGGGGGAAAACGCTCCTGGAGCGCGCGGTCGATCAGGTGCGTCGCGCCGGCGGCGACCCGGTCGTGGTCGGTCCGCCGCGGCCCGGGCTGCCGCTCCACGGCGTGAGGCGGCTCGACGAGGCGGCGGCCGGCGGCGGGCGCGAGGGCCCGCTCGCCGCCCTGCGGTTCGGGTTGCGGGCCACCGGCGCCCCCTTCGCCGTCGCGCTCGCCTGCGACCTGCCGCTCCTGACCGAGGCGCTGCTGCGGCGGCTGGCGGCGGAGGCCCCCGACTGGGAGGCGGTCGTCCCCCGCGCCGACGGAGAGCTCCAGGTCCTGTGCGCCGCCTGGGGGAGGGGCTGCCTGCCGGCGATGGACGCCGGTGTCGCGGCGGGAGAGCGGGCGCTCCATCGGGTCCTCGGGCGGATCCGGACCCGTTACCTGGAGGATGCCGATCTGGCCGCGTGCGGCGGAGCCGGAATGTTCCTCAACGTCAACACACCGGAGGACCTGGCGCGGGCGGCGGCGATCCTCGAAGGAGGCGGGTGATGGCGGCGCGGCGGATCGCGACGGCGCGGCGCGCGCGGCTGACGCATCTCGATGCGCGCGGCCGGCCCCGCATGGTCGACGTGGGGGGGAAGCCGTGGACCGGGAGGGTCGCGGTGGCGGCGGGGGAGATCCGGATGGGCCGGGAGGCGTTCGCGGCGCTGCGGGCCGGCCGCCTGGCGAAGGGGGACGCCGCCACGGTGGCGCGTCTCGCCGCGATCGGCGCCGCCAAGCGGACCGCCGAGTGGATCCCGCTCTGCCACCCGGTGCCGCTGGAGCACGTCGGCGTCAGCATCCGTCTCGACGGCCGCCGCCGCAGGGTCCTCGTCGAGGCGACCGCACGCGCCCGGTTCAGCACCGGAGTCGAGATGGAGGCGCTGGTCGCGGTCGCCGCCGCCCTTCTCTCGATCTACGACATGGCGAAGGCGGCCGACCGGGGGATGACCATCGGCGCCGTCCGGCTTCTCCGCAAGAGCGGCGGACGCAGCGGGACCTGGATCAGGGGCCGGCGCGCACCACGATCCAGCTCCCCGGCTTGAAGTAGCGCGCCGCGATCTCCTGGAGCCGCTTCGCCTCGGCCGCCGTCTCCGCGACAGGTGGAACCGGCGGATGGCCCGCCGCCACGGCCCAGGCGAGCGACGACGCCCGCGCCAGGAGCCCCTGGTCGCCGGCCGCCTCGCGGCCGGCCTGGATGCGCCGCACGTCGAGAAGGTCCCGCTCGGGAAGCGGCTCGG
>JBOGOE010000139.1:0-2693 GCA_050747445.1 Candidatus Polarisedimenticolia bacterium | reverse complement strand
CCTGCCGTATCTCCCCGCCGGTCCGGGGCGCCTCGTCCTCGACGTCGGGGCCGGTCAGGGGTATTTCAGCCGGATCCTCAAGGACCGCGGCTACGCGGTCGACGCGTGCGACGCCCAACTGGAGAACTTCCGCTGCCCCGATGTCCCGTTCCTGAAGGCTGATCTGAACCGGTCGATTCCCTGCGCGGACGGCCGCTACGACGCCGTCATCAGCATCGAGACGATCGAGCATATCGAGGATCATTTCCGGTTCATGGGCGAGATCGTGCGCGTCACGAAGCCCGGCGGCGTGATCGTGATCACGACGCCGAACATCCTCAGCCTGACGTCGCGGTGGCATTTCTTCCTGTACGGTTACACCGACTGCGCGCCGTTCCCGATCGAACCGGGACGCCCGGACTACTTCATGGAGCACATCAACCCGATCGGCCTCCCGGAGGTCCTGTTCCACCTCGAGCGCCACGGCGCCGACCTCACGGCGCTCGCCACCAACCGCATGAGACGGAGCGCCTGGATCCCCTGCCTGATTCTGTACCCGCTCCTGGCGCTGTCGCTCCGGCGCAAGCTTCTGCGCGGCCGGTACCGCGACCGGGAGGCCCTTCACCGGCGTCATCTTCGTTGGATGCTGCATCCGGCGAATCTGCTCGGGAGGATCACCATCGCGGTGGCGCACCGGCGATCCGGCGCCCCCGTCTGAGACCGGCGCCGGGCGTCCCCGCCGGCGGTCACGCGTCCCGGGCGTCGCCCCGCCCGATCACCTTCGCGCCGCGGAACCGATAGTCCGCCCCGCACTCCGCGCAGCGCATCGCCGTGGCCGTGCCCTTGAGCCGCGTACCGCAGCGGCAGACCCGCCCCACGTTCCGGGCCGGGTTTCCCACGACCAGGGCGTGGTCCGGGACGTCGGCGAGGACCACGGCGCCGGCGCCGATCATCGCCCAGGCGCCGACGGTGATGCCGCACAGGATCGTCGCGTTGGCTCCCACGGTCGCGCCGCGCCGCAGCAATGTCGGCACCGGTCCGCCGCGTCGCACCCGGCTCCGCGGCCGCAGGTCGTTGGTCAGCACGGCGTTCGGGCCGAGGAACACGTCGTCCTCCGCGGTCACCCCGTCCCAGACGGCGACGCCGTTCTTCACCGTGACCCGGTCGCCGAGCGTCACCCCCTGCTCGATGAAGCAGTGCTCGCCGATGTTGCAGTCGGCTCCGATCCGCGCCCCCTTCATGACGTGGGCCCAGGCCCAGACGCGGGTGCGCGGACCGATCTCCCCGCTTTCGACCAGCGCCAGCGGGTGCGCGCGCCAGGCGTCGCTCATCGCCGCGCTCCGCGCAGGTCGGCGAGATCCACCGCGACCTCGCGGCCGCGCTCCTCCATCGAGCGCTGCGCGGCCTCCAGCAGCCGCATCACCGCGAGACCGGATCGTCCGTCCGTGATCGGGGGGGCCCCGCTGCGGATGCAGTCGATGAAGTGGCGGCATTCGGTCCCCAGCGCCTCTCCCTGATCGACCTTCGGGGCGACCATCCCGCCGACGCGGTACTGCACGCGCGCCTCGTTGGCCGCCTCGGCGGTCCGGATTTCCACCCCCTTGTCGTACACCTTCACCTGGTTGTCCGGGTCGAGGTGATCGTAGACCACCATCTTGCGGCTGCCGCCCAGGATCGTCCGGCGGATCTTGACCGGCGACAGCCAGCTCACATGGATGTGACCGATGGTCTCGTCGCGGAACCGGACGACGAGATAGGCCAGGCTCTCCAGCGGGCCGCGGGCGTCGGGGATCGGCCGCGCCCCGATCCCCGCGACGCTGACCGGCTCCTTGTCGACCAGGTGCAGCAGGATCGAAATGTCGTGGCAGGCGAGATCCCACAGCACGTTGACGTCCGGCTGGAAGAGTCCGAGATTGACCCGGATCGAGTCGAAGTAATAGATGTCGCCCAGCTCGCCGCGATCGATCAGCTCGCGGATCGTCCGGACCGGCCCGCTGTAGATGAAGGTGTGATCGACGAGCAGCACCCGCTCGCGCCGTTGCGCGAGCGCCACCAGGTTGCCGGACTCGGCCAGGGTGCGGGTCATCGGTTTGGTGACCAGCACGTGCTTGCCGGCCTCGAGGGCCAGCCGCGCCAGCTCGAAGTGGGTCGCGACCGGGGTGACGATCGCGACGGCGTCGATGGACGGGTCGCGCAGGATCTCCTCGGCGCGCTCGGTCAGGTGGATCTGCGGATGGACGCGGCGCAGCGATTCGAGCCGCTCCGGTCGCAGGTCCGACGCGGCCGCGACCACGCACCCGGGGGTGATCAGGAAGTTCCTCACGAGGTTCGGACCCCAGTAGCCGCAACCGACGATCCCGACGCGTGTGGGCTTTTCGCGACCCAAGACGATGCGACTCCCGGGGAAACAGCCTGTCCCTTGACGGTGGCCGTACAGTAGCCGGACGCCGCGCGCGGTGTCAAGGCAGCGCGCGGCCGCGCGGGGTCTTGACAGCGCCGCCGGACCCTGCAATTCTAGGCGAACGCAGGGTCTTTCACGGGGAGCCGAGCCACATGCAGTCCGACCGGGCGCCGCGCGTCAGCGTGATCATCCCCACCTACAACCGCGCCGCGCTTCTGTGCGAGGCGGTCGATAGCGCGCTCGCGCAGACCTACCGCGATTTCGAGATCCTGGTGGTCGACGACGGATCGACCGACGCGACACCCGCCGTCGT
>JBOGOE010000138.1:0-4471 GCA_050747445.1 Candidatus Polarisedimenticolia bacterium | reverse complement strand
CCGCCACCGCGCGCCGGGCGAACTCCAGCGCGGCCCGGCGGCTCAGGGCCTCGTGATCGGACAGGATGCGAAGGGTCGGCCGCACGGGATGCACGCGACGGAGCGGGGTCTCCGGAGAGGGCTGGCGGAGAGGGTGGGATTCGAACCCACGTGGGACTGATTAGGCCCCAACCCGCTTTCGAGGCGGGCCCGTTATGACCGCTTCGGTACCTCTCCGCGGGGGATTGTATCCCAGGACCCGCCGGGGCATGATGGGGTCCGGGAACCGGCGCCGGCGGCGCGCGTACCAACTCCCCGGAGGAAACCACCGATGGCGGATGCGTTCTGGGTGATCGGCGCGGACGGCAGGGAGTACGGCCCGGCGGACGGTTCGATGCTGCGGCGGTGGGTCGCGGAGCGCCGGATCGTCGCCGGCAGCAGGATCCGGCTGGAGTCGGGGGAGCCGGTCGAGGCGCGCTCCCTCCCGGAGATCGCCGACCTGTTCGAGGACCCCGGCTCCGCGGCGGCGGCCGGCGGTCCGGCGTCCAACGGCGCCCCGATCGCCGAGTTCCGGGTCTGGGATCTTCTCAGCCGCGCCTGGGACCTGGTGCGGCCCCACTGGTTCATCCTGGGCGCGATGTTCTTCATCCTGTGCGCCATCGGCTCGGTGCCGTACATCGGCTGGATCGCCCAGTTCGTGGTGACCGGGGCGGTGATGATCGGAATCTGGCGCGCCGTCCTCGGGATGCTCGCGGGTCGGCCCCCCAGCGTCGGCATGATGTTCGAGTCGTTCGATCGGTTGCTGGACGGCTTTCTCGCCACCCTGGTGATGGGGGTCCTGATCGGCGTGGGGTTCCTGTTCTTCGTCGTCCCCGGGGTCATCCTGATGATCCTGTGGACTTTCACCTATCCGATCCTGGCGGAGCGTCCGGTCGATTTCTGGGAGGCGATGCGGTTGAGCGCCCGGCTCACGGAAGGGTATCGATGGAGGCTGTTCCTTCTGGGGCTGGCCTCCTGCCTGATCCTGTTCCTGGGGATGCTGGTGTTCTTCGTCGGGGTGTTCGTCGCCTGGGGGGTGGTGGTCACGGCCTACGCCCTGGCCTACCGTCACTTGATGGCGCGTCAGGGGAGCCTGATCGACCCGCCCGCCGTCCCCCCGCGCTAGGAGCCGGCTCCTAGGAGCCTGTCCGGGTAGTGCGGCGGGTCCGGAAAAAAGCCCGCAGCAGCGCGGCGCTCTCCTCCTGCCTGACTCCCCCGGCCACCTCGAACCGGTGGTTGAGACCGGGGGTCCCGCGGCCCGCGGCGAGCGCGGCCGCCCCCACCCTGGGGTCGCGGGCGCCGAACACCAGGCGTCCGATCCGTGCGTGGATCATCGCCCCCAGACACATCAGGCAGGGCTCGAGGGTGACGTACAGGGTGACGCCGGTGAGCCGGTAGTTGCGCCGCGCCCGGGCGGCCCGCCGGAGGGCGACGATCTCGGCGTGGGCGGTGGGATCGGAGGCGGCGATCGGCCGGTTCGAGCCGGCGCCGAGGGCGCGCGTCCCCTCGACGACCAGAGCCCCGACCGGCACCTCGCCGCGGCGCGCCGCCGCCCGGGCGAGGCGCAGGGCGCGCCCCATCCAGGCCGCGTCCCGGTCCGCGCCGGACCTCCGTCGCCGTGTCGCCATGGGAACGGGGCGGAGGATAGCACGCCCCGATAACAAGAAGACGGCCCCGGAGGGCCGTCTTCAGGTTCCCCGGGATGACCCCAGGGGCAGAAACCCGGGCGTGACCCGGGCTAGTCGACGATCAGGGTGCCGTTACTGCTCCATTTCTTCATGTTCCAGGATCGGGCGCAGCGGAACTCGAAGGTGCCGAGCCGGTCGGCGACGAACGACACGACCGCCGGCTTTTCGGGTGTCGCCTTGGCGCTGACGTTGAACTCCTTGATCTTGATCCCGTAGTTCCCGTCCTTGCTGACGAACACGATCTGCACCGACTCCCCCTTGCGGACCCGCAGGACGTTCGGCGCGATCCTTCCTTCGGACGCGGTCACGTGGAACTTCTTCAACTGTCCCGGTACCACCGCCCTGGCCGGCACCGTCCCCGCCCGCGCGGTCGAATGCTTCTGATCGGCCTGGTCGGCCGCGACCACCGTCGCCGCCGCGAGCGCGATCGCCGCGGCGGGAACGACGAACGATTTGAGGATGGCTGAACGCATCGGACCTCCCTCCGGCCGCGACCGCGGGCGCCCTGCTGCCCCCCGCCACCGAGTCGCCGCCGTCCTCATCGAATATGACCGCGGCGGGAATCGAGTCAAGAAAAGTGCACAAATGATATCCGCTCAACTCCTTGGAGGACACGGCGTTCGGGGCGGAACGATTCTGCACTGAGGGCGGGACGCGGGTTGCAGCGCGGGGCGCCGGCCACGTGCGCGAAGGTCGGTCCGGCGCCGGGGCCCGGAGGCGGCCGGTGCGAGGGAGGCCTCCGGGTGGAATCGGTGCCGGCGCCGGACCGGCCCGACTGCACTACGAAAATGTATCGAGGTCCGGCCCGGCCGCGAGTGATACCGGTTCGGGAGCTCTGCACCGGCACCGCAGCGCCGGGCGGGGGCGGCCCCGCGACCTGCGCCCCCGGTCTTGACGGGACCGCCGGCGGGCATAAATTGGGCTGCGGGTTCGTTCGAACGCAGGGGGCATATAAAGATGAAGGCCATCCGTTCCGTCCTGCTCGCCGTCGTGGTCGTCCTGCCCGCCGTCCTGTCCTGCGCCGACCCGCGGAAGCTCGCGGCCGACGAGGAAAAACGCAAGGATCTGATCGAGGCCCTGGTGACCAATCCCTCCTCCCGCCAGGAGGTCATCGACCGCCTGATCGGGCCGCCGAACGACCGGCAGGCGGTGATCGAGCGGATCCTCCAGAACGAGGAGGCGATCGGCCACCTGGTCCAGAAGATCATGACCGAGGACCGCGGCAAGGCGATCGTGGCGTCCAAGATCGCCGCCGACTCGGCCGTCGCCAAGACCTTCATACGGATGCTGATGCTGACCGGCGTGATGGGGGAGTCGATGACGCAGAAGCAGGCCGACGCGCTCGGGCTGGGGGAGCCCTTCGCCTACGGCAACCAGAAGCGGACGATGGTCGACATGAAGCGGGTCGCCGGCGTCATCGAATCGACCGCCAAGAACCGGGAGGGGCGGTTCCCGATCTGCTCGCAGTTCGCCACCGCCCTGACCTGTCTCGGGAAGAAGCTGCCGGCCGACACCCTGGCGGCGCTCCAGATGAAGGACGCCTGGGGGAATCCGCTCCTGTACCGCACCGACCCGGAGGGGACGCAGTACGTCCTGGTCTCCTTCGCCAGCGACGGGGCCGACGACGGTCTCGGAAAGGTCGGACCGACCGACTCCTACAACTGCGACATCGTCTTCTCGAACGGCGACTTCATCCAGTGGCCGGGGTGGATCCGCAAGAGCGACATCCGCTGAGACCGGCCGGCCGCGAAGGCGCGCGTCCCGCCGCGCCCCTCACAGCGTGTCGAGATAGGCCAGAAGATCCTCCAGGTCCTGGTCGCCGAACTTCTCGGTCGAACCCAGCTTCCTGAGATAGTCGATCTTCGCCGGCAGGAGCGCCCGGAGATCCGGGAACCGCCCGTCGTGGAAGTAGGGAGCGGTCGACGGCAGCCCCCGGAGCGACGGCACGTTGAACGAACCGCCGCTCCCGATGTCCTCGTTGTCGGCCTTGGCGAAGACCGGCGGCACGTGGCAGATGTTGCACGATGCCCGCTGGAACACCTGCCAGCCGCGCTTCGCCGCCACCGGGGCGGCGTTGCTCGGCGAGCCGTCGGGATTCAGGTTGGGGTTGTTCGGGAACTCCAGCGAACCAAGGTAGGCGGCCAGGGCATCCAGCTGCTCCGGCGCCGGCTCCTTCCCCTTCATCCGGTTGACGATGATCCCCTTGATAGTGTCATGCAGCGTCTTCCCTCCCGCCCAGGAGTACGGGGCGGTGTCCTTCACGCCCCACAGGAGCGGCACGCTCCTGCCGTCCGGCTGGCCGTCGGGCACGATCCCGGTTCCCACGTAGGTCCGGTTGTCGGTGTGGCCGCCGCGCGGATGGCAGGAGGCGCAGGCCCACGTCCCGTCGCCCGACAACGACGGGTCGTTGAACAGCAGCAGCCCCGCCCGCACCGGGTCCGTCGGCGCCGCCTCCTTCGCGGGGCCGGCGGGAGCGCACGACGCGACCAGAGCGAGGACGGACACGGCCACGACCAGACGCGGGAACGCGCTCATCGGCACCCTCCTCCATTCGACGGGACCACCGATACTACGACGAGCGGCCGGGGGACCGCCAGACCCCTGAGACGCGGCGGTTCGGGTGAGGCGCGGCTGAACACGCCCCGGAGGGAGAGTCCGAGGGGTTCAGGGGTGGCTGGTGCGCCCAGCAAGATTCGAACTTGCGACCTTCGGATTCGTAGTCCGACGCTCTATCCAACTGAGCTATGGGCGCACGCGCCGGCCGT